>JAFLDQ010000133.1 GCA_017302355.1 Dechloromonas sp.
TCGCGACGACCAGAAGCTCTGCATCGGCGACCGCGGCGGCGAAATCGGTCTCGACGCGGACACCGTCCGGAAGCCGGTGGCCGGGAAAGAAACGGCGGTTTTCGCGGCTTTTTACCAGGTCGACCGCAACATCGTCCTCGCGCGACCACAGGGTGACCTCGTGCTTGCCGGCAAAGGCGATGGCCAGCGCGGTACCCCACGCCCCGGCGCCAAGCAGGGCGATCTTCACAGGCCCCAGACCTGTGTCGAGCGAACGTAGCCGGTCGCGCCGTCACGATGACGGACCTTGGCCCAGCCCGGCGCCGCCGGCTCGACGAAGTCCACCAGAACCCACTTGTCGAGGGTCGCGACGACCGGCGCCTCGGCCCGGTCGGCTTCGCGGAGTTCGGCGCGTGGCGCGGTCACCACCAGCATGCGGCGCTCACCGACATTGCGCGCCTCGATCCAGGCCATCGACCCTTCCGCGTCGCGCACCTTGAACCAGCCCTCGACACGCACGACGACCTCGACCGGCGTCTGCGCGCGGATCAGGTAGAGCTTCTTGCCCTTCTGCGACGGCGAGTCGTAGAGAATCGCCACCGGCGCCTCGACCGAACGATAATCAAGGGCCAGCGCCGTGCCGGCGGCGCTGCTCAGGGCGAAAGCGGCAATGGCCTGGCGCCACATGGTCAGGCCTTACTGGATGGGAACTTCGGTCGGGGCCGGCGCCTGTTCCTGCAGGCGCTGCATGTACATGGCCTCGAAATTGACCGGCTGCAGGACGATGGGCGCGAAGCCGGCACGGGTCACGGCGTCGGAAACGGCCTCCCGCGCATACGGGAAGAGGATGTTCGGGCAGGCGACGGCAATCAGCGGCTCGACCTGCTCATCGGGCACATTGACGATCCGGAAGATGCCGGCCTGGCCGATTTCGACCAGGAAGACCGTCCTGTCTTCCAGTTTGGCGGTTACCGTGACGGTCAGCACCACTTCGTAGGCGCCATCGCCGAGGCCCCTGCCGGCGGTTCCGAGCTGGATCTCGACCTGCGGCGCCTCGCGTTCGAGGTAGATTTCCGGCGCATGCGGCACCTCGACGGAAAGATCCTTGATGTAAAGCTTCTCGATGCCGAAGACCGGCTGCTGTTCGTCTTGTTCCATGATTCTCTTTCAGGTGATAAATCGGTGGTCAGGCGCCGTCGAGCAGCGGTCGCAGCCCGCCGGCGCCGTCGAGGGCGGCGAGGTCGTCGAAGCCGCCGACATGGGTGTCGCCAACATAGATCTGCGGCACGGTCCGGCGCCGGGTCTTGTGCATCATTTCGTCGCGTCTCGCAGGGTCGAGATCGACGCGGACTTCCTCGATCTCGGTCACCCCGCGCGCCTTGAGCAGCAACTTGGCGCGCGCGCAGTAGGGGCAGACCGCCGTGGTATACATGAGGACGCGGGCGCTCATCGGTTGCGCGTCCCCTTCTTCACCGGATAACCGGCAGCCACCCAGGCGTCGATGCCGCCGGACAGGTTATGCACCTTGGCGAAGCCCAGTTTCCCGAGTTGGCCGCAAGCCTTGCCGGCGCGCACCCCCGAGGCGCAGCAGACGATCACCGGCCTGTCCTTGAAGCGCTCGATCTCGCCGATGCGATCGGCGAGCTTGGCGAGCGGAACATTCCTCGCGTCCGGCAGATGCCCGGCGGCGAACTCCTCGGCTTCGCGCACGTCGATCACCTGGGCGTCCTCGCGATTGATCAGCAGCGTGGCCGCCGCCGGATTGACGTCATTCGCCCCGGACCCCATCAGCATGGGCAGGATGAGCGCGACGCCGCTGACCACGACGAGGGCGATCAGCAGGATGTTCTGGTAAATGAAATCCATCGGCACCTGGCTATCCCTCCACGCCGCAAAAGACTTCGCGCATCATGCCGACGAGCTGCAGGATGCGCTGGTCGCCCACGCGATAGAAGACGCGGTTGGCATCCTTGCGCGTCAGCAGGACATCCTTCTCGCGCAGGATGGCCAGATGCTGCGAGATGTTGCTCTGCGACGTGCCGACGGCGGAGACGATCTCCTGCACGCAGGCCTCCTGATCGCCGATGACGCAAAGAATCTTCAGGCGCAACGGGTGGGCGATGGACTTGAGCGCGCGCGCCGCCAACTCGATGTCTTCCTGTTTGTCGATCAGGTTGAAGGTGGCCTTTTCCATGTGGGGGAACCCGGATATCGTCAGACGGATGATTATAAAATAACGGATTGCGTTTCACAGGCCTTAATCAACATCGATCCGGACCCGGGCATGAACGATCTCCTTCCCCAGCGACCGCCCAGGCGTCACCGTCCCGGAAGCCGCCATCCCCGGAGCGCGGGCAACGGCAGCGCCGGCGCGGCGGCCGAGGGCGGGGCGTTGACCGGGCTCCGGAGTGCGGCGTTGATCGCCGCCGCATTGCTCTGCGCGCACTCCGGCCCTGTCCTAGCGAACCGGGACAAGGTCAGGGCCGCCCCGGCGTCGCCGGAAATCTCCGAGAAGCAGGCCGATCTCGGCGAATTGCGCGGGCGCATCGAGAGCCTGCGCAAGGATCTCTCGGCGAGCGAGGAAAACCGGGCCGACGCGGCTGACCGGCTGCGCGAGTCGGAAACCCGGATCTCGCGCCTGCAACGCGAATTGCATGAACTCGAGCAACAGCGCGGTCAACTGCAGAAAAAGCTGCAAAATCTCGAAAAGCAGTCGCAGGAGCTGGCCGCGACGCTGAGCCAGCAGCAGAACCAGCTCGACCAGCTGCTGTACCGGCAGTACCTGCGCGGCGCCCCGGATTCGCTGCAGTTGCTGCTCAACGGCGACGATCCGAACCAGATGGCGCGCGACCTGCACTATCTCTCGGCCATCGCCATGGCGCGCGCCGAACTGATGAACGAGGTCAGCGTCACGCTGGAGAAGAAGAAGGCGCTTGCCGCGGACGCCAGGGAGCGCGCCGACGAGATCCGGGAGGTCGAGGCGCAGCAGCGACAGCGTCATGCCGACCTGCAGAAGCAGCGCGAGGAGCGCCAGACCCTCTACGCCCAGGTTTCCGACAAGGTCAAGGCGCAGCGCAAGCAGATCGGCAACCTGCGGCAGGACGAACGCCGGCTGACCGAACTGATCGACCGCCTGTCGAAAATTCTCGCCGCCCAGGCGGCGCAGGCGGCCAAGGCCGCGCGCGAGGCGGAGGCGGCGAGGGCCGCCGAGGCCGCCCGCAAAGCCGAGACCGCCCGCCTCGCCGAAGCCGCGCGACAGAAGGAGAAGCCGCGGGCGCGTCCGGGCGAGGAAACCCGCGAAGCGCCGCGCCCGGCGCCAGCCAGCGAACCGGTGCGCAGCAAGCCGGTCGAAGCCGAGAACCATCACGAACCGGCCGCCAGCGACGGCGGCTTCGTGCGCCAGAAGGGCAACCTGCGCCTGCCGGTTCGCGGCGCCGTGGCCGGGCGTTTCGGCAGTCCGCGCGATGGCGGCGGCACCTGGCGCGGCGTATTCATCAAGGCCGGCGCCGGCAGCGACGTCAAGGCCGTGGCCAGCGGGCGCGTGGTGTTCGCGGAATGGATGCGCGGTTTCGGCAATCTGCTGATCGTCGACCACGGCGATTCCTACCTTTCGATCTACGGCAACAACGACTCGCTGCTCAAGGAGGTGGGGCAGGGAGTCAAAGGCGGGGAGACGGTGGCGACCGTAGGGAACAGCGGAGGGAATCCGGATTCCGGTTTATACTTCGAGATCCGCCATCAGGGGCAACCTGTCGATCCGATGAAATGGGCAAGTCTGAAATGAGCAAAGTGAAAACGATCAGTCTGGTAGTGGTTGGCTTCGTCACCGGCGTGATGATCAGCCTGCACGTCCCGGCGCTTGCCGAAAAGGATGCCAAGGCCGGCCTTCCGATCGACGAGTTGCGCACCTTCGCCGAAGTCTACAGCGGCATCAAGCAGGGCTATGTCGAGCCGGTCGAAGACAAGACGATGATCAACAACGCCATCTCCGGCATGCTGTCCAACCTCGACCCGCACTCCGCCTACCTCGATGCCGACGCGTTCAAGGAACTCCAGGTGGGCACCCAGGGAGAGTTCGGCGGGCTGGGCATCGAGGTCGGCATGGAGGACGGACTGGTCAAGGTCGTCTCGCCGATCGAGGACACCCCGGCCTACCGCGCCGGCATCAAGTCGGGCGACCTGATCTTCAAGCTCGACGACACCCCGGTCAAGGGTCTGACGCTGAACGAAGCGGTCAAGAAGATGCGCGGCAAGCCGAAGACGTCGATCAGGATCTCGATCCTGCGCAAGGGCGAGGCGAAGCCCATCGAACTGACCCTGGTCCGCGAAGTGATCAAGGTCCAGAGCGTCAAGTCCAAGCTGATCGAGCCAGGCTACGGCTGGATTCGCGTCACCCAGTTCCAGGAAAACACCACCGCCGACCTGGCCAAGCACCTGACGAACCTCTACAAGGAGGGCAACCTGCAAGGGCTGGTTCTCGATCTGCGCAACGATCCCGGCGGCCTGCTCAACAGCGCGATCGGCGTTTCCGCGGCTTTCCTGCCGCCCGACGTCAAGGTCGTTTCGACCGACGGGCGCACGCCGGACGCCAAGCAGGAGTTTCGCGCCCGGCCGCAGGACTACCTGCGCGGGACGCGCGAGGATCCGCTCAAGACCATCCCGATCGAGGCCAAGAAGGTGCCCATGGTCATCCTCGTCAACAGCGGTTCGGCGTCGGCGTCCGAAATCGTTGCCGGCGCCCTCCAGGATTACAAGCGCGGCATCATCATGGGCACCCAGACCTTCGGCAAGGGATCGGTCCAGTCGGTCATTCCCTTGCCCGGCAACACCGCGATCAAGCTGACCACCGCCCGCTACTATACGCCGGAGGGGCGCTCGATTCAGGCCAAGGGCATCGTCCCGGACATCGTCGTCGAGGAGACGGCCAACGGCGGCGGCGCCAGCGGCCGGGTGCGCGAGGCCGATCTCGATCGTCACCTGACCAACGACCGCGACAAGGAAGCCACCAAGGAAGCGCCGAAGCCGCAGGCCAAGCCGGCGGCCAAACCGGGCAAGGACAAGGACAAGGGCGGCAAGGACGAACCCGACGAGGATCCGCTGGCTCGCCTCGAATATGGCACCAAGAGCGACCATCAGTTCCAGCAGGCCCTGAACCTTCTCAAGGGTTTGAAGATCCTGCAGCACAAGACCCTGTAGGGAATTCACCGGAGGCATGATGAACAGCGGAGATCTCAGGAAGAACCGGGAGATACTGTTCGCCAAGTTCCCGCCCGGCCAGGTGCCGGAGGCGGCCGACGACCTCCGGCATATCGACGAAGTCGACGTTCAGCCGAAATTCGAGAAACGCGCGGTGGGCGTCGGCTACGACGTGTCGGTACACACGCTGCGCGAACTCGACGAGCATCTCATCGACCGCGGCTATCATCTCGACAACACGCTGATGAGCAAGCTGACCCGGGCGCTGGTCTACTATGTCGAGGACACCCAGCTGCACAACATGGCCGCCCCGGAGAGACGTATCAAGCGGTCATCGCAGGAAGAAGCGTACGTCAAGGCCTGGGAACACCACCCGCACGGCGACCACGATGACACGCCGCCGGAGTGGCGCGAATACAAGTGACGGACGAGCAGCTCCTAAGATACAGCCGCCACATCCTCCTCGACGCCCTCGGTATTGGCGGGCAGGAACGCATTCTCGCCGCCCACGCGCTGGTCGTCGGCGCCGGCGGCCTCGGTTCACCCGCCGCCATCTACCTCGCCTCGGCAGGGATCGGCAAACTGACGCTGGTCGACGACGACACGGTCGATTTCACCAACCTGCAGCGCCAGATTCTTCACACCCAGGCGCGTGTCGGCATGGCCAAGGCCGAATCCGGCCGCCAGGCGCTGGCGGCGATCAACCCGGACGCCACCATCGTTCCCCTGCAGCAGAGGCTCGCCGGCGTTGCGCTCGACGCGCTGGTGGCGAGCGCCGATGTCGTCCTCGACTGCACCGACAACTTCGCCACACGGCATGCGATCAACCGCGCCTGCGTGCATCATCGCAAGCCGCTGGTTTCCGGCGCAGCCATACGCTTCGACGGCCAGATCAGCGTCTACGACCTGCGCCGCGACGACTCGCCGTGCTACCACTGCCTGTTTCCCGAGGGCGACGAGGTCGAGGAAGTGCGCTGTGCGGTGATGGGCGTCTTCGCCCCGCTGACCGGCATCGTCGGCACGATGCAGGCGGCTGAGGCGCTGAAGCTGGTCGCCGGCATCGGCGAAAATCTCACCGGCCGCCTGCTGTTGCTCGATGCGCTGGAAATGGAGTGGCGCAGCGTCAGGTTCAGGAAAGACCCCGGGTGTGCGGTCTGCGGCCCCACTTAAAATCCGGCAGGCTGCTAAACATGCCGGACTTCGGCATGCAAATTGACGCCTAGTGCGCGAACCACTTTCATCACCGTCTCGTAACGAGGTTTCGCCCCAGGTGAGAGCGCTTTGTAAAGACTTTCGCGCCCCAAACCAGAATCCTTTGCCAACTGTGTCATTCCACGAGCACGAGCAACCGCCTTTACCGCGGCAAGAAATGCGTCGGGATCGGCATCCTCCAACGCCGCCGTTAGATAGGCGGCTATCGTTTCCTCGTTATCCAGGTAGTCAGCCACGTCAAAAGGGGTGAAATTGGTCATGGTCAATCCTTCGGTAAAGCGTTTGCCATTGCGATAGCGCGCTTGATGTCACGTTTCTGGGTTGATTTATCGCCGCCCAACAACAACAGATAAACCACCGTGCCACGGCGGGTGAAATAGAGGCGGTAGCCGGGTCCATAGTGGACTCGCATCTCGGAAACGCCATCTCCCACCAGCTTGCAATCCCCAAAATTGCCGCGTGCCGCGCGATCGAGGCGCAAGGCAATTTGGGCTTTTCCCATCGGGTCCTTCAACCCAATCAGCCAATCATCAAATTCATCAGACTTCTGAAAGGTATTCACGGCCACAAGCGTACCCGATTGGATACACCTGTCAACCAACTTGCTGCGACGAACTCAAAGAGCCCGTGAATTTTTCCCTCATGCCGAGCAATAGGGGCGCGAAGGATTGGTGAATCGCAGGGGGTTGCGAAATATGCCGTGCTCATCGGATTTCCCGCTCTCAAGGGCTCATTGAGTGATTTTCGGGGTGATTTCTTCGTTCAGGCGCCCATCGGGCAGATTCTGGGCGAGTTTGTCCCTGTCCCCAACAAGTTTGGTGCCAGGGTGATCATCCGCATCAGGTTATGGGCTAGGGCGTGCAGGATGGCCACGGCCCGGACCTTCTTGAGGCCACGCACAGGCAGCAGGATCAGGTTGCGGTTGCGCGCCTGGGCATTGACGTACTCGGCGACCGCAGCGCGCTCCTGGTACAACGCCCGGGCTTCCTCGCTCCCCATCCGTTCCCGCCAATCACCCGTCGCCTCGCTGTCGCCGGGCTTGCGTCGATGCGGATCCACCGCCGGGGGCGCCGACCCGGGGTCGCCCGGCTCCCGGGGGCCGCCCTCACTCCCGTCGTTCTCGTTCGCCTTCTCCGCCTTCTCCGCCTTGCTCTTGCGCGGGGTCTTCGGCTTGGGTACCGGGGCGATCACACGCGTCCGATCCGCGACCGCATCGATCTGGTCATGCGCCGGAAACCCGCCATCGACCAGCCAGTTCTCCGGCGTCGTACCACAGCGCCTGGCAACCTGATCGACCATCGGCGCCATCTGCGCCATGTCGCTACCCGTGGTCACCACCTCAACGCCCACAACGATCCGGCTTTGCGTGTCGCTGCCAAATTCGATGTTGTAGGCCGGCCGGAAGCCGCCGTCCCCCATCTTCATGACCGTGGCTTCGGCGTCGGTGGTCGAGGCCCGCGCGTCTTCCGCAGCCTTGCCTTGCCGCTTTTTGATCTCGGCCAGTTCGGGCAGGCGCAGGAGCGCAGCAGCAATGCGCGCCTCACGCTCCCTCGCCGCGCGCTCCCGTGCCGCCTTGCCGCGCCGGTCTGCCACACCCGGATCGTCTTCTTCTTCCCGTTTGAGCGCGCCTACATGGGCGCGGGCCACTTCCGGGTAGCCCTTGAGCTTCTCTTCCCGTCGGAACGATGCAGCACCAGCGCTTGCGCGCACCCGCATGCCGTCTTGGGCGACGCTCTTGAGCTTGACCACGCCGGCCGCCATCAGGACGGCGATGTTCTCGCTCAGCAATCCGTCGAGCGCCGCTTCGTTCTGGCTGCGAAAGTCGGCAACACCGTGGTAATTCACCTGGACGCCGCCGCATATCCAGCGGTAGGCGTCGTGTTCCCGGGTCAGCCGTGCAATCCTGCGCGCGCTGCCGATACCTTCCAGCGTGGCATACAACCAGAGGGCGTAGAGAATCTCCGGGGCGATCGCGGGGCGTCCCGCGCCTCCTTCAACCGCCTTGATGTCAGCGTACAGGGCAGTCAGATCCTGCCCCAGGACAAAGCCCCACACGATCCGCGCACGGTGCCCTTCCGGCAGCAGCGATTCGAGATCGCTCGGCCGCAACTCGATCTGCTTTCGGTTGGGGACAAGAACGCGAACGCGCCGTGGAGATTCCTGCCGCGCTTGCGCCTCAGAATGCTCGGGTTCCGGCAAGTCCTCGAAGAGCGGGATCGTGCTCATGTCGTGCACCTTGAATGAAACATGACATCCGCATTGTACGGGACGAAGGATGAAAACTCCAGGGGCAAGGGGAAATATTCACAGCCTCAAAGTCGATTCTGGACTTTCCCATCCCCTGCCTCACCTCCTGAGACACCGCTCAGTTCATCCTGTGTACGTCACCAACCCACAGGAGAACACCGTGTCCGAGCAAATCCACCTCACCAGCCAAGACGACAGCTTGCGCTACCGCGTCATTGCACAACGCACGCTGAGCCAGGAAACTGTTAGCGTCACCATCAGCGTGACCCTGCTGGTCAGCGCCAACCAGACCAATCAGGCGTCGTTGCAGCGCCTCGTCCGCGACGCGCTGACCCATTTCATTCCGAAATCGGAGTGGGTGTTTTCGACCCTGTACCGCGATGCCAACGCCGTCGTCGGCTATGAGCAGGTCAGCATCACGGCGTCGGCCCGCATCCCCAGCAGCCAGAACTACAACCTGCGCGAACGCGCCCGCCTTGCCAGCCGTGAAGGTCTTACCCTGAGCCAGCCCAATGTGAACTACAACCTGCCGGTCAGTCAGGTCAATCGGGTCGTCCATGAACTACGCGGCGAGATCGTTGCCAGCGTTCTGCGCGAGATCGAGGAGTTCGACCGTCAGACCGGGCGCAAGTGGCGAATCGGCGAGATCGAATTCGGTATCGGCAGCCGTAACGACGATCGCACCGCCAAGAGCGCCCAACGCAGTACCGGCTATGAAGACATGCTTGATCCCGATAGCGAGGGCCTGAGCGGCGCCGAGCGAATTTCTTTGGTTGCCGAGGTATGTCTGCGGGCAGTCAATCGGCCTGCGGGGTGTCTCACGCCCTGAGACACCGTCTGTTGCATCCTGTTGATTCACCTCAATATCAGGAGATCGACATGAAATTAACCGTCTTTTACACCGACGCAATGGTCGCCGATGCGGCGAGTTTTTCCCCCAGCGCCAGCAAGCCCGCCGAAGTCTTGAAATCTTGGCAGGCGCTCGGCTATCCGCTGGAAATCATCTCCCCGGAACCGGTTTCAGCCAGCCAGTTGCACTTGGCCCACGATCCTGAGTTCGTCGATTTGCGCCGCCCCCGATTTTTCTGTACACGAATTTGGGGTTAAATCGTGTCTGAAGAAGGAGTCGTAAAATGCTGAATCAATCGAATGTGGGTGGGGTTGCGCCGGGCTTGCCGGAAGGAGCGCGTAGCGCGACTGG
>JAFLDQ010000134.1 GCA_017302355.1 Dechloromonas sp.
GGGGCGCCTGAGCGAGCGCGTGCGCAGCGACAACCCGGCGCTGGCCGCCGCGCTCGCCGACTGGCTGGCTCCGGTGCTCACCGCCGACAGCCTGGACGCCGCGCTGGCGCGTCGTCGCGAATTGCCCGCGGGGGCCATGCTGGTGACCGCCGGGGGCGACCTGCTGACCCGCGCCAGCGTCACCTTCTTCGCGCCCGACCAGGGCGAGCACGGCCTGCTCGAACGCCAGCGCGAAATCGAAACGCTGGGCGCCGGCATCGCCGCCGCCGAGGAAGAGGCCGCGGGCCTGCGCGAACGCCTGGCGATGGTCGACGAGCAGTGTTCCGACAAGCAGGACGAAATGGGCGAGATTCGCCAGTACGTGGCCGACCGCCAGCAGCGGGTGCATGCGGTGCAACTCGAGGTGTTGCGGCTTGGCCAGGCCATCGAGCGCCAGCGCGAGCAGAAGGAGCGCATGCAGGAGCAGCTGGCCGAGCTGGCCGAGGACGAGGAGTCCGAGCGCGAGCGCGAGCTGGCGGCCGACGACAAGATCGCCGAGGTGCGCGAGGGCCTGGCGCGCATCCGCGTCCTGGTTGCCGGCGCCCAGTCGCGGCTCGACGAGGCCGAGCGCGCGGTGCGCGCCGAGCGCGAGCGCAACGCCGATCTCGACCGCGCGCTGCGCGAGGCGCAATTCTCGCTGCGCGAATCGGCGGGCAAGCTGCAGGACATCTTCGCCCAGCAGGCGCTGGCGCAGCGCGAACTGGGCCGCATCGAGAACGACCGCGCGCAATGCGCCGAACAGGTCGAGGCGGCGCCGGCCGACGTCATGGAGGACAGCCTGCAGGCGGCGCTGGCCGCCCGCCAGGAGAAGGAAAGGGCGCTCGCGGCGTGTCGCGACACCCTGGAGTCGGCGACCAATGCGCTGCGCACGCTGGAAGAGCAGCGGCTGCGCATCGAACAGGGGCTGGAGCCGCTGCGCGCGCGCATCGGCGACCTTAGGCTCCGCGAGCAGGCGGCTGCGCTCAACACCGAACAGTTCGCGCAGCAGCTGCTGGAAGCCGGCGCCGACGAGACGATGCTCGAGAAGGATCTCGGCAATGCCCGCCCGGCCGCGTTGCAGGGCGAGATCACCCGTCTCGGCAACGCCATCGCCGAACTCGGCGCGGTCAACCTCGCCGCGCTGGAAGAACTGGAGACGGCGAGCGAGCGCAAGGGCTACCTCGACATGCAGGCGGCCGACCTGACCGAGGCGATGGAGACGCTGGAAAACGCCATCCGCCGCATCGACCGCGAGACGCGCGAGCTGCTGCAGAGCACGTTTGACACGGTCAACGGGCATTTCGGGCAGCTTTTCCCGGATCTGTTCGGCGGCGGCCGCGCCGAGCTGGTGATGACCGGCGAGGAGATCCTCGATGCCGGCGTCCAGGTCATCGCCCAGCCGCCGGGCAAGAAGAATTCGACCATCCACCTGCTGTCGGGCGGCGAAAAGGCGCTGACGGCGATTGCATTGGTTTTCTCGATGTTCCAGCTCAACCCGGCGCCGTTCTGCCTGCTCGACGAGGTCGATGCGCCGCTCGACGACAGCAATACCGAGCGTTTCTGCGTCATGGTCAAGAAAATGTCGGCGAACACGCAATTCCTGTTTATTTCCCATAATAAAATCTCGATGGAGATGGCCGGGCAGCTGGTCGGCGTCACCATGCAGGAATCCGGCGTTTCGCGCGTCGTCGAAGTGGATATCGAAGAAGCCTTGAAGATGAGGGATGCGGCTTAGATGACCGAACTCCAGATGGGATTGATTGGCCTGGGCGCGGCAGCGGTGGCCGGCGTTCTGGGCTACAACAAGTGGCAGGCATACCGTCATCGCAAGCTGGCCGAGGCGCTCCTCAAGCCCCGGCACGACGATGTCCTGCTCGGCGCCGGAGCGGCGAAGTCGGCGCCAGCCGTCGGCGGCGAGCCGGAACTGCGGGCGGCGGCGGAACGGCGCGAGCCGGTGCTGGCCGACAGTGCGCCGGCCGGGGAATCCGGCGAGCCGGTGTTCACCGACGGCGCGCGCGGCCGGCCGGAATCCGTTGCCGGCGCAGCGCCACGGGACGATGCCGATGTTCACGATCTTCCCGCCGGCCTGGTTCCCGGGAGCCTGCTCGATCCCCGGCTGGAGTTCATCGTCGCGATGGAGCTGGTTGACCCGGTGCCGGCGTCACGGATCGTCGATGCGCAGGAGCGGTCGTTGCAGCGCGTCAGCAAGCCGATCCACTGGGTGCACTTCAACGAACGCAGCCGCGAGTGGGAACGCATCGCGCCGGAGAGCGAAGCGCCGGTGCGCCGCCTGCGGGTCGGGCTGCAGCTGGTCGACCGCATGGGACCGGTTTCCGAGGCCGATCTGGCGACCTTCAGCGGCGCCATGCACCAGCTGGCCGACGAACTGCTGGCGGTGGCCGACATGCCGGCCGGCCGGCTGCTCGATCAGGCGGCCGAGATCGACCGCTTCTGCGCCGCGGTCGACCTCGAGATCGGCATCAATCTGGTCAGCCGCGGGACGCCGTTTTCCGGCACCAAGATCCGTGCGCTCGCCGAGGCGGCCGGAATGGTGCTGGGCGACGATGGCGTGTTCGCGCGGCAGGACGGCGACGGCCGCCCGCAGTTCACGTTGCAGAATTTCGAGACGACCCCCTTTTCGCCCGAAGCCATGCACAACTTCACGACGCACGGCCTGACCTTCGTCCTCGACGTGCCGCGCGTCGCCCATGGCGAGCGGGTTTTCCAGCAGATGACCGATCTCGCCAAGCGCTTCGCCGAGGCCCTGCAGGGTACGCTGGTCGACGACAACCGGCAGCCGCTGAACGATGTGCAGCTCGATCACATCCGGCGCGAATTCATCGGCAAGCCGCAAGCGACCATGGCCAGCTTCGGCCTGCCGGCGGGATCGGCACAGGCGCTTCGCCTGTTCTCCTGATGGCCGCGCCGGCGCCCGCGGCCGGGCGCGCGCGGGAACTGCGCGCCGAGATCGAGCGCCACAACCACGCCTACTACGTCCTCGACACGCCGACCGTTCCCGATGCCGAGTACGACCAGCGGTTCCGCGAACTGCAGGACCTCGAGCAGCAGTACCCGGAACTGCTGACGCCCGACTCGCCGACCCGGCGCGTCGGCGGCGCGCCGCTCGGCGCGTTTCCGCCCTGCGTCCATGGCGCGCCCATGCTGTCGTTGAACAACGCCTTCGATCCGGCCGAGGTCAGGGCATTCGACCAGCGCGTGCGCGACGGGCTGGAGGCGTTCGCCGCCGCCCGGGGGGAATTCCCCGGGGGCGCGGTCGACTACGCGGTGGAGCCGAAATTCGACGGGCTGGCGATCAGCCTGACCTACGAGAACGGGTTGTTCACCCGCGGTGCGACGCGCGGCGACGGAACGACCGGCGAGGAGGTGACGCCCAATCTGCGGACACTGCGCTGCATCCCGCTGCGTCTGGCCGGGAGCGGCTGGCCGGCGCTGATCGAGATTCGCGGCGAGGTCCTGATGTTCAAGGAAGCCTTCGCCCGGCTCAATGCCCGCCAGCGCGAGTCGGGCGACAAGGAATTCGCCAATCCCCGCAATGCCGCCGCCGGCAGCCTGCGCCAGCTCGATTCGCGGATCACCGCCGCCCGTCCGCTGTCGTTCTTCGCCTACGGAGTCGGGGCCGGCGGCGAGGCGCTGCCGGTAACGACCCATGGCGAACTGATGGACCGGCTGGCCGCCGGCGGCTTGCCGGTGGCGGCGGAGCGCCGGGTGGTGCAGGGCGCCGACGGCCTGCTTGCCTACTTTTCCGAGATGGGCGAGAAACGGCCGGCCCTGCCGTATGCCATCGACGGCGTGGTGTACAAGGTCGATCGCCTGGCGGCCCAGGCGCAGCTGGGTTTTGTCTCGCGCGCCCCGCGTTTTGCCATCGCCCACAAGTTCCCGGCCGAGGAGGCGCTGACCGAGGTGCTCGGCATCGATGTCCAGGTCGGCCGGACCGGGGCGATCACGCCGGTCGCCCGGCTCAGGCCGGTCTTCGTCGGCGGCGTCACGGTGACCAACGCGACCTTGCACAACGAGGACGAGGTGCGGCGCAAGGACGTGCGCACCGGCGATACGGTGGTCGTCCGCCGCGCCGGCGATGTCATCCCGGAAATCGTCGCCATCGTCCCCGAGCGGCGGCCGACGCGCGACCTGTTCGGCGGCGAGCCGCAGCATCCGCCTTTCGCCTTGCCGAAAACCTGCCCGGAATGCGGGTCGACCGTGATCAGGGGCGCCGATGAGGCGATCGCCCGCTGCAGCGGCGGGCTGTACTGTCCGGCGCAGCGCAAGCAGGCCCTGCTGCATTTCGCCGCGCGGCGGGCGATGGACATCGAGGGCTTCGGGGACAAGCTGGTCGACCAGCTGGTCGATGCCGGTCTGGTCCATTCGCCGGCGGACATCTACGGGCTCACCTGCGAAACCCTGGCCGGCCTCGCGCGCATGGGCGAGAAATCGGGGCGGAATCTGCTGGCGGCCATCGCCGGGAGCCGGCGGACGACGCTCGCGCGCTTCGTCTTCGCGCTCGGCATCCGCAATGTCGGCGAGGCGACGGCGCGCGATCTGGCCGGCCATTTCGGCAGCCTCGACGCGCTCCTCGCCGCCGATGCCGTGGCCTTGCAGCAGGTGCCGGACGTCGGCCCGGTCGTCGCCGCGAGCATCGTCGCCTTTCTCGCCGAGCCGCATAACCGTGAAATCATCGGCCGCCTGCGGGCGTCTGGCCTGAGCTGGGCCGAAGGCGAGCCGGCGCATTCAGGGCCGCGGGTTCTGGCCGGCAAGACGCTGGTGCTGACCGGCGCCCTGCCAACGCTCAGGCGCGACGACGCCAAGGCGCTGATCGAGGCCGCCGGCGGCCGGGTGACCGGTTCCGTATCGAAGAAGACCGATTATGTGGTTGCCGGCGAGGAAGCCGGCTCCAAGCTCGAAAATGCCCGGGAACTGGGCGTTCGGGTCATCGATGAGGCAGAATTACGGAGATTGCTCGACCAGGGAAGCGAAGGATGAACCCGTTCGCCCTGCCGTCCGTTGCTGCGGCCGCCGCCCGGAAGGGCTGCCGGACAGCGCCAGCGCCGGGCCGGCCGGCATGCAACACCACTTTGAAAAGGGGAAATCGTGAATACGGTCAGAAAGGCGGTCTTTCCGGTCGCCGGCTTGGGAACCCGCTTCCTGCCGGCGACCAAGGCCAGCCCCAAGGAAATGTTGCCGATCGTCGACAAGCCGCTGATCCAGTATGCCGTCGAGGAGGCGGCCGCCGCCGGCATCACCGACATGGTTTTCGTCACCGGCCGTTCCAAGCGGGCGATCGAGGACCACTTCGACAAGGCCTACGAACTCGAGTCGGAACTGGCGGCGCGCGGCAAGAGCGAGACGCTCCAGTTCGTGCGCGACATGATTCCGCGCAACATCAATTGCATCTACCTCCGCCAGGCGGAAGCGCTCGGCCTCGGCCATGCCGTGCTCTGCGCCAAACCGGTGATCGGCGACGAGCCGTTCGCGGTCCTGCTCGCCGACGATCTGCTCGACGGCGACCCGCCGGTGATGAAGCAGATGACCGACACCTACGATTATTACCGCTGCTCGGTGCTCAGCTCACTACGATGCGGTTCTCGAACGAAGCGTCCCTGACCCGCCTCGTGCGTGAGGGCAGGGCGACATTCGACGACCTAGCCCTCCTTGCACCTGCTGCGGAGGACGTTGCGGTGTACTGCTACGACGTGACGAACAGTTTCCGGCTGCGTACGGCTGTGCTGTTCCACATTGTGCACGGGAGCCCCAGCTCGTTGGGGATTGCGAATGAGCAGACGTGGCGTGGTGGGGTGACCTCCACTGTACTGCTGCAGCCGTCGCCACTGCTGAAGGTAATGGACAGCGCGGGGAACCACATTCGAGACAGGGACGGCTTACTGCTGACTGCCACGGTGACGTACACCACCACGCAGCCGGACGTGTTGACGGGCGAGCTGCGCACCACCCGACACACAGTTGTCGGCTCGTTCAGCGACGCGGAGGGGTGCTACTCGTTTGACAACATTGCGGTGCGCTCACCGCTCGGTTATCCTGTACAGCTGAAGTTTACCTACTCGGACACTGTCGCCGCCTTGTCGTGGACCCTAGAGCAGGAGCTGTGCCCACCTGGTGAGTTCGGTGTGTACGGAGCGTTTGTGTGCGACGTTTGCCCTCAGCATGCAGTCTGTGACGGAACGTACCTACTCGAGGCCCAACCAGGCTACTGGCACGGGAGCCCGATGTCGCCGTACTTTTACGAGTGCAACCCCGGACACGCGTGTGTTGCCTCGACGAAGTGCACGGAGGGCTACACCGGTCCTGTGTGTGGTGCGTGCGATGCGGGCTACGGCAAGACTGGAGCAAGCTGCGGCCGCTGCCGGAGTAGCACCACGAACTGGCTGGTAGTGTGCGCTCTGATCCTTGCGCTGACAGTGATTGTGTACTTCCTGTCTGTTCACTCCCTACCGTTTAGTGCGGCCGAAGATCAAGAGGCCGGCCTCGCTGCGGACACCAAGTCGAACCGCAGCCACATTGGTGTGCTGGCAAAGATCATGATTTCGCACTTTCAGCTGTTTGCGTTGGTGCCTTACAATCAAGTGGAGATGCCGGACTGGCTGCGCATGACGTCCGAGGGCAGTGGTCAGGCGAGCGCTTTCTCGCCGAACCTGTCGTTCGTTGCGTGTGTGGTGGGTTCGACCCCCGCCGAGCAGTTGCGAGCCGCGCTGTACATTGTGTTGATCCTGGTGACGACGTTCGGAGTGGTCGGGGCAGGGATCGGCTTCTACCACCACCAGCACTTTGTGCGGAAGTCGCGGCGAGGGTTTGAGCGGCTGCGTGCGGCACTGTACAAGAAGAAGAAGTCTGCGTTCGTCTCTCGTTTGGTGGATCACGCCGCGATTGACGCGTACACGAAGCGGCGGTACCGTGCTGCGGTGAAGAGGAACCACGAGGAGCTGCTTGAGGTGTACGGAGAGGAGTGCCGTGACGCGAACCGACTGAACGAGCAGCCGCCTGCAGCCCCGCCGCTGTGGCACCGCATCTTCAACATCACGATAGTGAGTGCTGTGGTGTCGTCGTTCTTTGTGTACCCGACGATTGTGTCTGCGTGCGTGGGGCTGCTGGAGTGCACGACGATCCAGCTGAACTACGGCGTGTCGACGTCCGTGCTCGCCGCGGACTACTCTGTGAGCTGTGGGAGCGATGCACCGTTCGGCGCTGCTGTCCTCGGTGCGCTGGGGCTGGGCATCCCGCTGTTGAGTGTGGCGTCTGTGTGGGTTGCGGCCATAACGACCTGTGGTCGCGACATGCAAGTGTCTGTTTTACTATTCTCCTTCACCACTGCAGGGTACCGGTTGTGGTACTGGGAGGCCGTTGCACTGCTTCGCAAGGCGTCGCTTGTGCTTGTGACCGCCCTCACACCAGCCGGGCAGATGCAGCTGTTCCTGTCATCGCTTCTGTTTCTCGCATGGCTGGTTTTCCATCTGACGATGCGGCCTTGGCATGAGAAAGTTTTTGACAAACTGGAGTCGGCTAGCTTCACGACTCTAACGTTGACGTTTGGGCTGCTTGCCCCCCTCACACTTCCGTCCGTCAAGAACGACGAGGTGGTTCAAACGGCGCTGCTTTCCGTGGTTGCCGCATCGAACGTGTTGTTCGTTGTGTTGATGGTGTACCGAGCTGTGCCGCTACTGCGACCTCAGTCGGTTGACATTGAGGTTGTGCGCCACCACAAGGAACGTGCCGATTACCGAGAAGGCGAGAACCGTATTGCAGGGCTCAAGTTACAGATTGAACAGCGATGGCTGAACCTACAGCAGCGACACCCCAGACTGGGACTGCTGATGGAACTGGAGTTGGCTTTCCACAAAGATTTATCTACATCATCAGCTGGAATGAGGAATCAAGGTCTCACAAAACATATGACGTTTACTGAAAGGGTCGGACATTTTGGCGAACCTACATTGGCTGCTCTGTTTGATTCAAAAGTGCTACAGGCACTGAGAGAATTAAATGCGATGCTGCCGTTGGAAGCGGAGCAGGAAGCGGAGGAGTTCAACCTTGTGCGGGCAGAGGAATGGATCCACGACTTTGACTTGGAGGATCTGGGGGGACGAGACTATGACGACGATCAGGAGGGGCAAGAGGACAGTGCACACATGAAGTCTCTGACATCATCGTTAGTGAAAGAAGATGCTCCAGTGAACAGTTTGGGCGAGAACACGCCAATGGCACCCCTCATTGTTATAGAAGGACCAATCATTGTAGATGCAGATACCACTGCCAGTAGGAGCGGTTGGTTGGATGCGGACATTGAATTGGACCTTTCGGAGTTGTCCGATGTAGTGGAAGAGGTAAACAGTATCTTGCTGTGCGATGTGCCACTGCCACCGCTGCTCGCAGAGGGCTGCCTATCCGAAGACGCAGAATATCTGCTGGAGGGTTCGATCCAGTTGGGGGACATTCCAACGGTACTGTGTGAAGAAGCAGAAGATACTGCTGATGCTGCCGTTGAGGGGGGCGGAGACAGTGAACAGCAACAAGAGGTCTATGTGCCACTTTACGGTGCCGAAGGCCGCAACACAACTTACAGCAAGACCGACGATGTGGAAGAAGTGCTGCTGCTCCCACCGCCCACCATTGCATTGGACTCCACCTTGCGACCCAACACGGCAGCCTCATTATTACTCGATACCCAAGAGCAGGAGCAACCGCTGCAGTTTGCATTTGGGATAGACTCTACGCCGCTCTTTACCGTTACCGATTCCTTTTATAACAATCCTCCTTTATCGCTGCGGACGTTGGCGGAGCCGCTGTTGAGTGACCCCCACATGCTGAATTTCGATGCCGATGAAAGCGAGGGACAAGAAGACCATTCCATATCGAAGAAATACCTTCAGCTCTCTGGGAGTGAACTGGGCGATAAGAGCAACGAGGCACGGTCACTGGGGCCGGTGGTGTCGTTGTCGTCGCCGAGTAGCAACCGAGGGGGCTTTACACTGCACAGTGTGCCAGAGCGTCAGTTCAGTGTCACACAGACTCGGTCATCGACGGAAAAAGACAATTCGAAAAGAAAGCAACGAAAGAACACAAAGAGCGCTACTGCTGCCGTCACTGTGCCGCACGTTGTTGTGCAGCGAAGGATGGCAGCGCTGCATGCGATGCAGATGGTGTTCCCCACGATGCTGACGGCGAACCCAAGGGGGCTGACGGAGGAGCAGGCCGCGGCCCGACTGGAGCGCAACCTTCTGCTCCTGTATGCCGCGGAGACGGTGCTGCTGATGGCGTACCGAAACGAGGACCACAACAAGTAGTCATGTGGACTGACACAACGTTGAGGAAGCTTATTGGTTGATATTTTTTTCTTTCTTCTCTCTCTCTCTCTCTCTCTCTCGTATGCATCTCATTCGCCGCATGCAGGTAAAAGAACGTGGTGTCGGTCCAGGTGGTCGATGGCCTCGGTTTGAAGGATTCGCAGAGGACGCCGGTTTGTCCCGCGAAGCTCGCGCGCCTCTCCTGCACGCTCTCAAGGAAGAAGAACGCAACGAGCAAAAGATTGTGTTGTCGGTTGCACACACACAGACACGCGTGGTGATTGATTTGCAGTCGTTCCGTATTGATGTGATGGATGGCGACTCTGTGGTGTTGTCGGCCAACAAACACGGACGCATGGTGTATGAGACCACGCAGGTGGTCAACAAGGACAAGCTGGCAGAGATCTCTCGCACGGACAGTCAAGGTCTTTTTTTTTTTTCTCTCTCTCTTTTTTTGTTTCTTTTCTTTTCGGATTTTCGATTTCTGGT
>JAFLDQ010000135.1 GCA_017302355.1 Dechloromonas sp.
CGGGCTTCGCGATCGCGCCCACTGGATCGATCGGTATCCTGGTGATTGAGTCCGGAGCCATCGCCGCGGGATATCCGCACACAAGCGGGGTTGCGCTTCCGCCCTTGCGGCCGGGAAAGAGCGCCTGCGCCCTTCGGGCAGGGCGGCGGGCCTCGATGGCTGAAGGCGGTGGACAGCCCCGAATTCATCATTTGATCCGCTCCGTGAATTCAATCACGGCCACATTTTTCGCGCTCGTCGATCATGGCTGCACACAAACACGAATGGAGAAAACGCCATGTCTCCCAGCCTGAACCTGCACCTGTCGATGCTCCAGTATCCGAACTCCGCGGTCGCGAACGGGCTTCATTCCCGTGACGAAGGCCTCGGCAGCTTTGACCTGCGCGATACACTGACCGCGATGGCGGTGTGCGAACTCTCTTTCGCGGAATTCCGCGCCGCCCTCGAGAAGTGCGGCAAGCGCCTCGGCTGATCGGAAAGGAACGATGACCATGACAATCCAGGCAACGGTTTCGCTGGCCGGCGATGCCTTCTTCGCCACGTTGGGGGATGGCCGGCGGATCACGCAATGCGATCTGCGCCGGATGGCCCTTGCGCTTCATCATGTGGGCGTCGCCTCCGGCGACGTCCGGTTCGAATGGCGGGCCGGGCTGCGCATGATGACCGCCGGCCAGCAGGTCAGTCTGACCGCGGAGGTGGCACGCCTCGAGCGTGAACGAAGCGAACTGACCATCGCGGCGTAGAGAGGATCGACGATGCGGATGACCAACTCCGAAAAGCTGATCCTGGTCATGCTCAGCGAGGTCTATGAGAGACTGGGCATCAATGGGGAATCCGGGGTGGACCCGAAGTTCATCCAGGCGGCGATCTACAGCGGGCACACGTGGGGCATCGAATGGAAGTACTCCTGGATTTTTGATAATCCGGACACCCAGCCTCCCGAGCTCAACGATGTCATCAACATCCTGGACATGTGGAACACGGTCGAGGAGGCGTACGAGGCTCTCGACGACGACCAGAAGGCCGAACTGAGGCAACTGGTTTCTTCATTCCGGGATGACCTCAACTTTTCCGGCTTCGACGACAAGGAAGAAGGCGAATTCCGCAGCATCGCCATCTTCCTGACCGAATATCTGGATCGCTTCCCCAGATTCAAGGGCCGGATCTGCGACAGCGACATCCCCACCGTTGCCGCGTATCGTCGCATGTGCGAAGTGTTCGAGACGGTCCAGCCGGCGTTGGCCGACCGGCGACTGGCCGTCGGCGAGCTTGCCCGGGTCCTGAATGCGGGAAGGCAACATTTAGAAGTTTGACCGGATGCAGACCGCTACTACGTTCACCGACCACTTTGCCCGGACCGTCGGGAAGCAGGCCGGGTAAAGGATTGCGCCGCTGCCAGGCGGTCTGTCCCGGCAAATCTCCCGCCGGGCGCCGCAACGCGGGGCCGTGCGCACGATTGGAGACGGCTTGCGCGTATCGGCGGGATCGCCAGCCAGACGCGGGCAGTGCTTGACGGGATCGAAGGCCGTCACCGGCGGCCGGAGCGAAAGGCGCGTGCGCGACCGCGCCGGCCGGCGCGACTGACGAAGATCAAGGCGGGGCGGGAGCCGATTGCGGACAATGGCGGGGAATGGAGATTGCCATGGCCTTTCCCGAATTCTTTGCGCGCGTGCCCGCGATCACCCTGCGCGACCCGCTGGCCGAACTGCTCGGCGCCGCCGAAGGCGGATTGATCGAGTATCGCTTCGCCGATGCCGTCAAGCTGGCCGGCCATTCGTGCCCGACCGTCGCCGGCGCCTGGTTGATGACGGTGCGGGCATTGCGCGCGCTTTATGGCGGCGGGATTCCCGAGCGCGGGAACATTGCCGTGGCGCTGCGCGACACCCTGGATGGCGGCGTTGCCGGCGTCGTCGGCAGCGTCGCCGGGCTGCTCACCGGCGCGGCCGGGGCCGGCGGATTCAAGGGGCTGGGCGGGCGGCACAGCCGGCGCAACCTGCTGCGGTTCGGCGTCGCCGGTAGCGGCGGCATGGCCTTCGCCCGTCTCGATACGAATGCCGCGGTCGACTGCACTTTGCGGCTCGAAATGGTCCCCGCCGACCCGCGCCTCGGCAGCCTGCTTGGCGTCATTCTCGACGGCACGGCGGACCCCGGGGAGATCCGGCGATTCGGCGATCTCTGGCAGGCGCGCGTCGCCCGCATCCTGGTCGACCACGGCGAGGATCGCCAGCTTGTCGAGGTGCGACCGTGCGGGAACTGGCATTGATCGGCGCCGCCGGGAATGGTCTATAGTGAGACCGTCCGGCATGCCCGCGGTTGACGAGAGGGATGGCGCAATGAACAGGATCTGGCTCACGAATTATCCTCAGGGCACGCCGGCCGAGATCGATCCCGACCGCTACGCGTCGATCCTCGACCTGCTCGGCAAGACCTTTGCCGGGTTTGGCGACAAGCCGGCCTTTCACAACCTCGGCTGCTCGATGAGCTACGCCGAACTGGACCGCAAGTCGCGCGCCTTTGCCGCCTTCCTGCAGGGACTGCCGGGGATGGTAAAGGGCGAGCGCGTGGCGATCATGTCGCCCAACCTGTTGCAGTACCCGGTGGCGCTCGTCGGCATCCTGCGCGCCGGGTTGACCGTGGTCAACGTCAATCCGCTGTACACGCCGCGCGAACTCGAACACCAGCTGAAGGACTCCGGCGCCCGGGTCATCGTCATCGTCGAGAACTTCGCGCAGACCCTGCAACAGGTGCTGGGCAGGACGCCGGTCGAGCATGTCATCACCACGCAGATCGGCGACATGCTGCCGGTCCCCAGGCGCTGGCTGGTGAACTTCGTCATCAAGCACGTCCGGAAGATGGTGCCGGACTGGCGCATCGACGGCGCCATACCGCTGCTCACCGCCCTCGAGCGCGGCAGCGCGGCGCGCTTCAGTCCGGTGGATACGGCGGCCGGGGACATCGCCTTCCTGCAGTATACCGGCGGCACGACCGGCGTCGCCAAGGGTGCAATGCTCACCCACCGGAACATTCTGGCCAACATGCAACAGACGAGTGCGTGGATCGCGGGCAACCTGTCGGAAGGCAGCGAGATCTTCGTCGCCCCGTTGCCGATGTACCACATCCTCTGTCTCATCGCGACGCTGATGTTCATGAAACTGGGCGGCCTGACGGTGCTGATCACCAATCCGCGCGACCTGCCCGCCTTCGTCAAGGAACTGGGGAGCTGGAAGTTCACCGGGCTGCTCGGCGTCAACACGCTGTTCAATGGCCTGTTGAACACGCCGGGCTTCGACCGGCTCGATTTTTCCTCGGTGAAGTTTGTGGGCGGCGGGGGCGCCGCGATCCAGAAGCCCGTGGCCGAACGCTGGCAGAAGGTGACGGGAATCTGCCTTACCGAAGGCTACGGCCTCACCGAAACCTCGCCGATTGTCTGCTTCATGCCGTTGGGCGCGGCGTGGGACGGGACCGTCGGTTTTCCGATTCCGTCGACCGAGGTGTCGATCCGCGACGGGGAATTCAACGAACTGCCGGTGTGGACCGGCGAAGGCGACATCGGGAAACACACCGGCGAGATCTGCATTCGCGGACCGCAGGTGATGAAAGGCTACTGGAACAATCCCGCCGAGACCGCCGGCGTGCTCCATGACGGCTGGCTCAAGACGGGCGACGTCGGGCATCTCGACGACCAGGGCCGGGTAACGATCACCGACCGCAAGAAGGACATGATTCTCGTATCCGGTTTCAATGTGTACCCCAACGAGATCGAAAGCGTCGTCGCTGCGCACCCGGGCGTCCTCGAATGTGCCGCGGTAGCCGTGCCCGACGAAAAGACGGGCGAGGCGGTGAAGGTGGTGATCGTCCGCAAGGATCCCGGCCTGACCAGGGAATCGGTCATCGAGCACTGCCGGAAGCTGCTGACCAGCTACAAGGTTCCGCGCCACGTCGAGTTCCGCGATGCCCTGCCCAAGACGCCGATCGGCAAGATCCTGCGCCGCGAACTGCGCTAGCCGAGCCGGCGCGACACCGCTCTTGATGACCTGCGGAGGAGAGAATGCTCGAGTCGCCTGCCGGCGGCGCGCATGCCGGCAATCGTTCATCAGCCCTGGCGGACGGCGCTTGACGTATCGGTCATGCCGGGGAGTCATCCGGGAGAAATGAAATGCTGCTCTGCCCCATCGCCCTCGTCGCCACCTGCAACAAGTGCCCGGCGGTCAAGGTCTGCCCGCTCAAGACGGTCGTCGGTGACTATGCGCCGCCACCCGAACCACCGGCGAAGCCTGCCCCCCGGAGAAGGACGCCCGCCGCCAAGAAGCCCGGGTAGCGGCTGCGCCCTGCCGCGGGTGTCAAGGCGGCGAGCGCATGGAGCGGAAGCTGTCCGTATCGACGGCTCGTCCTCGCGTCACGATTGATCTGGAAATCGATTAGCCTTGCGTCTTCGAGGGACCGGCCGGACAAATGCAGATCTTCGTCGACACCGAATTCACGACGCTGGCGCGCGAAGCGAGCCTGATTTCGTTCGGCGCGGTAAGCGAGGACGGCCGCGAGTTCTATTGCGAACTGACGCCCGTACCGCAGGATGAATGCTCGTCCTTCGTCCGGGAGAACGTCTTGCCCCTGCTCGAAGGCGGTGCGGCGGGCTGCCCGCGTGCACGATTCGGTGAACGGCTCGCTGCCTGGCTGGGGCAGTTCGACGCCCCGATGCTGCTCTGCGACAGCGACTGGGACATCTACGTCGTGCGCCATGCCGTGAACGGCGGGCGCAATCGCCTGCCGGGGCTGCTCGCGCTCCCGGGTCCGGCCGGCCCGCTGAACGTCATGCTGCTGCCGCTCGCACCTCTTTCCGCCGAGGCGATGGCGGTCTTCGAGCGCAGGGTCACGCAACACTTCGCCGGGGACAATCGGCAACATCATGCGCTGGTCGATGCCAGGGCCTTGCGCGAGGGCCTGCTGGCAGTCATTTCCACCTGCGACAGGGGACAGGCGGGGCCGCGCGGCTGCGCGTGACTCGCGGCCGCCCTGTTCATCGATTGAGACGGGCCGGGAATCTGCCGGCCGCATCGGTTAAAATCGCAGGTTTTCAGCATTTTGCAACGGGACTGATGATGACGCCGCAAAGCAAGCCCAACACGGACGACCTGCGGATCAGGGAAATCAAGGAACTGGTGCCGCCGGCGCACGTCTTCCGCGAATATCCGGTATCGAATCGCGCGGCGCACACGACCTATGGCGCCCGCCAGGCCATCCACCGCATCCTGCACGGCGCCGACGACCGCCTGCTGGTGGTCATCGGCCCCTGTTCGATCCACGACTACGACGCCGCGCTGGAATATGCCAGGCGCCTGGCGAAGGAAGCGGACCGGCATGCCGAGGATCTCGTCATCCTGATGCGCGTCTATTTCGAGAAGCCGCGCACCACGGTCGGCTGGAAGGGGTTGATCAACGACCCGCGGCTCGACAACACCTTCCGCATCAACGAAGGTATCCGCCTGGCCCGGCGCATCCTGCTCGAAATCAACGAGCTCGACCTGCCCTGCGCCACCGAATTCCTCGACACCATCACGCCGCAATACACCGCCGACCTCATCGCCTGGGGCGCCATCGGCGCGCGCACGACCGAATCGCAGGTGCACCGTGAGCTCGCCTCCGGCCTCTCCTGCCCGGTCGGTTTCAAGAACGGCACCGACGGCAACATGCGTATCGCGGTCGACGCCATCCGGGCGGCCAATTCGCCGCACCACTTCCTGTCGGTGACCAAGTCGGGCCACACCGCCATCGTGTCGACCATGGGCAACGAGGATTGCCACGTCATCCTGCGCGGCGGCCGCGAACCCAATTTCGACGCCGCCAGCGTCGATGCCGCCTGCCAGGAAATCGCCAGGGCCGGCCTCGCCGCCCGGCTGATGGTCGATTTCTCGCACGGTAACAGTCGCAAGCAGTTCAAGCGGCAACTGGAAGTCTGTGACAGCGTCGCCGCCCAACTGGCCGTCGGCGAAGAGCGCATCGTCGGCGTCATGGTCGAATCGCATCTCGTCGAAGGCCGCCAGGATCTCCAGCCCGAGAAGGCGCTGACCTACGGCCAGAGCGTCACCGACGCCTGTCTCGGCTGGGATGACAGCCTGACGGTGCTCGACAGACTCGCCGCCGGCGTCCGCGCGCGGCGGGTGGCGGGCGCGGCGGCGTAGGGAATCGCCGGACAGGCTTCCCCGGTAGTTCCATTTCCAAACCAATCGTGACTTTGTCGCCTTCGCCTTGCCGTGCTACTTGCACTGTCGGCGGCTCGTCTTCGCGTCACCATTGATCTGGAAATGGAATGACCTCGCCCGCGTTCCCCGAATTGGGGGCGAGCATCCCCAAAACGGGGAATGATCTCCCCGGTTCAGAACAGCGGCAATTGCCGCTCGTCGACCGGCCGCGGGGCCGCGGGCGGGCGGAAGCCGGTCGTGTCGAGAACCGGCCAGTCCCGGGCAAGGCCGAGGCGGCGGCAGGCGAGTTCGAAGCGCTGGCGGATGAGATCGGCGAAATGGCCGAGACCCTTCATGCGGCTGCCGAAGTTGGCGTCGTTGGCGCGCCCGCCGCGCAGGTCATACAGCACCGCCATGATGCGCGCCGCCTTTTCCGGGGCATGGGCGGCCAGCCATTCGCGGAACAGTCCGGCGACCTCGTGGGGCAGGCGCAGCAGCGTGTAGTCCGCGCTCGTCGCCCCGTGGTCGCGGGCCGCCGCAAGCAGGGTTTCGAGTTCCCGGTCGTTGAGACCGGGTATCAGCGGCGAGACGAATGCCGAGACCGGGATGCCGGCGTCGCTCAAGCGTCGCATGGCTTCCAGCCGCGCCTGCGGCGCGCTGGACCGCGGTTCGAGCTGGCGGGCGAGCGCGGCGTCGAGCGTGGTCAGGGAAACGCCGACATGCGCCAGCCTGTTCTCCGCGAGCTTGGCCCAGAGGTCGATGTCGCGAACGATCAGCGACGACTTGGTGACCACCGATAGCGGATGGCGGGTTTCCAGAAAGATCTCGAGCAGGCGCCTTGTCAGTTTCTCCTTGCGCTCGAATGGCTGGTAGACATCGGTGGCGGTGCCGAGCGCGATGATGGAACAGACGTAGTCCGGGCGGCCCAGTTCCTCGCGCAACAGGCGCGGAGCATCCGGCTTGATGAAGATCTGCGTCTCGAAATCGAGTCCGGGAGAGAGGCCCAGGTACGCATGGGTCGGACGGGCATAACAATAGACGCAACCGTGTTCGCAGCCGCGATAGGGATTGATCGACTGGTCGAAACCGATGTCGGGCGAATCGTTGCGGCTGATGATCGACTTCGCGCGGTCGACCAGCAGGCGTGTCTTGGGGTTCGGCGGCGCCGCCGGCTCCCAGCCGTCATCCTCGGCCTGGCGCGTCTCGATACTGAAGCGATGGGCGACATTGCCGGCGGCGCCGCGCCCTTTGACGGGACGTGGCGGAATTCCGGAGGAGGGGTGCGGTGCGAAGTCGTCCATGCGTATCGGTCGGGATGCCCGGTGTTCAGCGATCTGCCATGCGCCAGGCGCGCCGGATGGCGACGACCCGGTGATCGGCGAAATCAGGGAAGCGCCGCCGCCGGCTTCGCGCCAGTGGCCTGCTTCGCAATTGGCCGGACATGGCGAAGGCGAAGGCGAAGGATTTGCGCTGCTGGCCAGGCGCGAACCGCAGCGATAGCGGTAGCTATCGCGAGCATGAGCAACAACGCCAGCGGCGCAAAGACGAGCTTTTGCGTCCGGTTAATTGCGAAGCAGACCACTAGAGCATGACCCGGTTGCGTCCGCCGCTCTTCGCGCGGTAGAGCGCTTCATCGGCGGCGGCGATCAACTCCGGCAATGTCTGTCCCGGCAGCATGCGCCCGACGCCGATCGAGACGGTCAGGTGCGGCAGATCCTCGCCGCGCCGGAAGCTCATGGGCAGGAATTCGATCGCGCGGCGCACGCGCTCGGCGACGATGAAGGACTCGTCGAGGCCGGTGTTCGGCAGGCCGATCACGAACTCCTCGCCGCCGAAACGCGCCAGCAGATCCTCCGGCCGGATGTTGTTGACGAGCGAGGCGGCGACCGCCGCCAGCGCCTGATCGCCGGCCACGTGTCCCCAGCTGTCGTTGAGCCGCTTGAAGCTGTCGATGTCGATCAGCAGGCAGCAGAACGAACGGCCCCCGTCGGCACAGCGCGCCATGGTCCGCGGGAAGTTGTGTTCCATCCAGCCGCGGTTGTTGATGCCGGTCAGGGCATCGACCGTCGCCGCAAGTTCGAGAGCGCGCTGCGTGCGCATGTTGCGAACGAACAACTCGTTGCCATGGCGCACCCGGGTCGACAGGATGTAGAGGAGATTGCGCGCAATCGCATGCGAGATGTTGACCATCGCCCAGAGGGCGTCCTGCGAGATCCGCAATACGCGCGTTTCCTGCATGGCAATGACGTCGGCCGACACCACGTTGCCGTCGATCACCGACATCTCGCCGGCGCATTCCCCGAAGCCGATGTAGGATGCCGGCTCGTCGTCGGGAGCCGTCAGGTGTACGCTCACGCGACCGGTGAGGAGGACATAGATGCTGCCGTTCGGCGCATTGCGCGAGAGCAGCATTTCGCCGGCGCCGACGGTCAGTTGTTCGCAGTCCAGCAGCAGATGCGCGATCGTCTCCATGGCAACGTCGCGAAAGAGCCGCGCTTGGCTGAGAACTTCAATCAGGTCGGTGGTCTCGGTCGCTGCCATCTGGGTTTCGCTCATTCGTCTCACTGTTGCGCAGGCGCCCTCATCGGCCCAGGCAAAAGCATGATGATGCTGCCGAACCCCTGCGGGAGTCAATGCGCCCCGCGCAATCGCCCCCGGGTCCGGTTGCTCACCCGCCGCCGGCCATCGGCGCAAGGAGCCTCTCCGGCGTTCGGCGGTGGCGCCTGCCGCCGCGCGGCGGGCGGTCACCGACGGGGGCGTCATCGGTGACACGGTCATCCCGGCCGGGCGCTTCCCCGTTCCTACTCCGGCATGCGGTACCGGTCCTTCATCCGCAGCACGTGCTCCGACCACACCTGGCCGTAGCCCAGGCCGTCGACCACCGGCTTCCGGATCATTTTCAGGCACTGCGCCATCTGGCCTTCGCTGCTGCTCGGCTTCGAGTACATCTGCAGCGCGAACCGGGAGAAGGCGCACCATGAAGTCGAAGATCTGGTCGCGCACCTCGCGGTCGACCTCGTAGATTCCCGCGTTCTCGAGGATGAGCTGGCCGTAGACGACGAGCGTGAACATCTCGCCGGCGGTCAGCGGGAAGTCGATGTCGCTGGCCTGCGCCTGGGTCGGCGGCGCCAGCACGGCCATTTCCTTGAACAGGGCGATCTGCTCCTTGAAGACGTTTAGGTTGGGCAGGTCGTGGCGGTCGTAGGCGATGCGCTAGGCGTGGAACCGGATCGCGCCCAGGCCCCGGGCCGGTCCCTGATTGAACAGGAAGTCGTCGTTGGCGCGGTCGCCGCGCCTTGGGATCTCCGGGTATTCGGCCGGGGCGAAGAAATAATTGGCCATGAACTTGACGATCAGCGCCATGTTCACATGCACCGTTCCTTCCAGCTTGGGCAGGCAGCGAATGTCGGCGGCGGCCATCGAGGAATACGGCTCCTTCTCGAACCCCCTGGCGGCGATGACGTCCCACAGCAGGTTGATGACCTCCTCGCCCTGGGTCGTCACCTTCATCTTGACCATCGGATTGAACAGCAGATAGCGGCGGTCCTCGGCGGA
>JAFLDQ010000136.1 GCA_017302355.1 Dechloromonas sp.
CTCGGCAAGAGCGCCGTCGCCGTGCGCATCGGCAAGGGCATGTTCTACAGGCAACTGGAAATGGGCCTGAGCGAAGCCTACGACTACGCCAGCGAGGTGATGGCCTGCAACATGATGAGCGAGGATGCCGCTGAAGGCATCGACGCCTTCATGCAGAAGCGCCCGCCACGGTACCAGGGCCGCTGAACGCCCGTCAGCGCTGCGCGTGGCCGGTCAGCTCGTAGCGCTCGTGTTTGGACAGTTTGCCGCTGGCGAAGCGCGTGCGGGATTCATGCACGATGTAGCGCCGCACTTCCGGGGACATCCAGAACTGGTTGTAAACGCTGACCCCGACCTTGTCGCCCTGGCTCCAGCCAATCCCTTCGATGTGGAAGGCCTCGAAGCTGCCCGCCGGAACGGTGATCCGCTCCCAAGCGACGACCCAGTCCTCGATTCCCGGTGATTTCGCTGACGACCAGCGTGAACTTGCGGATCTCCTGGTTGGTCTCCAGATTCAGATGCGGATAGGCGAACCGGTCGCCCGGCTTGAGTCGCGTATCGGCCTCGGCTGTCCCCTGCGAATTCGGGTTCTGTGCGCTCGATGCGATCCCGATCTTGCGCTCGGTAGAACCTGGTCCAGCCGCAACCGGGCGATCTTGGACGAGAGGGCGCTTGGGTACTGGGTTGCTCCAGGAACGATCGCCCGCTTCCTTGCCCACGAGGTGACCACAAAGGATAGGCGGGGGCAATTCCGCACGACCGACCGTACCGAACTGGTGTCGTTTATGCCGGGAAAGTGATTCAAGCCGGAAGCAGCCGCCGACTGCTTACCAGTGGTGGGCCTGGATATCGGCAAAAAACTGGAAGTCCTCGACGAAGGCGGCGCCGGAAAACGGCCTGCCAGCCAGCAGTTGCTGCTCACGAAACTCGCGCAGCAGGCCGGCGGGGATATCGCAGTAGCGGACGAACTTGCCGTCGCAGCGCGGCAGCCCCTCGCCCTCCCCGGCGAGCGACCAGACCGGAACGACGGCGTCGGCGCAGGCCACTTCACCGGCGCGCCGCAGTGGTATTTGCAGCACGCGATCGCCCTGCGCCCATCGCCACCATATTGCGGACCGGCTTTCGATGCCGGGGACGCCTCTGCCATTGTTTCCCAACGGTGAAGACTGAGTGGCCTGCTGGAGACCCAGGTTCTGGTTCAGCGAAGTATCCATGTCGAACTCCTTGTCCCGACAGGCTAGCCGCCCGCAACCGGAGAGCAAAGCACAAGACCGCGTGAAGTGCGAAATACTTCACGGTCGACGGAAGATACCGGCTCCCGTCATCGCGGCAGGCGGAGATGGCAAGCGGCTCCGGTTGCCGCTCCCTCGGACCGCCACGTTTTGCTGGTGCAACTGTGGAAGGTAGTATATTTCGGGTTTGCACCTTTCCGCCGGGAGCCTGACCCATGAACTTGGCCTCGTTTTCCAAGCGCCTGCAATCCGGACTGCCTCTGCTCGCCACGCTCAGGGAGTATCGCCTCGCATGGCTGAGCAAGGATGCGATTGGCGGCCTTACCGCCTGCATCGTCTCGATTCCGTCGGTCATCGCCTATGCCGAGCTGGTGCACATGCCGGCGATCACCGGTCTCTATGCGGCGCTGGCGGCAGCGATTGGCTACGCCCTGTTCTCCAGTTCACGACACGTCATCGCCGGTCCGGATGCGGCCATCGGGCTGCTGGCGGGTTCGGCGATCCTGCCGCTTTCCGGCGGCGACCCGGCGCGCATCGCCATGCTGGCGGCCGTCCTCGGCCTGCTCTCGGGCGCCGTCCTGATCCTCGCGGCGCGCCTGAAGCTGGGGGTCATCGCCGACCTGCTGTCGCGGCCAGTGCTGATCGGCTACCTGAACGGCGCCTCGCTGGTCCTGATCGCGACACAGCTGGGCAAGATGTTCGGCATCAAGACCGAAGGCGAGGAGTTCTTCGAGATCGTTCTCACCGTCGTCGAGAAGCTGCCCGAGACGCACCTGCCGACTTTCGCCTTCGGCGCCGTCCTCGTCGGCCTGCTCGTGGCGCTCGCCCGCTGGCTGCCGCGCGTTCCCGGCGCGCTGGCCGTCTGCGCGGTGGCGATCGCCGTCACCTTCGCGCTCGATCTCGGCAGCCACGGCGTGGCGCTGGTCGGCCAGGTGCCTTCGGGCGTGCCGCATCTGGCGATCCCCACGCTGCGCTGGTCGGACGTCGCGGCGCTGGCGCCGGCGGCGGTGGCGATCGCCTTTCTCGCATTTTCCGACGGCATCCTGCTGGCCCAGACCTTCGCCGAGAAGAACGGCTACGAGGTCCATCCGAACCGCGAACTGGTCGCGCTCGGCTCGGCCAACATCCTCGCCGGGCTCTGGCAGGGCTTTCCGGTATCCGCCAGCCAGTCCCGGACGTCGATCGTCGATTCGGCGGGCGGCAAGTCACAGGTGGCGCAGCTGGTGCTGGCCGCGGGCTTGCTCGTCTTCCTGTTCTTCCTGACCGGGCTGATCGCCCTGCTGCCCAAGGTGGCGCTCGGCGCCATCCTGATCGTTACCGCCATCGGCATGCTCGAGGTGGCGTCGCTTTCGGCCCTGTACAAGGTCGACCGCATCGAGTTCGCGATCGGCATGGGCGTCACCCTGGCGATCCTGATCGCCGGCGTCGTGCCGGGGATCATTCTCGGCCTGCTGCTGTCGCTGATCTCGGTGCTCGTGGAAATCTCGCGCCCCGACGACGCCGTGCTGCGCCGGCTCAAGAGCGACGGCAAGTTCCACCATTGCGCCGAGGACGACGACGCCGAAAGCATTCCCGGGCTGCTGGTCTACCGGCTGTACGCGCCGCTGATCTTCGCCAATGCGCGGCATGTCGTGACACGCATCCGGACGCTGGTCGCCACGGCCGATCCGCCGGTGAAATGGCTGGTGATCGACGCCCAGGCGATTCACGACATGGACGTCACGGCGGCGCAGCGCTTCGCCGAACTGCACCAGGAACTGGCCGAGGACGGGGTTGACGTGAAGATCGCGGATGCCCCGCGGCCCTTCCTCGACGAGCTCGCCCGCGTCGGACTCTCCGAGGAGATCGGCAGGCAGGATTTCTTCGTCTCGGTCAAGAAGGCCGCCGAGGCCTTCGAGCGGAAGTACGGCGTCGGGGCTCCGGAGGCGGACAGGCAGCCGCTCCCGGCCCCGTGAACGGCGGCCGCCGGCTCAGCAGGCCGGTTGACCCCGTCGCTTGATCAGCTGCCTGCTTCGCCCCGGCGCGACCGGCGTGACCCGGATCAATAGAGGATCGCCTGCGTCCGGTTGGTGGCATTTCCTTCGAGCTGCGGCGTCTGCGCAAAGCCGGATTTCATCAGGGCGCGCACCTTGGCGACGACCTCCTTGCGCGACAGCTTGTTCTTCGTGTCGCGCATGACCTTGACGAAATAATAGGTGAAGGCGCCGTTGTAGCGCCCGCCGAAATAAGCGTCCGCGCTGGTCTGGTTGGCCTTGCAGCCGGTCCACAGGAGGTGGTGGGCGCCCGCGACGGCGGCCTTGTTCGCGCTCTTCGCTCCCTTCTTCGCGGCGGGCGCCGGACGCTCCAGGGTGAAACCGCGCATCCTCGCGGTCTTCTCGCCGAACTCGTGGTCGGGCGGCGCGACATAACGGGCGCGCGGCGCATGCAGTCCGAACTCGGCGCCGCGCAGGCCGCTGCCGCTGTGGCAGGTATCGAGATAGACCTCGAGCAGGACGCCGGCTGGCAACTGCACGAACAGGTCGTGGAACTCGTCGTCGCTGATGATGTGCGCGGGATCCCAGGCTCCGGCCTTTTCGGCGATGTCGTAGGGAACGAAAGCCTCGTCCTTGCCGTCGGGCTCGTCGCCGCTGGCGTCGTTCATCTGGGTGCCGTGCGAGGAAAGACTGAACACCAGATAGCTCAGCTTGCCGGCCTTGGCGTCGGCCACCATCGCCGTGAGCTGCGACATGATGTTGGCTTTGGTCGCCTGCGCATCGGAGATCACCGTCATCTCCGTCGCCTTGAAACCGAGCAGATCCTTGTACAGGGCGGCCATGTCCTTGGCGTCGTTGACGCAGCCGTTGAGGGTGAACTGGGAGTAGTTTGCAAACTTGTTGATGCCCACGAAGAGCGCCTTCTTGCCAGCCATGATCTTTCTCCTTCCGATGCCGCGGCCAAGGGAATTTGCGATGGTGACTCGCGGCGCCGCGGCAGGCGCCGCTGCCGCATTGTCCGGCAATCTCCGGCCAGCCGCAACGAGCGCCGACGTCCCGGGCGAGCCGGTGACAGTTCAAGCGGCACGGCAAGGCGAGGACGACGAAGCCACGGTTGGTGCGGAAACGGACTTGGCCACCTGCCGGCCACTGCCCCACCGTTCGCGCCTGCCATCGTGTAGACTGGCCAAGTGGCCGCGCCGGGTCCGATGGCCCGGATCGTTGCCGCAACGGACCGCGGACGCCGCGGGCGGGGCCCATGTCCAGAAATGTCTTCAGCGAAGGATGGTGAACGATGACTGCTTCAAAAAACGATACGCGAGCCGGCGACCCCTGCCGGGAACCGGTTCTTGTCGATCTCGCCCTGCAAGGCGGCGGCGCGCATGGCGCCTATACCTGGGGCGTGCTCGATCGCTTGCTGGAGGAGCCCTGGCTCAAGTTCGACGGCATTTCCGGAACTTCGGCCGGCGCGATGAATGCGGCCGTGATGGCGTATGGTCTGGAGGAAGGCGGAGTGGCGGGCGCCAGGGACGCCCTCGCCGGCTTCTGGCGGCGCGTCGCCGATGCCGCGCTGCTCAGCCCCTTCCGCCGCGGACCGCTCGAGATACTGACCGGGCAATGGACGCTCGACTATTCGCCGGCCTTCGTCGCGGCGGATATCGCGGCCCGTCTCTTTTCGCCCTACACCGTCAACGTCGGCGGCGGCAATCCGCTGCAGAAGGTGCTCGAGGAAAGCATCGACTTCGGCAAGCTGGCCAAGGCGAGGACCAAGCTCTTCATCACCGCCACCAATGTCCATACCGGACGCGGCCGCATTTTCCGCAACGCCGACATGACGCCCGAGGTGCTGCTCGCCTCGGCCTGCCTGCCGACCATGTTCCAGTCCGTCGAGATCGACGGCGAACCCTACTGGGATGGCGGCTTCACCGGCAACCCGACGATCACGCCGCTGATCCGCGAATGCAACTCCACCGACACCATCCTGGTGTCGATCAACCCGATCGAGCGGCCGGGAACGCCGCGCACGGCGATGGAAATCCAGAACCGCCTGAACGAGATTTCGTTCAATTCACCGCTGATCAAGGAGTTGCGCATGGCGGCGCTGCTGCGCCAGGTGGCCGACCCCGGCAGCGGCGAGGGCGCCGTCTGGGCAAAGATGCGCATCCACCGCGTGGCCGGCGAGGAAATCATGCTCCAGCTCGGCTATTCGTCGAAACTCCTGGCGGAATGGGCCTTCTTCGAAATGCTGCGGGACGAAGGGCGGCGCGCCGCCGAAACCTTCCTCGAGACGTTTGGCGACGACATCGGCGTGCGGTCGACCCTCAATATCGACCATCTATTGACGGAGGTCTGACGCCATGGGCCTGCTCGGCATCTTTCTCGGCCTGCTGGTCCTGATCGGGCTGTCGTTCCGCGGCTGGAGCGTGCTGGTGCTGGCGCCGCTGGCGGCGCTGGTCGCGGCGCTGGCGTCGAGCGAACCCCTGCTCGCGCACTGGACGCAGACCTTCATGGGGGCGGCGGCCGGCTTCGTCGCCCAGTTCTTCCCGCTCTTCCTGCTCGGCGCAATCTTCGGCAAGCTGATGGAAGACAGCGGTTCGGTGAGCACGATCGCCCGCTTCATGACCGACAAGCTGGGCGCCAAGCGGGCGATACTGGCGGTCGTGCTGGCCGGCGCCATCGTCACCTATGGCGGCGTCAGTCTCTTCGTCGCGCTGTTCGTCATCGTGCCGATGGCGCAGGGTCTGTTCCGTTCGGCCAACATTCCCAACCGTCTGACGCCCGGGGCGGTCGCCCTGGGGACCATGACCTTCACGATGTCGGCGATGCCGGGCACGCCGGCGGTCCAGAACGCCATCCCGATGCCTTTCTTCGGGACGACGCCATTTGCCGCGCCGGGCCTCGGCATCATCGCGTCGCTGGTCATGTTCAGTTTCGGCCTGTGGTGGCTGATGCGCGCCGAGCGCGCCGCGCGGCTGGCCGGCGAGGGTTTCGGCGAAATCGGCGGGGTGGCCGAGACGGCCGCCGAAGATCCGGTCGTCCGCGAACGGGCGACCACCGCCGGCGCCTTCGACCCGGCCGAAATCAAGCATGGCGGCAGCAGTTCGCAGGAACCGGGGCTGCTGGTCGCCGCCCTGCCGCTGCTGGTGGTGATCCTGGTCAACCTGGCGATGTCGATGATCGTTCTCCCGCGCCTCGACACCGGCTTCCTGGCCGAGCCGCAATGGGGCGGCATTTCGCTGGCGTCGGTGAGCGGCATCTGGTCGGTCATCGTCGCCCTGATCGCCGCCATCGTCGTGCTGGTCGCCCTCAACCGCCAGCGCCTGCCGGGCTTGCGGGAGACCGTCGATGCCGGCGCCAACGCCTCGGTGCTGCCCATCATCAGCGTCGCCAGCCTGGTCGGCTTCGGCGCGGTGGTCGCCGCCCTGCCGGCTTTCGCCACGGTGGCCGAGTGGGTGTTGGCCATCGAGGGCGGGCCGCTGGTGTCGCTCGCCGTATCGACCAACATCCTCGCCGCGCTGACCGGGTCGGCGTCGGGCGGCATGACCATCGCCCTCGAAGCGCTGGGACCGATCTACCTGCAGATCGCCGCGGAACAAGGGATCGATCCGGCGCTGCTGCATCGCGTCGCGGTGATCGGCGCCGGCACCCTGGACAGCCTGCCGCACAACGGCGCGGTCATCACCCTGCTCGCCGTCTGCGGGTGCACGCATCGCCGGAGCTATCTCGACATCGTCATGTGCTGCGTCGTCGGCGCGCTGCTCGGCCTGATCGCCGTCATCGTCCTCGGCGGGATGTTCGGCTCCTTCTGAAAGCGGATCGGACCGCACGCGTCAGCCAGGCAGGGCGACCACCGCGGGTCCGGCGCCTTCACCGTGCAGCCACGGGTGGCGCCCGGAACGATCAGTAGATCTTGTTGGTCAGCGACCAGATGTCGGTAATCTTCAGGACGTACTGCGGGAATTCCCGGTCATGCTCCTCCGACAGCTTGAACAGTGCGAGCATGATTTCCTCGGGAAACCCCTGCCGCCCCACGCGGTTGTCGTTGAGCAGGTCGTTGATGTACTCGCCGAACGCACCGTGACCCCAGGTCGCCACCAGGCGCCTGGCAATCCGCGGAAATCTCGCCTTGATCGCCTGGAAATGCGGCATCTGCTCCAGCTGTTCGACAACCACTTCCTCGGCCAGGACGACACATTGCGGGAACTCGCGGTCATGCATGGCGCGCAGTTCGGACAGCGCCGAAACCACGTCCTGCTTCAGTTCCGGCCGGGCGCCCTTTTGCGCGGCCTTGAGCAGATCATTGACACACTCGCTGAACTGGAGACTTCCCCATCCGCTGATGAGTTGCTCGACGATGCTGGGAGATCGCGCATAGATGGTTCTGAACAGGTCATTCTTGCTCGACATTTCAACCCCCAAAAACTTGTCCGGCCCGTGGTCACGGGAAAATCCCCGATAGCAGATTACTACGCCGACGCGGAAACGAAAACCCATTGGAACAACATTGGCGCGTCAAGCTCGCAGGCTGCGGACGATGCAGCGCGGCACTCATGAATCGCCTGCCGCCGTGAATCGGCGGATCGGGCAGTTCACGCCGATGGTTGCGGTCGACGCCGCGAACGTGGTGAAATCCATGGCGCACGAGTGCCCGCCGGGGGACCGTCAGCGCACCCCAACCGATACGAGAAACGCAAGTGCACCCCCAGGTCAAGGCAGGACACCCGGCCGGCGCGAGCCGGCGCAACCACAGGATCGCCGTCGGGCTGTTGCTGTCATTGATCGTCTATGGATCGCTGTATCCGCTGACCTGGAACCTCGCCCAGCCGCGGGACTTCATCTATTGGGGACCGCTGGGTCTGGTCGACGTCGCCGAGAACGTGATCCTGTTCCTGCCGCTGGGCTGGCTGCTCGCCTGGCGCCACCATGGCCGGCCGCGGCAACTGGCGGTCCTGGTCGTCTGGTTCCTGATCGCGCTGGTCGTCGCCAGCATCCTGCAGTGGCTGCAGAAATACCTGCCACGCACGCCGGCGCTGTCCGACATTCTCTTCAACATGCTCGGCTTCGCGGCTGGCTGGCTGGCCGGGATGATCTCCGCAAGCAGCCTGAACCGGCTGTCGCGGCCTCACCTGGATCTGCAGGCCGCCGATCGCTTTGCGCTGGTGATGGTCGTGCTCTGGGTGGCGGCGGAACTGTTTCCCTTCATCCCCACGCTCGACCGCTCGTCGGTCGCCGACAACGTGAAGTCGCTGTGGCAGCAGGATCTCTGGCAGCCGCGCCGCATGCTGCTGCACCTGGCGGTGACGGTGATCGGCCTGGAGGCGCTCGCCCATCTCGTCCGCTCGGCGGCGATGGAGAGCCTTGTCCGTCCACTGGCGGCGATCGCGACGCTGGGGATGCTCGGCGGCAAGTTCGTCATCATCCACCAGGCGCCCGGACTGGCCGTGGTCGCGGGCATCGCGTCGGGGGCCGCCGTGTGGCGGGGCATCGACCGGATGGAGCAAGGGCAGCGCCTGTGGGCCCTGCTCGCGATCGCCACGGCCGCCTACCTGCTCCACGCCATCTGGCCGCTGCAGTGGAACGACCGGCCCACCGCGATGCGCTGGCTGCCGTTTGCCTCGTCGCTGTCGGGGTCGATCGAAGCGGTGGTGAGCACGGTGGCGTTCGAGTGCCTGTGCTTCGGCGCCATCGTCTGGAGCGCCGCGCGCAATGGCGGCTCATTGGGCGGGATGACGGTGACCGTGGCGATCCTCGCCTTTGTCTGCGAATGGACACAGCGCTACCTGCCCGGCCGCACCGCCGAGATCACCTCGGTGTTGCTGGCCCTGGGCATGGGCTGGCTGGCCGCCGCGCTGGCAAGGACGGATCCGGACCAGCGCAGCCGCCCCGGCACTTGAACCCGGCCGGTCCGCCGCGGGCCGCGGGAAGGCGCAGCGGCATGCGGACGGCGCAGGATTTGGCCATCGGCAAGCGGCCCGGCCATCGCTGTCGAAGATCCGGCCCTGGTTGCGCGTCGACCGCAACAATCCGCCGGCAGCGTCCAGGTTGATTACAATCGCCCGCACGACAACCGGAGGAGACGAACGATGGCCAAGGCCCGATTCTGCTGGGAAGACCCGCTGCTGCTCGACGCGCAACTGAGCGAGGACGAGCGCCTGATCCGCGATGCGGCGCGCGCGTATTGCCAGGGCAAGCTGCTGCCGTGCGTCACCGAGGCCTTCCGCCACGAACGCACCGACCCCGCAATTTTCCGCGAGATGGGCGAGATCGGCCTGCTCGGCCCGACCATCCCTCCCGAATACGGTGGCGCCGGACTCAACTACGTCAGCTACGGACTGATCGCGCGCGAGGTCGAGCGCGTCGATTCCGGCTTTCGCTCGATGATGAGCGTGCAGTCGTCGCTGGTCATGGCGCCGATCTTCGTCTTCGGCAGCCAGGTCCAGAAGGAGAAGTACCTGCCGAAGCTGGCCACGGGCGAATGGATCGGCTGTTTCGGGCTGACCGAGCCCAACCACGGATC
>JAFLDQ010000137.1 GCA_017302355.1 Dechloromonas sp.
GAAATCGCGACCTGGTTCGTGATCGCCTGCCAGCGATGCGGCCAGAGCGGCGAGCGCTTCCTCGATCAGCGCCAGTTGCCCCGGCTCGACGACTTCCCTGGCCAGTCCGAGCGAAGTCAGCACCCAGGCGCCGGGCGGTTGTGGGCCGATGAGCATCATGTTGACCAGTTGGCGGCGGCCGGCGCGTTCGACCCAGGCAAGATCGCCGTCACCCGCGAGGGCCACCACCTGCATCGGGATCGCCAGGCACATCAGGTGCGCTCCGCGATCGTCACGCCGCGGGCGCGCAGTTCGGCGAGCGTCAGCGCCACCAGCTCGGGCAAGCGCGCCGCGACGGCGGGGCTCAGCTCCATGCCAAGCGCCAGCGCTGCCGGCTCGATCCCGATGATCACGGTCTCCTGCGGGGCGCGGCCGGTCCATTCGAGACTCGCCAGGACATCGGAAAGGCCGGCCTGATGCGGCGACAGCTTGGTCCTGAAGAAGACTGGCACCTCGGCGCCCTTGAGCACGACGGGCGTTGCCGGAGCCCGGTTGCCGCGCACACAGTCGACGACGATGAGGGCATCGAGGTCTTCGAGTTGCTCGAGCATTTCCATCGCGCAGGTTCCGCCATCGACAAACTCGACTTCATCAGGCGCCTGCCAACCCGCGGCCAGCGCCTCGACCACGCGCACGCCGACCCCTTCGTCGGAGAGCAGGATGTTGCCGAGGCCGAGAACCACGATGCGCATGGTCGTCACCAGAAAGAAGGCGCGATCAGTGTCGCGCCTCCCGGGATGGAATGAATTGCGCCAGATCAAACAGCCGAAACGGTGACCACCGGACGGTTCTCCTGGTCGACGACATGGACGGCGCAGGCCAGGCAGGGATCGAAGGAATGAACGGTGCGCAGCACCTCAAGCGGTTTCTCGGGATCGGCCACCGGATTGTCGACCAGGCAGGCCTCGTAGGCGCCGGGCGAATTGTTCTCGTTGCGCGGCGCCGCGTTCCACGTCGTCGGGACGACGCACTGGTAGTTCCTGATCTTGCCGGAGTCGATGACCACCCAGTGCGACAGCACGCCGCGCGGGGCTTCGTGGAAGCCCATGCCACGCTGCTCGCCTTTCGGGAACGCGGGATGGTTGAAAGTCTTGAGATCACCCTTGGCCATGTTGGCGATCAGCAGATCCCATTGCTTCGCCAGTTCGTCGCACTGCACCGCGCAGCCGATGGCGCGCGCGGCATGGCGGCCGATGGTGGAGTGCATGGCGTCGAGCCCGACCTTGGCGCCGGCTAGGCTGGAAACCAGATCGAGCGCCGTCGTCGCGTATTGCTTGGTCGGCTCGTGGCCGGCCGCCAGCATGCCGAGCACCCGGGCCAGCGGTCCGACCTGCATCGGCTTGCCGTAGAAGGTCGGCGCCTTGAGCCACGAGTACTTGCCGTCATCCTGGAAGTCGGTGTATTTCGGCGTCGTCTCGCCGCTGTACGGGTGCAGCGCCTTGTCGTCGCCACCCTTGTAGTCGTACCACGAGTGCCTGACCGCCTCGGCGACGCCATCGACGAAATACTTGTCGCCGAAGGTCTTGATCGGCCTGAAGCTTTCCAGCTTTCCCCCCTCGATGTGGCCGCCCGGCAGCGCGAACTCGGCGCCCTTGCCGTCGAGCGGAATGTCCGGCACGCACAGATAATCGGTGATGCCGCGACCGTGTTTCGTCCAGTCCACATAGAACGCGCCAATCGCGGCGACGTCGATGAGATAGACGTTCTTGACGAAGTCGTCGAGCGAATCGATCCACTTCCTGACCGCCATCAGGCGCTCCATGGTCAGCACCGACTGTGAATCGAGCGACAGCGCGTTGGCGACGCCGCCGACCGCGACGTTCTGGATATGCGGCGACTTCGAGCCGAGGATGGCGACGATCTTGGAAGCGTGGCGCTGGACCTCGAGCGCCTGCAGGTAATGCACGACGGCCAGCAGGTTGACTTCCGGCGCCAGCTTCATCGCCGGGTGGCCCCAGTAGCCGTTGGTGAAGATGCCGAGCTGGCCGGTGCCGACGAAGCCCTTGAGCCGGTCCTGAACCTGCGTGAACTCGGCCTTGCTGTTGCCCTTCCAGGTCGACAGGCTCTGCGCCAGGCTGGCCGCCTTGCCGGGATCGGCCTTGAGCGCGGAAACCACGTCGACCCAGTCGAGCGCCGAGAGGTGGTAGAAGTGCACGATGTGGTCATGCACGGCGTGGGCCAGCATGATCATGTTGCGGATGTATTGGGCGTTGACCGGGATTTCCAGCTGCAGCGCGTTTTCCACCGCGCGCACCGAGGCCATCGCATGCACCGTCGTGCACACGCCGCAGATGCGCTGGGTGATCGCCCAGGCGTCGCGCGGGTCGCGGCCGATCAGGATGGTCTCGACCCCGCGGAACATCTGGCCGGAAGCCCAGGCCTTCTTCACCCGGCCGCCGTCGACTTCGACATCGACGCGCAGATGGCCTTCGATGCGGGTGATGGGGTCGATGGTGATTCGTTTGGACATTTCTTTCTCCTGGTTCCCGAATTCAGTGGGCGCTCGCTTCTTCGCGCGGCAGCACCGGGAAGAGGCGGGTGACGACGATGAAGCCAAGCACCGCGACCGCGGTCATGCCGAATGTGACGAGCAGTTCGGGAACCGACGGGAAGTAGCGCCAGCCCGGACCCGTGTCGTAGCCGATCAGATAGCCGTTCAGGCGCAGGAGCGACCCGCCGAGCATGATCGCGGCGCCGCCCAGGAAGAGCCGGGCCGGGTTGCGGCGGGCCTCGGCCGTGGCAACCAGCGCGAACGGCAGGCAGAAGAGGATCATCTCGATCCAGAAAAAGACCGCGACCAGGCCGAAGTCGAAGGCGTTGCCCCAGGCGCCGCGCACCGTCAGGTCGACGACGCGTACGGCCAGATAGACGCCGAGCATGCCGAGCATCACCTTGGCCATCGGCCCCAGCATGCTGGTCTCGATCTCCCGCCGGTACGCCGAGGATGCGAGGCAGGACTCGAAAAGCACCACGCCGTAGCCCATGAGGATCGCCGACAGCAGGTAGAGGAGCGGCACGATCGGCGTCTGCCAGAGCGGATTGACCTGGCCGCCCATCAGGATCAGCAGCGTGCCGATCGACGACTGGTGCATCATCGGCAGGACGGTGCCGAGGGCGATGAAGAAGAAGAGCACCTTGCCCAGCTTCTTCCTGGCCACATTGAGGCCCCACTTCTCCATCAGGACGGGCGAGAACTCGATCCACATCACGAGGATATAGACCGAGATGCACAGCGCCGTCTCGAGCATCGCCGAATTCAGGTTCCAGGAACCGGGCCAGAAAATGTGCCAGAAGTTCCAGTAGCGCCCGAGATCGAACATGACGCCGATACCGGCGAGCGTGTAGCCGAACAGGCTGGCCAAGAGGGAGGGCCGCACCAGCGGGTGATACTCGCCCCGGTTGAAGATGTAGACCAGCATCGCCACCGAGAACCCGCCGCAGGCCAGGGCGGAGCCGATGAGGACGTCCACCACCACCCAGATACCCCAGGCGTAGCCATCGTTCAGGTTGGTCACCGCGCCCAGGCCGAGGACGAAGCGTGCGGCGAGGACGGCCAGCATCAGCACGATGAGGAAGCCACAGACGACGGTGGTGGTGTTGATCAGTTTCCCGCCGACCGGAGCCGTGGGCAGATGCGCGCTCATGACCCGCCTCCCCTGGAATCCTTGTCATCCTTGCTGACATTGCGCCGGGCCGCCCAGGTCATGGCGCCGAGAACGGCGATCGGCATGATCATGCCCTGGTACAGCGTGTGCTGGATGGTCTCCGACGTCGACGCGGACGACTTCGCCGGCAGCGCGGGCATGCCGACCTTCTCGAATTCGATGGCCGACAGCTTGAGCACCTGGGTGCCGCCGTATTCGGTTTCGCCGTAGACATGCTGCACGTACCTGCCGGCCTGCACCTCGTAGCTCTGGTCGGGTTCCTTGCGCCAGGTGCTGGCCTTTTCCGCCTCGGCATCACTGTAGGGCAGGCGGCCGCGCGGAATCGTCGTCGTCTCGCCCGGCTTGAGCGCCAGCCGCCGCCTGGCTTCGGCCAGCAGATCGACGGTGCGCCCGAACAGCGTCGCGCCGGTCGGACAGACCTCGGCGCACGCCGAGTAGTGGCCGTCCTTGTGCCGGTCGTGGCAGAGTTCGCACTTGCCGATCCGGCCGGTCGGCGAGTCGTACTGGTACTTGGGAATCCCGAAGGCGCAGGCGACCACGCAGTAACGGCAGCCAAGACAGGCATCGGGGTCATACGTGACGATGCCGGTCACCGGATCCTTCCGCATCGCCGATACCGGGCATGCCGAAACGCACGAGGCATCGGCGCAGTGCATGCAGGAAGTCTTCATGAAGGAGAAGCCGTTGATCTCGGCATCCTTGGTTTCGCCGGTACCGTTGGTATAGACCTTGATGACGTTGAAGGTGTGGCCGGTCGTGTCGAGCGGGGTGTCCCACAACCGGTCCGCCGTCTTGAATTCGGCCGGATTGTGGTTCGCCTCCTTGCACGCGGCGACGCAGGCCTGGCAGCCGACGCACAGGGTGGCGTCATAGAGCAGCCCTAAGCCGCCGGGCGGGTTGGTCAGGTTGCCGCGGGCGCTCGCCGGAGCCGGCGCCAGGGCCGCCACGGCGCTGCCGCCGCCGGCCAGGCAACCCTTGAGAAAATTGCGTCTGCTCAGCATCTCACACCTCCGCTGATTCGCCGCTGGCCTTGCCAGCCTTCTTCGCCCTTTCCATCTCCTCGGCCTTGTGCGAAAGCCCGAGATTCTTCGTCAGCCTGGCCCCGGCGCCGATCGCAACCCCGGCGACCGCGGCCAGAACGGCGGCGGATCCGAGCGTGGCGCCCATGCCCTTCTGCTCGATGACGCCCGGCAGGAAGACGCCGGGCTGGATGTTCTTCATCTTGGCCACGGCGTGGATGGGCTTCTGGAAGCCGATGCCCTGCTCGGTGCAGCCGATGCACGGGTGGCCGCAACCGACCGGCCAGGTGCCGGCGCCCATGTCGCCGAACTGGATGGTCGGGCAGTTGGCATAGGTTTCCGGACCCTTGCAGCCGAGCTTGTACAGGCAGAAGCCATGACGGTGCGCGTCGTCGCCGAATTCGAGGGCGAAGCGCCCGGCGTCGAAGTGGGCGCGGCGCTCGCAGTTCTCGTGCACCAGGCGCGAATAGGCGAATTTTGGCCGCCCCAGCGGGTCGACCGCGGGCAGGGCGCCAAAGGTCAGGTAGTGGACGACGCTCGACAGGAAGTTGTAGGGGTTGGGCGGGCAGCCCGGGATGGTCACCACCGGCTTGCCGAGCACCTGCGAGGCGCTCGAGGCGCCGGTCGGGTTGGGGTCGGTCGACGGCATGCCGCCCCACGACGCGCATGAGCCGATGGCGATGACCGCGGCCGCGTCGGTGGCGCATTCCTTGAGCAGATCGATCGCGGTCTTGCCGCCGATCTTGCAATAGATGCCGCCGTCCCTGGTCGGGATGGCGCCTTCGACGACGAGGACGTACTGGCCCTTGTGCTCGGCCATCGCCTTGAGCCGCGCTTCCTCGACCTGATGCCCGGCGGCGGCGAACAGCGTCTCGTGATAGTCGAGCGAGATGACGTCGAGAATGAGCTTTTCCAGCGTCGGGTGTTCGGCGCGCAGCAGCGATTCGGTGCACCCGGTGCACTCCTGGAAGTGCAGCCAGATCACGCTCGGGCGCTTCTTGGCCGCCACCGCTTCGGCGATCGCCGCATCGGCGCCCTGCGGCAGTCCCAGGGTCGTCGCCAGAACCGCACAGAACTGCAGGAACTCCCGGCGCGTCATCGACAGGCGTGTCGCCGCCGCGTCGATCCGCGCGTCGCCCTCCAGCAACATCAGATCTTGCTTGGCCATGAACCCCTCCTCCTCTTGCCACCTCGAACCCGGCCGCTGACCGGCAATGTCTCTCTGTCGGAGGTCTGGCTATAGCTGTTATCGGAGCGTACTCCGCAAGAACCACGCCAGGGAGCGATCTCGCCTGTTTTCAGTCACTTGGCGGGATTCAACGGGAAGCGGGCCGGCCTCATGTGGAAATGGGGCTTCCACAATTCCCGTGTCGATGGTCGGTAACTTTGCATCGAGACAGGATGCTCCGTGTTCGCCCGGCGCGCTGCCAAGCTTCGCCCGGGCGCGCGGCCGTCGTCGTCGGGCAGCGCCCGGCGCCCTCCGGGCGCGGCCCCGCCCCACGCCTCGAAATGCCGGCGCAGGGCGGACAGCGACACGGGTTTCATGGCGCCCCCGGCGCCCGCCGCGATTTCTGCGCGTTTTCTCCGGTCGACCGCAGCAGGAACCTTCCGGCAAGGCCGGGGCGACCGGGCGGAGACCTGCGCCTCCGCCCGCTGGCGCCACGCCGGGTTTGCTAGGCGAACTTGTCGATTCCCTCGGCGACGTCGCGCATCTGGTCGAACGAAAGCACCGAAGCCTTGGCGAGCCTCTCGTTCAGATCCTTGACGACGCCGCCCGAGAAGGCGCGCCACTGCTGCTCGTTCAGGGCATAGACAGCGCCCCGGAAATGCAGATGCGGACTCCGCATCCCGCCGGGAAACGGCGGCCGCCGGAGGGGCAGCGCGGCCTTCTCTTCGCGTGCCTCGACCGCGCCGGCGATTGCCTCGATTTCGAATGGCGCCGTGTCGATCGGCTTGAGCTTGTTCTTCTGGACGAACTCGCCGATCATGCCTTCGCGGCGGATCCAGAAATCCACGGGGGGAATCCCCCGGATCCAGATGATCCGGTTCAACAGGTCCTGGCTTGCAAGTACGTTCATGGCCTACCTCCTATTTCTGGTTACCCAAGGACTGCCTGCCGCGGCTGCGCTTCAATGACCGGGGCAGGCGTTGAAACCCGGAGTTTCCTCATGCGACCTCCGTTCGCGGCGCTCCACTCGGCTCAACAGCGAGGGCTTGCCGGCCAGGTGGTCGGAGAAGATGCCGGGACGAATCGACTCGAGCCGCTCATACACGCGCAACGCGGTCGTCACGGCGGCACGCTCCGAGGCGCACAGGAACGGGCTCATCCGGTCGTAGCGGCCGGTCGACAGGAAGTTGGAGCAGCCGCACCAGTTCATGCAGTATTCCCGGATGCCGCACCCGGAGCATGGCGAGGTCGCCCCGGCGGCCGGATCGGTACAGAACCGGCCTTCCTGCTGCGGGGCGAGTCCGTCACGGATGTTGCCCACGCAATGCGGCCCGCCCCGGCCGTCGCCGATCAGCCGCTCACAAGGATAGATCGCGCCTTCCGCCGAGAAGGCGATCTCCCGGCTCCCCATCTGGCAGCGTTCCGAGCGCTGATATCCCCCGCGCAGCAGGACGGCGATCTTGCTGTCGAGGATGCTGACGAAATGGGGGTCGTCCTCCAGGTGGGCCCGCACATAGGCGTCGCCAATGCTGCCGTAGATGCCGGGCAGTTTCGCCGCATCCTCCGCGCGCCACGGCGCGGTCACGTCGGGATTGAGGTAGATCTGCCGGACGCCGAGCGCCGACAGGAAGGCGACCGATCCCGGCAGGTCGTCCAGCGTCTCGGGACGATAGACCGAATTGACCATGACCAGTGGCAGGCGCTTCAGCGCGATGCCGATCGTCTTCAGCGCCTTGGCCGAGCTCGCCCTGCCGTTGCGGTACTTGCGGAATCGGTCCTGGACCTGCGGCGGTCCGTCGCAGCTCACGCAAAGGACGATCCCGTGCTCGCGCAGGAAGTCGGCGATGTCGTCGGAGAAGATCGTGCCGTTGGTGACGACCGAGAGCGTGACGGCGCTCCGCTCGTAGCCCGGATGACTTTCGATGAGATCGACGATCTTCGTCAGCAGATCGAACTCGAGGAGCGGTTCGCCGCCAAAGAAGCCGATGTCGATCTCTTCTCCGCTCGCCGACGAGGCGAAGATGGACTCGACGATCCGTTCGGCAACCTCGATCGGCATCCGGCCGGCGCGTTTGTCGATGTAGCAATAGGCGCACCTGAGATTGCACTGATGCGTGAGACAGAGCGTGTATTTCCTGGCCATCGCCGCTCCTTCGCTGCGTGCACGACCTGCGGCTCGTGCGCTGCCGGGTTCGTCGTTGTCGAAGGCTTCGATGCAAGAACCCGGCCAGAAAGCAATGTCGCCTGTTTTCAATCACTTGCAGCGATTCGCCACGAAAGGGTATCGCGGATGTGGAAACCCGGTTTGCAGAACCCGCCTGCAAACGGTCAGCATCCTTGCACTACGGCAGGGCGATCCCTTCGGTCATCCGCCGCGCCACCCAGGCCTGCCCGAGCGCGAGGCCGCCATCGTTGGGCGGCCCCTGGCGCGCCTCGAGCAAGGTCACGCCTTGTGCTTGCAGATGCCGGCGCAGGGCGGACATCAGCACGGCATTCATCGAACAGCCGCCTCCTGCCGCGATTTTTGCCCCTTCTTTCCGGTCGACCGCGGCAAGCGCCCATTCCGCAAGGCCGGCGGCGACCGTGGCGTGGAACAGCGCGGCGCCTTGGCCAGGATCGTCACACTCGAGCAGAAGCGGCAGCAGCGGCGAGAAGTCGAGTTCGTTGCCGCGGATCGCATGGCCGCCGGGTAGCGCGGACTCGGGACCGTGCGCGGCGGCCAGCCCTTCCAGTTCCATCGCCGCCTGTCCCTCGTAACGCGACTCGGCGCGCAACCCGAGCAGGCCGGCGGCGGCGTCGAACCAGCGACCGAGGCTCGAAGCCGCCGGGCAACGCAGATCGCGGGCGAGCATGGCCAGCAACGGGCCGGCATCGCGCCCGGGATAGCGCTTCTTCAACCAGCCGGGCACGCGCCCTTCCAGTCCGGCGCCATGCAGGGCCGCCACCGCCATGCGCCAGGGTTCGCGGGCGGCGCGATCGCCGCCGGGAAGCCGCAGCGGCCGCAGATGCCCCAGCCGGTCGCACCGGGCGCCGTCGACGCGCAACAGTTCTCCGCCCCACAGGCCGCCATCCGGCCCGAGGCCGACACCGTCGATGGCGAGACCGATCAAAGGCCCGTTGACCCCATGATCGGCGCAGATCGCCGCAACATGCGCGTGATGGTGCGCCACGGCGACCGCCGGAATGCCGCGCTCGGCCGCCAGGCGCAGCGCCAGATGGGTTGACGCGAGATCCGGATGCAGATCGTGCGCGATCCGGTCGGGCCGCACATCGAGGATGGCGAGCAGGTGGGCGACGGTTTCCTCGAGGAAGCCGATGGCCGCCGCGTTGTCGAGGCCGCCGATGTGCTGCGACAGGAAGGCCTCCCCGCCCCGCAGCACGCAAACCGTGTTCTTCAGGTAGCCGCCGAGCGCCAGCACGGCCGGTCCGTCGCCGGCGAGCGGTATCGGCGCCGGCACGTACCCGCGGGCACGGCGAATGAAGGCGGGGCCGGCGCGCACCACGGAGTCGTCGCAGCGGACGGCGATTTCCCGGTCATGAACGAGAAAGGCATCGGCGATGCCGGCCAGTCTTCGTTGCGCCTCGTCATCGCCGATGACCAGCGGTTCGCCGTGCGGGTTGGCGCTGGTCATGACCAGCAGCAGATCGCTGATCCCGGCGACCCAGCCGGCGCCCGCCGGACGGCCGGCCGCCTCGTGCCAGAGCAGCAGGTG
>JAFLDQ010000138.1 GCA_017302355.1 Dechloromonas sp.
GGCGCCAGCGGCCTCGCCGCGAGCGAACGTGCCGGCCTGCTGCTGCCGGCCGGCGCGCGCGGCCCGGCGTTCCTCGTCACCCGCAATTTCGACGTGATCTACGGCTACAACGCCGCCGAGAGCTACGGTCTGGCCATCGCCCACCTCGCCGACCGGCTGCGCGGCGGACCGCCCTTCGCCACCCCGTGGCCGACCGACGACCCCGGACTGTCGCGCGCCGAACGCCGCGAACTGCAGACCCTGCTGGCGGCGCGCGGCCACGACATCGGCGAGATCGACGGCATGCTCGGCGACAGGAGCCGCGCCGCGATCAAGGTCGAACAGGCCCGCCTCGGCCAGGAGGCCAGCGGGCGCGGTGGCCAGAAGATACTCAAGGCCCTGCGCGCCGGCATGGAAGGGCAACGGCCAGCCAATCGCTGAGCGGAACCCCGGCGAGACGCACGGCCTGCCTGATCTCCCGCCGCCTTGCCGGCGATCGGTCGCGGCATTCACTTCAACCGGCGGCGCTTTGTCGCGGTCGACCGGCAAAAAAGGCCAAATTTCAACATCCGGCGTTGGCAGAACGTCGTGGCGTTGTCCGCACCCGCCGCGATTTCCGCTTCGCCGCCGTCACGGCCATCGCCAAGCCACCCGGCATGCCTGCCGGTCGCGCTACTCCGAGGCCCGACCGGTGCGCGGGACGATCTTCTGTTAGCATGGCGGCCTTGCGCCGTCAGTCCGGGCGGCGATTTCCCGGACCCTCTCCGGCCCGATCCGGTACGACAACCCCACCTGCGACATCGCCGATGAAAATCGACCTGCGTTTGACCTTCCACTACGGACTGACGATATTTCTCAGCGCCTTCCTGCTTTTCCAGGTGCAGCCGATGATCGGCAAGATGATCCTGCCGTGGTTCGGCGGCTCGGCGTCGGTGTGGACGACGTGCATGCTCTTCTTCCAGATGATCCTGCTGCTCGGGTACCTGTATTCGCACTGGATCGTCGCCCGCCTTTCACCGCGCCGCCAGAGCCAGTTGCACATCGCCCTGCTGCTCGCCAGCCTGCTGGTCATGCCGATCGCCCCGAGCGACGCGTGGAAGCCGACCGGCGCCGAAAACCCGACCCTGCGCATCCTCGGGCTGCTGCTCGCCTCGATCGGCCTGCCCTATTTCGTGCTGTCGACCACCGGCCCGCTGGTCCAGGCGTGGTTCGCGCGCGAGCGTTCCGGCCAGGTTCCCTACCGCCTGTTCGCGCTCTCCAACTTCGGCTCGATGCTGGCGCTCATCGCCTATCCGCTCGCCATCGAGCCGGTCCTGTCGACGCGCCTGCAGTCGTGGGCGTGGTCGGGGCTTTTCGCCGCCTTCGTCGCCGCCTGCGGCCTGCTCGCCTGGCGCGGGCGCAACAGCCAGCCCCTGGCGATCCGCCACCACGACGAGGTTCGGCCGATCACCGCTCGCCAGCTCATGCTGTGGGCGGCGCTGGCGGCCTGCCCGTCGATCCTGATGGTCGCCAACACCAGCTTCCTGACCCAGAACATCGCCCCCATCCCGCTGCTCTGGGTGGCGCCGCTCGGCCTCTACCTGCTTTCTTTCATTCTCGCCTTCGAGGGCCGCGGCTGGTACCGGCGCGGGTTGTACCTGCCGCTGCTCGTCGTCAGCCTCGCCGCCCTTGCCTGGCTGCCGACCCTCGGTCTGAGCGCGCTACCCATCCAGTGGTCGATGGGCATCAACCTCGCCGCCTTCTTCGTCGCCTGCATGGCCTGCCACGGCGAACTCGCCCGGCATCAGCCGCATCCGGCGCAACTGACCACCTACTTCCTGATGCTCGCCGTCGGCGGCGCCCTTGGCGGCTTTTTCGTCGGCGTCGTCGCCCCGTATTTCTTCAACAGCCACTACGAGCTCTCGATCGCCATCGTCCTCAGCGGGCTGGTCGTCGCCATCGCCGTCATCCCGACGCTGCCCGCCGCACGGCCGCGCTGGCGAATCGCCGCCGGCGCCGGTTGCGCGCTCGTCCTCGTCGCGCTGTCCGGCGTGCGCGTGGCCGACCACCTTGCGGAAAACAGCGGCGCCGACGCCCTGCTGCGCAACTTCTACGGCGCGCTGACCGTCCATAGCAACCCGGAAACCGGCGTCCGCACCATGCTGCACGGCCAGATCATCCACGGCAAGCAGTTCATCGCCGCCGACAAGTCCCTCTCGCCGACCACCTACTACAGCGCCGCCGGCGGCGCCGGCAAGGCGCTCGTCGCCAAGGCCGGCGGCCGCCCGTTGCGCGTCGGCGTCGTCGGCATCGGCGTCGGCACGCTCGCCGCCTACGGCCGCGCCGGCGACTATTACCGCCTCTACGACATCGACCCGCTGGTCATCGACGTCGCCAAAAGCCACTTCAGCTTCCTTGCGCAGACCCCGGCGCAGACCGACATCGTCCTTGGCGACGCCCGCCTGCAGCTCGAGACCGAGCCGCCGCAACAGTTCGACGTGCTGATCGTCGATGCCTTCTCCGGCGATTCAGTGCCCGTTCATCTGCTGACCCGCCAGGCCTTCGAGCTCTACTTCCGCCACCTCAAGCCCGACGGCGTGCTGGCGGTGCACATCACCAACCGCTTCCTCGACCTGCGCCCGGTGATCAAGGCTGCCGCCGACCACCTGGGCCGGCCCGCGCGCATCGTCGACCACGAGGGCGACCGCGAGCACGGCATCTTCCGCTCGCGCTGGGCGCTGATCGCCCAGGACGACACCTTCTTCTGCCACAAGGGGTTCGAGGACGCCAAGCTGCTCGCCGACAAGCCGGGTTTCCGGCCGTGGCAGGATGACTACAGCAGCCTCTTCGCGATCCTGATGTAGGACACGCCAGGACGCCGCCCGGGATGGAATTTCCGCCATGAGATCCGCAACGCCAATCCCCATCATCGTGCTGGCCGGCCTCGCCGGCTGCGCGCTCTTTCCCGGCTGGCACTGGGAGAAGCCCGGCGCCGCGCCGGGCGAATACGACCGGGACGTCACTTTCTGCAAGCAGCGGATCTACCCGGGCGTCGATGGCATGGTCACCAACGAGCGCGTGCGGCTGATGCACGGCTGCATGGAAGCAAAAGGCTGGCGGAAAGTCCAGGACTGAGCACCCCATGTGCGGACGCTACGCGCTCTATGGACCGCAATCGCGACTGCGCGAAGCATTCCTGCTGGAATCCTGTCCCGAATATTTCGCACGCTACAACATCGCGCCGCAAAGTCGCGTCCTGGTCATCCGTCACCCGCCGGGCGCCGGCCGGGTTGGCCAGTTGGTCCGCTGGGGCTTGATCCCGTCCTGGGCGAAAGACCCGGGCATCGGCGCCCGGCTGAACAATGCCCGGGGGGAAACCGTCGCCGTGAAGCCGGCCTTCCGCGGCAGCTTCGCCCGGCATCGCTGCCTGATACCGGCCAGCGGGTTCTACGAATGGCAGGCCGTTGCGGCGGGTGGCAAGGTGCGCAAGCAACCCTGGTATGTCCGGCCGGCGGATCCGGACGGCTTTTTCGCCTTCGCCGGCCTGCTCGCCGCCTGGAAGGCCCCCGACGGCGAGACGATCGTCACGACCTGCATCGTCACGACCGCGGCGAACGCGCTCATGGCGCACATCCACGAGCGCATGCCGGCCATCCTTCGCCCCGAGCAGTACGAGGCCTGGCTAGATCCGGCCAACCACGATACCGGGGCGCTGGAAACCATGATCGGACCGTGCGGCAGCGAGACGATGTGCGTGTCCCCGGTCAGCCCGGCGATCAACCGCGGCGACGTCGAGGGTCCGCACTGCATCGAAACGGTGGCGGTGCGATCGTCGCCGTTCGAATGAACCGCGACCTTCCCTGACCGACAGCCCTGGCGGAAACCGGTCCGCCGGCATGTAGCCTGGTCTGCCGCGCTGGATTCGTCTTCCGCCCCGCTATCCGGATGCGAGTTGCCCGGCCAAGGCCCGGATATGCCGGTCGTCGGTTCCGCAGCAGCCACCGAGGAGCTTCAGACCCAACTCCCGATGCAGTTCGGCGAGCGCCCGGGCGAACCTTTCCGGATCTTCCTCCACCAGACTGCTGCTGTCGTCGAGTTCTTCGGGACTGAACGGAGCGGTATTGGCCAGCAGCCCGATGACGCGCTGGCGCACCCGCGGGGAAGAATTGGCTTCATGGGTCAGCGCTGCCCTGGCGAAGGAGGCATGGGTGCAGTTGATCAGGTAGGCCAGGGGCGGCGGGTTCGCGAGGGCATCGATCGCGTCCACCGCATCCTTCAGCGGCGTGCCGTCGAGCAGCGTCCCCGCCGGGCGGACGACGAAGCTGACGACGTAAGGCCTGCCGCTGGCGGCCATGGCCAGTGCAAGGCCGGCGGCCTCGCTGAGGGCCGGAAGGGTGGCGGCCAGGAGGAAATCCACCCCGGCGTCAGCCAGCTTGCCGGCCTGCCACGCATGGAAGTCCCGGGCCTCGTCGACCGCCAGCGCCGCGGCAGGGTCATAGGCGTCCCCGCGACAACTCATCAAGCCGCAGATGACCACCTTCTCCGCATAGTCCCCATAACTCCCGCGCAGCCCATCCAGATATCTGACATTGTCGCCATTGACGTCGCTTCCGCCGCGGCCGGCCGCGTCGATCCGTTCGCGGCTCGCCCGCCAGGTGGGGGTAGACATGAGGAGCGGCAGGCCGGAGTCACGCCCAATGTCCAGGTACTGCCGGCAGATGGTCTCGAGAGCCGCGCGTTTCGCGCCGTCATGGATGAAAGCCGAATTGACCAGATGGGGGTCCAGTTCCAGGTTGCCGTTGCGGCGCAGGCGCTCGATGACCGCCCCCTCGCCGAGGATGCACGGAAATCGTTCGAGAAATTCCGCGAAAGGAAGATGGTTCATGTCTGACGTGACCCTCCTGGAGAATGGTCGATGAAGGCGCCGGGCGCTGCCGCAATGGAGTTCGCGGCGGCTTCAGGCGCTGCGCAGTCTGAGCATACGCGTCACCGCGATGGCCGCGAAGGGAACGATCAGACCGAGCGCGATGCAGATCAGGAACAACGCCCCCAGCTGGCTGTAGTCGGCCGCCGTCTTGGTCGCCTGGGTCACGGGATCGCGGATTTCGCGGGTGACCTCGAACATCTGGTTCAGATACTTCGTGCCGAGCGCCGACGCCGACAGCGCGAGATTGGTGAACGAGGCCATCACCGCGAAATAGGTGGCCTTGAGGTTGGCCGGCGCGGAGTTGGCGATCCATGCCAGCATCGGCACCATGGCAATCTGGCCGAGCGGCGACTCCAGCGCGGTGTCGATCAGGGCAATGAACCGGGCGTCGACGATCCCGCCGGTATGCGCCGCGGTCCATTCGTGGAGGCCGTGGTACATGCCGAGCGTGGGCAGGCTCAACAGCGTGCCGGCCAGGGTCAGGAAGCCGACGATGTAGGCGATCGAACGCTCGCCCATGAAGCGGCGGAAGCCGAACAGGCCGAACAGGGTGAGCACGCTGGCGATCAGCGACAGCTTGGCGAGAAACGACTGGTCGAAACCCAGGACATCGATCATCCACCAGGTGGAGCCGGCGCCGGGACCGGGCATGGCGCGGAAGACGAAGATCACGATCGCCGTACCGAGCAGGGTGCGCCTCGACTCCTCGTCGAGCTGGCGCAGCAGCCTGGCCATCAGGAAGGTGATGACGGCAAGGGAAGCGACAAAGATGATCTCCTGACCGAACTCGATCTGCGAGACGCCCAGCGAGACGCTGATGGCGACGAACACCAGACTGCCGCCAAGGATCCACCAGTCGGGCTCGACCGCTTCCGGCGGCGGCTCGAGGATCGCCCGCAGTCTGGTTTCGTCGAACCCGCGGGCGCGCAGCCGTCCCGCCTCGCGCCGCCTGATCGCGCCCGCCAGCAGCACGCCGGCGACGGAGATTGCCGGGATGACCAGCGCCATGCCATACACTTGGGCGTAGATCGCCGTCCGCGCCGCATTCGGCAGGCTTTCGACGCCCTGGAACATCAGCACATTGACCAGCGACACGAGCACGCCGCCGCCGATGATGGCGACCCGGCCCAGGGTCTGCAGCGTCGTGTTCATCAGCCGCCGCATTTCCGGCGGCAGCAGCTCGCCGCGGTCGTCAACCCGCGGCACGGCCTCCACGGTCATGGCGTCGGCAACGACATCCTGGAGCACGTAGCCCACCGGTGCGAGCATGGCGGAGAGGACGAACCATGCCTCCAGCGACATGATTCCGCCCATGTACCGCGGCTCGGCGACCAGACCCAGCATGATCAGCAGGCTGACCGCGATCAGGCTGGCGCCCAGCCACACCAGGCCGGCCTTGTGGCGCCAGACGAGGTCGACCAGGTGCCCGAGGGGCATCTTCAGCGCCCACGGAATTCCCGCCCAGAAGCCCAGCGCCGCGAGGAAGGCCGCGGAAAGACCGAGGTACTCCTTGACGAAGAAGGTTCCAACGATCCCGGTCAGCCCGGACACCCCCGCCGCGACATAGACCATCAGCGGCGGCAGGTAGGAAAGCCGCATCTCGCGGCCGAGTTCGAGGATATTGTCGTCAAGCCAGCGACGGATGGCAGCGAACACAACGGGACTCCAGCAGGTCTGCAATGGGCGAAGGTTACAGCAAGGCACGGCCGGCCGCTCCGGATCATGCCGGCGGTCGTCGCCGCGCATGCCCGGCACGGAAACCGCATCATTGTGCCTCAGGATGTCATCAGCTGGCGTCCCGCATGCGCGCCCGCAGGAAATCACGGCGGGGGAACCGCGCCGGCGGCCACCCTCGCAGTCCTCGCAAGGAACCGGCTTGATCTTCGCGATCGCTGGCCGCGACAGAACGGATTGACGCCGGCCGGCAGCCCAAGGATACTCACGCAAGTGGCCGTGAAAGCCTCATCCATCCTTTTTCCCCGAATGTGACGCAGCGCCGAGGCGCTGCCGCCAACAGCCAATCCGGAACCAGAGCATGCACCGATCCATCGCCAGAGCCCTCAAGTGGCTCCTCTTGTCGCTCCTTGTCATCGGCGTCGCGCTGCTCGCCTTGCGCTCGTATCGGGTGCTCGGCGGCCCCCCGTTGCAGCCGTGGCACACCTTCGTTCCCGAGGAACTCACGGCGGATCAGCTCGACGCGGCCGACTGGGCCCGCTACCTCGCGCAAGAGGATGCGATCATGGCCAGCGTGCGCGCCGAGGTCAGCCAGAAACTGGCGCCCGACCAGCGCGTGCCGATCAATCGCTACTTCGAGGCGAGCCCGGTCTACCCCGCCCGCTTCGCGCATGACTGGAACCGTTCCTACGTCCTGGAACCCGGCGGCAAGCCGGTCGGCGTGGTCGTCCTGCTGCACGGACTGACGGATTCGCCCTACAGCCTGCGCCATGTCGCAAGACGCTATCGCGATCAGGGCTATGTCGCGATCGGCGTCCGCCTGCCGGCCCACGGCACCGTCCCCGCCGGCCTGACCGACGTCCGCTGGGAAGACTGGATGGCGGCGACGCGGCTGGCCGTCCGCGAGGCGCGCCGGCGCGTGCCGGCTCCGGCGCCGCTGCATCTGGCCGGATTTTCCAACGGCGGAGCGCTGGCGATGAAATACTCGCTCGATGCGCTGGACAACCCGCAGCTCCCGCGCGCCGACCGCGTGATCCTGTTCACGCCGATGATCGGCATCACGCGGTTTGCGCGCTTCGCCGGGCTGGCCAGCCTGCCGGCGTTGCTGCCGCCATTCGCCAACGCCGCCTGGCTCAGCGTCATTCCCGAGTTCAATCCGTTCAAGTACAACTCGTTTCCGGTCAACGGCGCGCGCCAGTCCTTCCGCCTGACCGACGCGCTGCAGGCGCAGATCGAGCGCATGGCGCGCGCCGGCCAGCTCGGCCCCCTGCCGCCGGTGCTGACCTTCCAGTCGGTCATCGATTTCACCGTCAGCACGCCGGCGATCCTGACGGCCCTTTACGCGAAACTGCCCGACAACGGCAGCGAGATCGTGCTTTTCGACGTGAACCGGACGCTCAAGTTCACTCCGTTGTTGCGCCCCTCCTCCTACGTCGCGATCGACCGCCTCGCGCCTACCGAACCCGCGACGTACCGGTTCACCGCCATCGCCAATGCCGACGGCGACAGCGACACGACGGTCGAGCGCAGCATCGCGCCCGGCCAGCTGGAGTCCGCGTCCCGCCCGCTGAACCTGCCGTATCCGCCGGGAATCTTCTCACTGTCGCACCTCGCGATCCCGATCCCGATGGACGATCCGCTGTACGGCATGCATCCCGATCCGAAGACGAAGGACGACTACGGCTACAACCTGGGCGCGATGGATGCCCGCGGCGAACGCGGCGCACTGATCGTCGATCAGGATTTCCTGACGCGGCTCTCGTCCAATCCCTTCTTCCCGTATCTGCTCGAACGCATCGACGGCGAGATCAGCCGGCCGTCCGGCCCGTCGGGGCGCAACATCGCAACGATAACATCGCCGGCCCTGCCGGTGCGCGTCGAAGCCGTGCTGTCGACCCTCCTTCCGGGTGACGAAGGGTTGCAGCCGTTTGCCGCGCCGTGACCGCGGCCATCGGCCCGATGACGCTGGAGGGCGGCGGCCGTTGGCCGGGCGGCCGGTCCTCTTCGCAATTTTTGCCTGCTTTCCGGGGTCGACCGCAACAAGCGGCCTCTTTTCAGCGCAGCCAGGCGCATCCGGGCGCCAGCCGCCGTATTCCGGCCAGAGCGGCGACGCTCATCAACCGTTTGGCGGCAGGTTTCGGCGGCCAGCGACAGCCGTCCTGAACGCCCTCGGCAACTGCTGAAATCCGCAGGCCAGGCGGCGATCCCGGCAACCGGTCCCCCCCGGGTCCGCCGGTCCGTTCTCCACCGGAATCCTCAAGCAATCCGGGTTCCGCGGGATCGCAACGTCCCGTCAATAGAGCCGGATCGCCGTGTCGAAATGCCAGGTCCGGCGGATCTCGATCACGTCGTAGTCGCGGGCAAGCGCCGGCTGGAACGGCAGATAAGGGGTCTGGCCGTGCACGATGCGTCGCACCGAATCATCGATGGCAGCCACCCCGCTGGAGCGAACGAAGGTCACGAACTCGACCGATCCGTCGCTGCGAATGGCCACCGTCACGATGGGCGGGGTGTGAGGCCGTTTCGCCGCTTCGCGCACCGTGTCGATCGTCACGTTGAGTTGGATCCTCCGGCTCCATGCTTCGGCGTACAGAATGAGTTCGCCATTGGGGTCGGTGCGCCCGAACAGCCTGGCGCGGCGCAAGGGGCTCGCCGACGGTGAAAGGCGGGTTCTCTCCTGAGCCGCTTCACGGCGGGCAGCCTCCTCGTCGAGTTGTCGTCCCATCGCCCGGCGCACGGCATCCCGTCTTGCATCCTGCGCCCGTGCGGCATCGATCTGTGCCGCATCCTGCCGTGCTGCTGCCTGTCGCGCGCCCTCCTGGCGCTCGGCCTCCGCCCGCGCCGTCTCCTGCCGGGCCGTCTCCTGCCGGGCCGTCTCCTGCCGGGCCGTCTCCTGCCGGGCCGCTTCCTGCCGGGCCGCTTCCTGCCGGGCCGCTTCCTGCCGCGCCGCTTCCTGCCGCGCCGATTCCTGCCGGGCCGCTTCCTGCCGCGCCGCTTCC
>JAFLDQ010000139.1 GCA_017302355.1 Dechloromonas sp.
AACTGACGCCGGCCCGGGCCAGTTCGCGCATGTTGTCGGTCTGGTTGTTGTCCTTCATCGACAGCAGGTTCTGGTTCTCGGTGATCGTCCTGCCCTTGTCGTCGACCAGCGTGTAGGGCAGGCGGCAGGCCTGCGAGCATTCGCCGCGGTTGGCACTGCGGCCGGTGTGGGCGTGGCTGATGTAGCACTGTCCGGAATAAGCGACACAAAGCGCGCCATGAACGAAGTATTCCAATACGACAGTGGTTTGCGATGCAATGTTGAGAACTTCGTTGAGAGTCAGTTCGCGGGCGAGGACGAGTTGCGAGAAGCCGGCGCTTTCGAGGAAGCGGGCCTTGTCGACGCTGCGGATGTCGGTCTGCGTGCTGGCGTGCAGCTGGATCGGCGGCAGGTCCACCTCCAGCAGGCCCATGTCCTGGACGATCAGCGCGTCGGCGCCGGCATCCCAGGCTTGCCAGGCGAGGCGACGGCCGCCTTCGAGTTCCGAGTCGTGCAGGATGGTGTTGAGCGCAACGAAGACCCTGGCCCGATAGCGGTGGGCGAATTCGCACAGGCGCGCGATTTCGCCGACATCGTTGCCGGCGCCGTAGCGGGCGCCGAAGGCCGGGCCGCCGATATAGACGGCATCGGCCCCGTGCTTGATGGCTTCGATTCCAAAGTGGACGTTCTTCGCCGGAGCGAGGAGTTCGAGGGGGTGTTGAATGCGGGTCATTGCACGTCAGTACGTGAAACGTGGGGCGAGTTCTTCGATATTGAACTCGCGCAGGATGGCGGTAGCGCGTTCGCGGGCGATCTGCTGCGGTCGACCGCCTTTTTTGCCCGATTTTGACGCGATGATCAGTTCATTCTTCAGCGAATGTTCCCAGCCGACCAGTTCGGTCACCGTGACTTCATAGCCGTGCGACTCGAGCAGCAGGCAGCGCAGCACGTTGGTCAGGTGGCTGCCCAGTTCGCGGGTGTGGATCGGATGGCGCCACAGCTCGGCGAGCGGGGTCTTGCCCAGCGATTCGTTCTTTTTGGCGCGCATGACGGCGGCGGCTTCGGCCTGGCAGCAGGGGACGAGCACGACATGCCGGGCGTTCCTGGCCAGCGCGAAACGGATGGCGTCGTCGGTCGCCGTGTTGCAGGCGTGCAGGGCGGTGACGACATCGACGCGGGCCGGCAGTTCGGGAGAGGTCAGCGAATCCGCGACCGTGGAGGCAAGGAAGCGCATGCGCGAAAATCCCAGCCGGGCGGCCAGTTCGCGCGATTTCTCGACCAGTTCCGGGCGGCTTTCGATGCCGATGATCTCGCCGCTGGCACGTTCCTTGATACAGAGATCGTAGAGGATGAAGCCGAGGTAGGACTTGCCGGCGCCGTGGTCGGCCAGCGTCTCGGCGCCCTCCAGCAGCGGTTCGATGAACTGGTAGAGGTGATAGACCTGCTTGAGCTTGCGCCGCGTGTCCTGGTTGAGCTTGCCGTCGCGGGTCAGGATGTGGAGTTCCTTGAGCAGTTCGATCGACTGTCCGGGACGGATTTCCGGGATGGCGGCGGCGTTGTCCGGCTTCTTCATGGGAGCGGATTATCGCACTCAATTTTCCGCCGCTTCCGTGTCAACCGTATCCGCGGAGGGTCGTTACTAGGCTCATGGTCATGCAACCTCACACTTCAAACGGAGATCCAGAATGGGCAGTCTGAGCACCGAATCGTTCGAACAGTTTCTTGATTCGCTGAAAAAAGCCGGTATCGCAATTTCCAATGAAGTGGAACTGCGCGAACGCCTGGCCGAGGCGCAGCGCTGGCGTTATGCCTTCCAGACGCTGGCGGCCAACGGCAAGATCATCGGCATCTGTTTCGAGGATCACACCGCCGGGCGCAACGAAGCCGAAATCAGCCGCGCCTTCAGCGAATTCCGGTTCCCGGAAAAGACCAGGGCGGTCTTCTCGGCCAATCTCAAGCACTAGACCACGGGTTTCGGCTTCTCGCCACGGCGGGGAGCGGAAAAAAGGACGGGCGCCAGACGGCGCCCGTCCTGCCTTCCGCGGCGCCCCTCGCCGCGCCGCGTTTCCGGGAGACACGGTTGCCGGCATTGCCGGGAGCAGGGGAGCGACGATCAGCGGGTGATCGGCTTGTAGCGGATACGCTTCGGTTTGGCGCCTTCCTCGCCGAGGCGCCTCTTCTTGTCTTCCTCGTATTCCTGATAATTGCCGGCGAAGAAGTTCCACTGCGAGTCGCCTTCGGCGGCCAGGATGTGCGTGCAGATGCGGTCGAGGAACCAGCGGTCGTGTGAAATCACCAGCGCGCAGCCGGGAAATTCGAGCAGGGCGTCTTCCAGCGCGCGCAGCGTCTCGACGTCGAGGTCGTTGGACGGTTCGTCGAGCAGCAGCACGTTGGCGCCGGCCATCAGCGTCTTGGCCAGATGCAGCCGGCCGCGCTCGCCGCCGGAAAGCTTGCCGACCTGCTTGCCCTGGTCGCCGCCCTTGAAGTTGAAGCGGCCGATATAGGCGCGGCTCGGCATCTCGAACCTGCCGATCTGCAGGATGTCGCGGCCCTGCGCCAGTTCGTCGAAGACGGTCTTGCTGCCGTCGAGACAGTCGCGCGACTGGTCGACGTAGGCCATCTTCACGGTCGGCCCGATGACGATATCGCCGGAATCCGGCTGCTGTTGCCCGGTGATCATCTTGAACAGCGTCGATTTTCCGGCGCCGTTGGGGCCGATGATGCCGACGATGGCGCCCGGCGGGATGTGGAAGGAAAGGTCGTCGATCAGCAGCTTGTCGGCGAACGATTTGCTGACGCCGTTGAACTCGATGACCTTGTCGCCGAGACGCTCGCCGACCGGAATGAAGATTTCCTGGGTTTCGTTGCGCTTCTGGTACTCGTGGCTGGACAATTCCTCGAAACGCGACAGGCGGGCCTTGCTCTTGGCCTGGCGCGCCTTCGGGTTGGAACGCACCCAGGCGAGTTCCTGCTGCATCGCCTTCATGTGCGCGTCGACCTGCTTCGATTCGCTCTCCAGGCGCGCCTCCTTCTGCTCCAGCCAGCTCGAATAGTTGCCCTTCCACGGAATGCCGTGGCCGCGGTCGAGTTCGAGGATCCATTCGGCGGCGTTGTCGAGGAAGTAGCGGTCGTGGGTGACGGCGACGACGGTGCCGGGGAAGCGGACGAGGAATTGTTCCAGCCAGTCGACCGATTCGGCGTCGAGGTGGTTGGTCGGCTCGTCGAGCAACAGCATGTCCGGCCGGGCCAGCAGCAGCTTGCACAGCGCGACGCGGCGCTTTTCGCCGCCGGAGAGGTGGCGGATGGCGGCGTCCCACGGCGGCAGGCGCAGGGCGTCGGCGGCCAGTTCCATCTGGTGTTGGGTATCGGCGCCGGCGGTGGCGATGATCGCCTCCAGCCGCGCCTGCTCCTCGGCCAGCTGGTCGAAATCGGCATCCGGACCGGCGTAGGCGGCATAGACCTCGTCCAGCCTTGCCTGCGCCTGCATCACTTCGCCGAGGGCGGATTCGACTTCCTCACGAACCGTCTTCTCCGGGTCGAGCTGCGGTTCCTGCGGCAGGTAGCCGATCGAGACGCCGGCCAGGTGCTGTACCTCGCCGTCGAATTCCTTGTCGACGCCGGCCATGATCCGCAGCACGGTCGACTTGCCGGAACCGTTCAGTCCGAGCAGGCCGATCTTGGCGCCGGGGAAGAAGGAGAGCGAAATATCCTTGATGATCTGCCGCCTGGGCGGGACGATCTTGCTGACGCGCAGCATGGACATTACGTATTTGGCCATCAATCAATTCCAGTTGATTCAGCAGGTTGCAATTTGTTGTTAAAGCGATTTCTAGTGCCCGATGTCGATGATTGCATCGACGACGACCGCCGAGCCAGAGAGCAGCAGCACATCGCCGCCGACCCGCACGTAACGGTGGCGGGGTGGTGGGGGCGGCAGGCGCCGCACCAAGTCATGGGGAAGCGGATAGTAGACGACTTCCCGCGGCAACGGGTGGCCGCGGTGCCATCTCTTGGCGTGACCCGGCGGCATGCAGCCGTTGTTCTTCCTTGCCAGCCCGGGCGGGCAGTGACCGCGGCTGAACTCGCCCCCATAATAATCGTGGATGATGTGACGGTCGCTGTCACCGAAATGGATGCTGACCACGGGGCCGCCAGGGTCGTAGCCGCGCTCCGGATGGCCGCCGTAACCGTACCCGGGTGGCGGGGGCCGGTCATGAACGTGGCCGCGTGGAGGCGGCGGGGTGACATAACCGTAGCCGTGCTCCGGTGGCGGGTGGCCATAACCGTAGCCGCGCTCCCGCGGGCCGCCGGAATCGTGGCGACGGCTGCCACGGTCATCGCGGTCTTCGCCCTGGTCGTTGCCGTCGTGTCCCTTGCCGTGCTTGCCGCCCTTGTCGGCGAGGGTGGGCGTGGCGGCCAGGAAAGCGCTCAAGGCCAGTACGGCCAGACGGGAGATCCGTGCGGTAGGTGTCTTCATGGATGTTCGGAGTGAACTGGAAAGCCTGGAGTTTACGAGGCCTGGCCGGGAATGACCAGCCCTGCCCGTGCCGCCGCTGAAGCGGCAAATCCGGCGCCGCGGGCGCGGCAGCCGGATTTCATGAGGTCCGGGTCGTCCGGAAGCGGATGCGGCCGCCGATCGCGGCCCGGCGCCAGGCCGCGACGGTCGCGAACTACGCCCCGACGGCGCTCAGGGCAGGGCCGGGTTCACTCCGCGCGCGTTGCTGGAGCGCCTTGTCCGCCGAGATCGTATTGACGTCGCCACAGAGTTCGCCGCCTTCATCGACGACGAGCTTGCCATAGCGGATCTTGCCCGTGACCCGCCCGGTGGCGTGAATGATGAGCTGCGAGCGTGCCGTCAGTTCCCCCTCGAAGCGGCCGCGGATCTCGGCGACATCGATGCTCACCTTGCCGGTGAATGCGCCCTGTTCGGCGATGCGGATCACGCGGCTGTCCATCGTCGCTTCGACGCGCCCTTCGACGACCAGCGTATCGCAGTCGAGAATCTCCGCCCCCTTGAGCTTGACGTCGGGGCCGACGATCAGGCGGGCTTCGGATGCGCTGTTCTCGCTGGCTGGCGTCGTCTCGGACCGCGCCGGTGCCAGCATCGCCGGCTGCTCGGGGGCGCTCTCCGCCTCGAGAGCCGCTCTGGTCGTGAGATCGGCTCCGGGTTGGGTGGCGGGCGCAGCGCCAGGATTGAGGAAACCGCGGATGTCCTTGCGGGGCGTCATATCGTCGCGGGGGGAAGGGCTTGGCTTGTTGAACATGTCATCTCCTCTGGCTGCGGTGGAAAACAAAAAACATGAGCGATTACCATGCCAGAAATAATAATCACAATTAGATCAATTATATGGGCATGATATTTCAGGTCGATTCGAGATTGCACCCGGCACATCTGTCGGGAAATGGCGACAACGATCTGCGCTTTGCGCCGGTGAGACCACGCCCGTGTGGATTCGTCGATGTCGTCAAAAAGCGACAAAATTGCAACTATCTGATTTATCATCGGATTATTCAGGCGGATCGCACCGGATCAGGTGGCGACAGGATACACCCGGTGGCTGCCCTTTGGCGGGTTGCAAGCTAAACTTCGGTTTTCTCGAGAACAACAACCCCGCATGTTCCGCATCTCATTCCGCCAGGCCATGCTGGCCGGCTTCGTGATGATCGTCGTCCTTCTCGGGGGCACGTCGTTGCGCAGCTGGCTGGTGGTCGAGCGTTTTGTCGAGCAAAGCCGGATGAATGGCGAGCAGGCGCTGCAAGTCGCGGCCTGGATCCAGGAACTCGGCGAGCGCACCGTCGACCTTGCGCGCAGCGCCAAGCAGTTTCAGGTGCTTCAGGATCCGCTGATCCGTCAGCGTTTCGACGACCATCTGGCGCAGGCGCTGGCGATCGCCGATCGGCTGGATTCGCTTTCGGCAAAGCCGCTCAGATCCCTGCTTGGCGATTGGCGGGTCCGCGCCGATACCCTGCGCAGCGGACTCGATCAGGGCCTCCCGGCAGCCGAGCTGGCTCCGGTCATGGGCGGCCTGGCCGAAATCAACGGCTTGCTGAAAGGTGCGGGACAGCACTGGATCGACACCCGGAACAGCGCGCTTCTCGCCGAACTCGAGGCCAGCCGGCTGCGCCTGGGCGGACAGATCGGTCTGGCGCTGGCAGGCGCGCTCCTCGTGGTCATGGCCGTCGGCTGGTGGCTGGTCCGGCCCCTGCGCAATCTCGAGCGGGCGATCGCCCGGCTCGGCGAGCAGCGTTTCGACGAGCCGGTCGTGGTCGGCGGGCCGGCCGACTTCCGGCAGCTCGGCCGGCAACTCGACTGGCTGCGGCAGCGACTCGGCGAGCTCGAGGCCGACCGCGAGCGGATGCTGCGTCACGTCTCGCACGAACTCAAGACCCCGCTGACCGCCCTGCGCGAAGGCGTCGCGCTGCTCCAGGAGGAGGTTCCCGGGCCGCTGGGAACCGCCCAGTTCGAGGTTGTCAGCATTCTGCAGAACAGCGTGATCGCCTTGCAGCGCCAGATCGAGGGGCTCCTGAGCCTGAACGCGGCCGCTTTCGACAGCAGCCGCCTGATCCGCCGTCCCGTCGACATTCATGCCTTCCTCGCCGACGCCGTCCGTCGTCACGAGTTGCACGGCAAGGCTCGACGCCTGACGCTGACGATCGAGGCGCCCGATCTCCAGGTTCCCGTCGACCGGGAAAAGCTGGCGGTGATCGTCGATAACCTGATTTCCAATGCCATCGATTTCAGCCCCGAAGGCGGTGAAATCCGCCTGCTGGCCAGCGTGGATGGCGACAACCTGCGGCTCGAATGCGTCGATCAGGGCCCCGGCGTTGCCGAGGAAGATGTCGAGCGCATCTTCGAGCCTTTCGTTCAGGGTCGGAGAAAGCCGCTCGCGCCGCGCCAGGGGAGCGGCGTCGGCCTGTCGATCGTGCGCGAGCTGGCGCGCGCCATGGGTGGTCGCGTCTGCGTCCTGCCCAGCCACCTTGGCGCACATTTCTGCGTGGAACTGCCCAATGACAAGAAGAGATGATCCTCCACTCCCGGCTTTTCGGGCGACCTTCACCCTGGCGGCGATGGTCGCGCTGCCCTGGCTCGCCGCGGGATGCAGTGTCACGCCAGCCAGCGCTCCGTCGGCAGCGCCGGCGACCGCGCCGCTGACGGGGCCGCCGGCGACGGGCGAAGATGCCGGTGCGCTGTCGGCGCTGGCTTACTACCAGACCTTGCAGCGCCTGACGCCCGCGCAGATCGCCCGCGAGCGTCAGGTCCTGGCGGCGCTGGCGCCCGGCCCGAACACCCAGGTGCGCATCGCCATGGTCCTCGGACATCCGCGCGGGCAGCCCGATCTGGCGCGGGCGCTGACCCTGCTCGAGGCGGTGCTCAAATCCGCCGACAATGGCGCGGTCAGCCTGCATCCGCTGGCGCGCCTGCTCGCCGACAACTATGGCGAGCGCCAGAAACTCGAGGGGCAGCTGGACAAGCAGGGTCAGCAGTTGAAGGACAGCCAGCGCAAGGCGAGCGAACTGCAGGAGAAGATCGACGATCTGGCCGACATCGAACGAACCCTGCCGCAGCGCCCGCGGACCACCCGTCCGGCCGGCGCCGTCCGATGAATCCGGTCACCGGCGCCGCCCACATCCTCGTGGTCGATGACGACGATGACATCCTTCGCCTGCTGTCGATCCGCCTGCGCGCGCGCGGCTTCCGGGTGTCGACCGCGGCCTCGGCCGAGGAGGCGCTCGGTCGCATCGCCGTCGATCCGCCGCGCGCGGTCGTCAGCGACGTGCGTCTTCCGGGGCGCGACGGCCTCGCCCTGTTCGACGAGATCCGGGGCGCCTGGCCGACCCTGCCGGTGATCCTGCTGACCGCGCACGGCACCATACCGGATGCGGTCGACGCCACTTCGCGGGGTGTTTTCGGCTACCTGACCAAGCCTTTCGACAGCCAGCTACTGCTGGAAAAGATCGACCAGGCCCTGCAACTCTCGGCGCCGGGCGGCGCCGAGAGTTCCGCCGCCCCCCTCGCCGGCGCGGGTCAGACCGGGGAATGGCTGGCGGGCATCGTCTTCCGCAGTTCCCGGATGTCGGAACTCATGGCCGAAGCGCGCATGGTCGCCGCTTCCGATGCCAGCGTGCTCATTCGCGGCGAGAGCGGCAGCGGCAAGGAGGTTCTGGCGCGCGCCATTCACCGCGCCAGCTCCCGCGCCAGGGGGCCGTTCATCGCCATCAACTGCGGGGCGATTCCCGAGCCACTGCTCGAATCGGAGCTGTTCGGCCATGTCAAGGGCGCCTTCACCGGCGCCGGCGACGCCCGGGGCGGGCTTTTCCAGGCGGCGGATGGCGGCACGTTGTTCCTCGACGAGATCGGCGACATGCCGCTGGCGCTCCAGGTCAAGCTGCTGCGTGTCCTGCAGGAACGTGCGGTGCGCCCGGTCGGTGCGACGCGCACCGTACCCGTCGATGTCCGCCTGCTTTCGGCGACCCACCGTGATCTCGATGCGGCCATGGCCGAAGGGCAGTTCCGCGAGGATCTCTACTATCGCCTCGATGTCGTTTCGCTGACCTTGCCGAAACTGGAAGAGCGCCGCGAGGACATTCCGCTGCTGGCCGCCCATTTCGTCCAGCAGGTCGCCGCCCGCTACGGCAAGACGATCCACGGCTTCGCGCCGGACGCGCTGGAAGCCCTGGCCACGGCCGCCTGGCCGGGCAACGTGCGGCAACTCTACAATGTCGTCGAACAAAGCTGCGCCTTGACCGCGACGCCGCTGATCCCGCTGGCCCTGGTGGCGCGCGCCCTGCGCAAGCCGGCGCTCGAGGCGCTGAGCTACACCGAGGCCAAGCACCGCTTCGAGCGCAAATACCTGGTCCAGTTGCTCAAGCTGACCGAAGGCAACGTTGCCGACGCCGCGCGCATCGCCGAGCGCAACCGCACCGAGTTCTATCGCCTGCTGCAGAAATACGATCTGACTCCGGGAATGTTCAGAAGCAATGGCGAACCGGCGCCCGACTGATTCCGTTTCCGGGTCAGCCGTGACGCGAAAACGCGCCGCCGGCAGCGTACGCGGCGTGGCAAGGCGAAGGCGGCAGAGTCGGGGTTGGCCGGGAAATGGAATGACAGGGCCGGGTCAGGCCGCTTCCAGGGTCACCAGGAGCGCTCCCTCGGCCACCGTGTCGCCCTCCCTGACATGGATCTCGACGACCCGCCCGGCGTGCGGCGTCGGAATGTCGAGCGCCACCTTGCCGGTTTCCAGCGTCAGCAGGTTGTCGTCGCGCCGGAGGATATCGCCGGCCTTCACCAGCAGTTCGAGGATGAAAACCTCGCCGCTGGCGCAGGAGCCGCAGCTCTGCCAGCATTCCGGGTACTTCGGCATGCGAACGCTGATCGTCTCCATGGGCCATTTTCCTCCCAGTTTCCGCGATTGAAACGACATAGTTTCTGAGGATCCCCGCCACACAAGCGATCCGGTAGAGTTGAGGTGATCGAGACACTCACCTATCGGGTGACGAAAGGAGGCGGGGCGATGGGGACTTTGGCACAGACGGTGCTTCCGTTCAAGCT
>JAFLDQ010000014.1 GCA_017302355.1 Dechloromonas sp.
GCTGGCGTCTCTTCCATTTGCCCGGCAAGGTGGTGCGTCATGCCGGGGCCTGGGTGTTGAAGGTCGCCGCCGGGGCGCTTGATCTGTTCCGTTCGATCCGCACCAAGAGCTTCGCACTGGCACAAGCGATGTCTCCGTAGTCACGGCGCGCCCAAGCTCGCCAACGGCGCGGCGCACATCCATGCGCCCGGATAGCCTCGCTCAAAGTTTGTACAATTATACATTCTGCATAACCATCGCCGCGCGTGTGCTTGCGCGGCCGCTCGTTGCTCTCCCTCGCCGTCAATTTCCAGGTCCATAACGCCAATAAATCCCCGCCCTCGGGCTGTGAGAATTTCAATCGCGGAATTTGGGCCCACACTTGCGCTTTCCCGATAGCTGTATATGATTACAGTATTCGAGAAATTCACCATGCCATCACGCGTCATCTGTCCGCACTGCCACGGTCCCGTCGATCCCCGGGAGATGGACCTTGCCTTCACTCCCGACACCGAGTTCCTGATCTGCCGGGAATGTGACGAACCGATCCTGCTGCCGCCACGCTGCCCGGCCCCTTTGGCGGAAGTGGCTGGCCTGGCGGAACCTGTATGGCCAGCCTGCGCCGCGCCGGTTGCGGATCGCCTGCCGTGACCGACACGCTCGCCGTCGCCACGCCGGACTACCTCTCGGGGCTGAACGCCGACCAGCTCGATGCTGCCACCTGGGGCGGCGGACCGGAAGACGCAGACGGACCGCTGCTGGTCATCGCCGGCGCCGGGTCGGGCAAGACCAACACCCTCGCCCACCGCGTGGCGCACCTGCTTGCCGGGGGCGCCGATCCCGGGCGCATCCTGCTGCTGACCTTCTCGCGCCGCGCCGCCGATGAAATGACCCGGCGCGTGCAGCGGATCGCCGCCAGGGTCTCGCCGCGACACGCCCGCCTGGTCAGTGGCGGATTCCCCTGGTCCGGCACCTTCCACAGCATCGGCGCCCGGCTCCTGCGCGAATACGCCGGCCGTATCGGCCTCGATCCCGCCTTCACCATCCATGACCGGGCCGATTCGGCCGATCTGCTGAACCTGATGCGCCATGACCTGACGCTCTCGGCCAAAGGCAGGCGCTTCCCGCTGAAGGGCACCTGCCTCGCCATCTACTCGGCGACCGTCAATACCCGGAGGACGCTGACCGAGGTTCTCCGGACGACCTTCCCGTGGTGCGGCGAATGGGAAGCGGAACTGAAAGGATTGTTCCTCGCCTACGTCGAAGCCAAGCAGTCACAGCAGGTTCTCGACTACGACGATCTCCTGCTCTACTGGGCGCAGATGGTCTGCGAACCGGCGCTCGCCCGGGAAGTCGGCGGGCGTTTCACCCATGTCCTGGTCGACGAATACCAGGACACCAATCACCTGCAGGCCAGTCTGCTACTGGCGATGAAGCCCGACGGACACGGGCTGACGGTGGTCGGCGACGACGCCCAGTCGATCTACGGTTTCCGGGGCGCCACCGTGCGCAACATCCTCGACTTCCCGTCCAGCTTCGCGCGGCCGGCCCGCCAGGTCACGCTTGATCGCAACTACCGGTCGACCCGGCCCATCCTCGCCGCCGCCAACGCGGTCATCGGGCTGGCCAGGGAAAGCTACCGCAAGGAGCTGTGGAGCGAGCGCACCGGCGGCCAGCGGCCGCGGCTGGTCACGGTGCGCGATGACGCCGATCAGGCGGATTTCGTCGTTGAACAGGTTCTGGCGCGGCGTGAGCGCGGAATCCGGCTGAAATCGCAGGCGGTGCTGTTCCGGACCACGCATCACAGTGTTCGCCTGGAGATCGAGCTGACGCGGCGCAACATTCCCTTCGTCAAGTTCGGCGGGCTGAAATTCCTCGAGGCCGCCCACGTCAAGGATGTGCTCGCCCTCCTGCGCTGGGCGCAGAATCTGCGCGACCGGGTATCCGGGTTCCGGGCCATCCAGTTGCTGCCGGGGATCGGACCGAAGACCGCCAGCCGGGTTCTCGACAATCTGCAAGTTGCGCTGCCCGGCTGCAGCCTGCTGGTCGAGCAGCCCGTGCCGGAAGGGGCGCGCCCGGCGTGGCTGGAATTCGCCATGCTTGTCGAAGCCTTGGCGCCAGCCAATGCGATCTGGCCGGTCCCGCTCGAGCAGGCCGCGCGCTGGTACGAGGAACAGATGGACCGGCTGTTCGACGATGCGCCGGTCCGTATTGGCGATATCCAGCAACTGGCGCGGATTGCGGCAACCTATCCGAGCCGCGAACGCTTCCTGACCGAACTGACGCTCGATCCTCCCGACGCGACCAGTGACGAATCCGGGGCGCCGCTGCTCGACGAGGACTATCTGAACCTGTCGACCATCCACTCGGCCAAGGGCCGCGAGTGGTCGGCGGTGTCCATTCTCAATGTGGTGGATGGCTGCCTGCCTTCCGACCTCGCCACGGGCAGCGAGATGGAGGTCGAGGAGGAGCGACGCCTGCTCTATGTCGCCATGACCCGGGCCAGGGATGATCTCGAACTGGTGGTGCCCCAGCGCTTCCACGTCTCGGGGCAGGCGGGCGCCGGTGACCGGCATGTCTACGCCAGCCGGACCCGCTTCATTCCCCGGCAGTTGCTGGAACACTTCGAAAGCGCGGTGTGGCCGCTGGCGGCGCCGGAATCCGCCGGGGTTAGCGGAGTCGAGCGTCCGACCGTCGATCTGGCCGCCCGGATGCGGGCGATGTGGCGCTGAAAGCGGCTTTCCGCGCGGCTCGCGTAAGGATCGAAGCGGCGCCCGGGGTTTCTGCCGTTTGCGCGATCGATTCCGGCCAGTCTGCGGGGAGTGGATCCGGGATTCCTCAGGTTTGCAGGGAAGCCTCGAAGAGCGCCTCATCATTGCTGGAGAAGCGAAACTGGGCAAACAGGATCTTCAGCCGACTGGAACGGATGGTCGCCGTCGCCGCGAACCAGATGCCGATCCTCCTGCCTTGCTTGACCAGGGTGCTGAAGGCATAGTGCCATTCACGAGCTTCGGCAAGACGCTCGATCACTTCCCGCTCGTTGTTGATTGCGACGCCAGCCTGCTTCAGCGACTGGATGAACAGCGTGGATTCGGTTTGATTCACGAACATTTTCGACTCCGTCAGTAGCGTTTCCATGCCCAGTCAACGGCAGGCCCGGCGATTCCGCCGACCGCCTTTTGTGGTGTTCGTGTAACAGAAGTCTCCATGCGCCGGACCCGGATCCGGGCGGTGTCCCGCCGATTCGCCTTGCCCTACCGCCTGCCAGAAAAGGCCATGCCGCGCGCCGCAAGGCCATTGGCGAGGCATCCGGATAGCGGATAAACTGTCTCCGATCCTCGGGAAGACCGGGAATGAAGTCTCAAACCGTACTAGGAACCAAACTTGGAACCCAAGAAACCAAAAACCCGCAAGGCCTTGTGCCATGCGGGTTTTTGTTGTGTTCCTGGCGGAGAGGATGGGATTCGAACCCATGTGCCAGACTTCTCTGACCATCCGATTTCGAGTCGGCGCCGTTATGGCCACTTCGGTACCTCTCCGGAGCGGGCAGGATAATAGCACAAAACTGTGCATGCGCTGGATCGGGATCCTGCTGATCGCGCTGCTTTCAATGCTCTTCGCGGGATGCGGCGAGCAGCCGGCGCCGTTGACGCTGAAGCGGCCATTGCCCTTCCCGACGCCGGCCCAGCATGATCTGATCGTCGTCACCAGCACCGGGCCGCTCACCTACCATCTGGATGACAAGGGCGCTGTCGCCGGCCTGGAGCACGATCTGATCGAACTCTTCGCCCAGGAACTCGGGGTCGGCGTGAAATATGAGGTCGTTCCGCCGGACGAAATCGAAGCCGCGCTCGCCGCGGGCACGGCTCATCTTGCCGCGGCCTGGCTGCCCATGCCCGGGGACGCCCGCGAACAAACGACGCCGCCGATCTTGCAGACCAGCGATGTGCTCCTGCAGCATGAAGCGTCGCTGCCACTCGACGACAAGGACGACCTGCGCGGGCGAACGGTGGTCGCGATGCCCGGCTCGCGGCAACTGGGCACGCTGCGCGAGCTCCAGAAGCGGATGCCCGATCTGCAGGTCAACGAATACAGGGACGGCGACCTCTTCAGCCTGCTCGAGTCGCTCGGCAGACGGGAAGTCGAACTGGTTGCCATCGATTCGACGCTGACCCAGATTGCCGCGCAGTTCGTTCCTTCCCTGCAGGCAACGCTGGAACTCGGCGATCAACACCCCGTGGTGTGGCGTCTGGGAACCCACCCCAACGCCGAATTGCAGGCGCGGATCAGCGCCTTCGTCGAGCGGGTGCAGCGCGACGGCACCTTGCTGAAGATCGAGGACCGCTATTTCGGGCATGTGCGCCGCCTCGGCCAAGCCGATATCGTGACCTTCCTGGGTCGCATCGAAACGCTGCTGCCCAAGTTCAGGAAGCATTTCCAGTCGGCGCAGACGGTTTCCGGGATCGATTGGCGCCTGATCGCGGCGGTCGCCTACCATGAGTCGAACTGGAATCCGCAAGCCACCAGCCCGACCGGCGTGCGCGGCATCATGATGCTCACCGAGGAAACCGCCGACCGCCTCGGCATCGGCAACCGGCTCGATGTCCGCGAGAGCATCATCGGCGGCGCGCGCTACCTGAACCTGCTCAAGGACATGCAACCCGGGAATGTCCCCGAACCCGACCGCACCTGGCTGGCGCTTGCCTCATACAACATCGGCCCGGGAAGTTTCAATGCGGCGCGGGCTCTGGCGAAACTGCAGGGGGCCGATCCGACAGCGTGGTACGAAATGAAGCAGATCCTGCCCCTGCTGGCCCAGCGCAAGTACTATGAACGGGTCAAGTCGAGCGGCGCGCGCGGCGGCGAGGCCGTGCTGCTGGTCGAGAACATCCGCGCCTACTACGACATCCTTGTCCGCAATCAGCCGCCCTACCATTCGGTATCGCCGCGCGTCGAGAACATGGTCGGCATGCAGGGCGGCGGCGGCCCCGGTCTCAAGCTCAAGCGCTGAGCGATTCCCTTCCGGCCATGTACGGGCGCAGCGCGGCGGGAATGGTCACGCTGCCGTCGGCCTGCTGACCATTCTCGAGGATGGCGACCAGCGTGCGGCCGACCGCCAGTCCGGAACCGTTCAGGGTATGAACCAGTTCGGTCCTGCCCTTCTCGTTGCGGAAACGCGCCTGCATGCGGCGGGCCTGGAAGGCGCCGAAATTGGAGCACGACGAAATCTCGCGATAGGCGTTCTGCGCCGGCAGCCAGACCTCGAGGTCGTAGGTTTTCTGGCTGGAAAAGCCCATGTCGCCGGTGCACAACACAACCCGGCGGTAGGGCAGTTCGAGCTTCTCGAGAATGATTTCGGCGTGCCGGGTCAGCTCCTCGTGCGCCGCGGTCGACTGCTCGGGATGGACGATTTGCACGAGTTCGACCTTGTCGAACTGGTGCTGGCGGATCATGCCGCGCACGTCGCGCCCGCCGGAACCGGCTTCGGAGCGGAAGCATGGCGTGTGGCAGACGAACTTCAACGGCAGCGCCTCGCCAGCGACAATCTCGTCGCGCACGATGTTGGTCACCGGCACTTCGGCGGTCGGAATCAGGTACAGCGGCTCCTGTTCGCCGCGCGGCACCTTGAACAGATCTTCCTCGAACTTGGGCAGCTGGCCGGTGCCGAACAGGCTCGCGGCATTGACCAGGTACGGCGCATAGACCTCGGTGTAGCCGTGCTCGGCGCTATGCGTGTCGAGCATGAACTGGGCGAGCGCACGGTGCAGGCGGGCGACGCCGCCCTTGAGCAGCGAGAAGCGGGCGCCGGAAATCCTGGCCGCCGTGGCGAAATCGATCTGGCCGAGCGCCTCGCCGACGTCGGTGTGGTCCCGGACTTCGAAATCGAAAACACGCGGCGTGCCCCAGCGCCTGATCTCGACGTTGGCGGTCTCATCGCTGCCGACCGGCACCGACTCTTCGGGAACATTGGGGAGCGTGACGAGGATGGCGTTGAACTTTTCCAGCAACTCGCCGAGACGCGCTTCGGAGGCCTTCAGCTCGTCACCGAGCGCGCCGACCTGCGCCATGACTTCGGACGCATCCTGACCCTTGCCCTTGAGCATGCCGATCTGCTTCGACAGCGAATTACGCTGCGCCTGCAGATCCTGCGTGCGCGTCTGCAGCGTCTTGCGTTCGGCTTCCAGCGCCTTGAATCCGGAGAAGTCGATCGGCTTGCCGCGTTTGGCGAGCCCCTCGGCGACGGCTTCGAGGCTGGAGCGAAGTTGCTGGATGTCGAGCATGGTTTTTCCTGTTTTTGTAGGGTCGACCGCAACAGGCGGCGCCCCGAAAACAGGGAATTATACGCGACGCAACAGGCGGCCCAGCAGCCCCCAGAGCTTGTAGAGGATGGCCCCGGCGATCACCAGGAACACCGCCAGCAGGCCGAGAAACAGCAGCGGCGCGGCGAGCATCGCCCACAGCCCGCCGAGCACCATGCCCTCCTCGCCGAACGAGGCGAGCCAGTTCGAGAACGGCTCCGGGGAAGCGTTGATCGCCAACCGGCCGCCGGCCTTGGCGAAATGCGTGCCGGCGGTGATCGTGCCGCCGATCAACCCGGCCGCCACCATCCACGCCGGATCGACCTCGCCCAGCGCGAAGGCGGCGAGCAGCGCGCCGGCCGGAATGCGGATGAAGGTCTGGACGCTGTCCCACAGCGAATCGAAGGCCGGCACCTTGTCGGCGATCAGCTCGGCCAGCGCCATGACGCCGGCGACGCCGATGACCAGCGGGTGTTGCAGGACCGCCAGCGTCGCCGGCAGGTGCAGGTAGCCGAGGTGGGACAGCGCCCCGGCGAGGAAGACGACGAGATAGAGGCGCAGCCCGCTGGCCCAGGCGAGGCCGGCGGAGAGGGCGATGGTCTGGGCGAGATCCATTATTTCCTGGCCTTGCGGTCGAGCTCGCGCAGGTGCGCCAGCTTTTCGCCGATCTTGCCTTCCAGCCCGCGCGGCGTCGGCGCATACCAGCCGGGCTCGGCCATGCCATCGGGCAGGTAGGTTTCGCCGACGGCGTAGGCTTCCGGCTCGTCGTGGGCGTAGCGGTATTCCTTGCCAAAACCCAGATCCTTCATCAGCCTGGTCGGCGCGTTGCGCAGGTGCACCGGCACCGGCCGCGAGCCGTCCTGCTTCACGAAGGCGCGCGCCGCATTCCAGGCGTTGTAGCCGGCATTCGACTTGGCGGCGACGGCCAGGTAAAGCACCGCCTGCGCCAGCGCCAGTTCGCCCTCCGGCGAGCCGAGGCGCTCGTAGGTTGCCGCCGCGTCGTTGGCCATCTGCATGGCGCGCGGGTCGGCCAGGCCAATGTCCTCCCAGGCCATGCGGATGATCCGCCGCGCCAGGTAACGCGGGTCGGCGCCGCCGTCGAGCATGCGCGTGAACCAGTAGAGCGCGGCGTCCGGATGCGAGCCGCGCACCGCCTTGTGCAGCGCCGAGATCTGGTCGTAGAAGGCGTCGCCGCCCTTGTCGAAACGGCGCAGACTTTGGGCGACCGTTTTCTCGACCAATTCGCCGTCGACCGCGACAATGCCCGCCGTGTGGGCCGCGATGCGGATCTGTTCGAGCAGATTGAGCAGCCGTCGCGCATCGCCGTCGGCCAGCCCGACCAGGCGCGTGCGCGCCGCCTCGTCGAACGAAAGATCGGCCAGCGCCCGCTCGCCGGCACGGTCGAAGAGCTGGCCCATCTCGTCCTCGGCGAGCGGCTGCAGCACATACACCGTGGCGCGCGAAAGGAGCGCCGAATTGACCTCGAACGACGGATTCTCGGTCGTCGCCCCGATGAAGGTAAGCAGGCCGCTCTCGACGAAGGGCAGAAAGCCGTCCTGCTGCGCCTTGTTGAAGCGGTGGATTTCATCGACGAAGAGGATGGTCCGCCGCCCCTGGTCGCGCCACATCTCCGCCTGCGCCACCGCCTCGCGCACCTCCTTGATGCCCGAGAACACCGCCGACAGCGCGATGAACTCGCACGCGAACTGCGTCGCCATCATCCGCGCCAGCGTCGTCTTGCCCACCCCCGGCGGCCCCCACAGGATCATCGAATGCGGCTGGCCGGATGCGAAGGCGAGGCGCAGCGGCTTGCCCGGCCCGAGCAGGTGCTGCTGGCCGATCACCTCGTCCGGCGTCTGCGGGCGCAACTGCTCGGCGAGCGGGGCAAAGCCCGGCTTGCTGCGGTCAACCGGAAATTCCGGCGAATTTCCCGAGAACAGGTCGCTCAAGATGTCATACCCATGCGCTTCCCGAACCGCTCACGCGGAAGGCCCGACAATGTCCAGCCGGGGAAAATAATTGCGGTAGCGTCGCACATCCCGCGTCAATAGCCGCATGCCGCACACCAGGGCATGGGCGCCAATGTAGAAATCCGGCATCGGCGAGGTCTTGGCCCCTGCCGCCAGGCGATAGACGCGAAACGCCTGCCCGGCGAGAAACGCCGCATCCCACGGCAACGGCTCGCGCGCCAGCGGCAGGCCGGCCAGCGCCGCCTCGAGATCGGCAGCGCGCTCGTAGCGCGCCGCCAGTTCGGCCAGGATCAGCGGATTGATGACCAGCGGCCCGCGCGCCGCCATTCTGTCCAGCTGGTCCAGCGACCAGTCGGCCCATTGCACATCGTCCGCCAGCACATCGATCAGCACGCAACTATCCACCAGCGTGGCTGACGCATGCACGGCGTACGCCGATACCGCCTCGTTTGCCGACAGGCCGGCCATGGCTCAACCGCGCAGAAAATTCATGAACTCGTCGGTACTCATGCCCTTGAACTGCGCCGCATTGGCCGAACCGCGCACCCGCGAGAAAGCCGCCCGAACGGCACCCGTGGCAGCCTTGACCGGGCGAATCACCACTTCGCCGTTCTCCCGCAATTCGAACACCACCTCGCCATGCGGCAACAGCCCTGCCTTCTCGCGGATTTCCTGCGGAATCGTCACCTGGCCCTTGCTGGTAATCTTCATCGCACGCTCCATTTTTCTTACTCTTACCGTAGAGTAATACCAACACCCCTCACAGTAAACTCCGCACCCCATCCAGCGGCGACATCACGCCCCGCCCGCCACGATTGAGCACATGGGTGTAGATCATCGTCGTCGACACATCGGCATGACCGAGCAGCTCCTGCACCGTCCGGATGTCGTAGCCCGATTCCAGCAGATGCGTCGCGAAGGAATGGCGCAAGGTGTGCACCGATACCGGCTTGGCGATGCCCGCCCGCTCCGTCGCCTGCTTCATCGCCCGCTGCAGCGCCTTTTCATGCGCATGGTGCCGGCGCTCGATGCGGCTGCGCGGATCGACCGCCAAGCCATCCGCCGGGAATATCCAGAACCACGCCCAACTCGTCCCGGCATCGGGATACTTCCGCGCCAGGGCGTCCGGCAGATACACCCCCGGCGAGCCGTTGGCACGGTCGCGATCGAACAAACCCCGCGCCCGCCGCAACTGCCCCTGCATCGGGCCAAGCAAGCTGGCCGGCAGCATCGTGACGCGATCCTTCGCGCCCTTTCCTTCGCGCACCAGAATCTCCCGCCGCGTGAAATCGACATCCTTGACCCGCAGGCGCAGGCATTCCATCAGGCGCATCCCGGTTCCGTACAGCAAGCGCGCCAGCAAGGCATGTTCCGGCCGCACCGCATCCAGCAGGCGGGCCACCTCGTCACGATTGAGCACGGTCGGCATGCGCGCCGGCTTCTTCGGGCGAACGAGATCATCCAGCCACGGCAGCTCGACCTGCAGAACCCGCTTGTAGAGGAACAGCAGGGCCGATAACGCCTGCTGCTGGGTAGCCGCGGCCACGTCGCGTTCGACCGCCAGGCAGGACAGATACGCTGTCACCTCGCGAGCCCCCATCTCGCGCGGATGCCGCATGCCATGGAAGCGGATGAAGTTCACGATCCAATGGACATACGCCTGCTCCGTGCGTATGCTGTAATGCCGTAGGCGTACCGCGGCGCGCACCTGATCGATCAGGCGCGGCGATCCGCTAATCGCCCTGTCGGAAATGTCCGGTTTCATCGATCAAGGACCACTGTATGGATGCACAGTTGTACCCGCAAATCCCTTGCGCTGCAAGGGAAATCTTTGTCCGGCGTTCCAGCTTATTGGACACCGGTGCGGTTTATTGGACGTTTTTGACGTCTACTTCTAGTTAGCGAGCAGGAGTTCATGATGCCGAAGCAAATTCATTTCATCGCTGGGTTGTTGGCAACGCTGACGATTGCCACCTTCTTCCTCTCCACGGTTATCGTGGAATTGTTTAGCTCTCACGAGTCTGTGGCAACGGTAAAAGCCCTGATCGTCATGCCCGGTCTGTTTATTCTGGTGCCAGCCATTGCAGCAACAGGCGGCAGTGGCTTTTTCCTTTCAAAGTCTCGCCAAGGTCGGCTCGTCGAAACAAAGGAAAAGAGAATGCCGTTCATTGCGGCAAATGGGCTCTTGGTGTTGATACCGTGCGCTATATTTCTTAACCGCTGGGCTGTCGCCGGTACATTCGACAGTACGTTCTACCTGGTTCAGGGTCTTGAGCTCTTGGCAGGTGCGGCAAATCTCACACTCATGGGCTTGAACATCCGTGACGGGCTAAAAATGTCTGGGCGTTTTCGTGCAGCCGCAAATGCTCGCTAACACTGCGCTCCAGCGGACTGTCAAAAAGCTGCGCTTTTTGCCATCCGCTGAGCTTGGACGTTAGCCCCCTCAAACTTCACCCGTTCCGAGCCACCAACTGAAGGAGAACCGAGATGCCTAGTCTTTACACCGTTTCTGAAGACGTCCTCACGCGGTACAAAGTTTCAAAGAAGAACATCGAGCGAATTGGTAGCGTCGCAGACTATGACTTGTCATTCGTCACGGAAGAACTAAATGACGAACTGATTCAGACGGGGCGCGCCTACTCTTGTGAGCAGGCTTACCCGTTACGAGCAATGTTTGGCAAGGCAGATAAGCGGCTGGCTCAACGTTTGGAGGAAGAGTTCAAACGTTTTTGCATCATCACGCTTGTGAAGCCAGAAGTTCCTCATGCCCCACCCGGTGCTGTTGATATGTACTGGCACTTCTTCATCCTCCATACAGAAGGCTACTTCGAGTTCAGCAAGCAAGTGTGGGGTGACTTTAAAGGCGATCCAAAATATCGGCACCATTTCCCGTCTACCGATGAAACGCGTCGCGGCATGCTCGACGCCTACAAAGCAACTCGTGCCTTGTATGTTGATATTTTTGGAGAACCGCGGACGTACAAAATGCAAGGGAAGAAGGGCGTCGCAGAGGCGTTGGCACCGAGACTCATTTGGTCTGTAGGAAGCGACACCTCCGGAGACTCCTACTCTGGAACCGTAGCTCCAGACGCCTATATTGCGCGGTGAGTGGGCTAACAAGTCGTTCCAGCGGACCGCCTTCGGCGGCCGCTGAACTCCAACGTTGGGCCTCTTTGCACATGATCTTTACACCCACCTTCCTCATTCGCTGCAATGTATCGCGCCGCGTGCTTATGCCAAGATCAACACGAGTATTTTGTAGCACTCGTAACTAAACGAAACCACCAAGGGAGAACAAATGGCTGATTTCAAATTCCCAACCCCAAAGTCCTGCAAACTCAAGGATCGGGCGGTTCTTTGTACTGCAGAACGTATTCTCGCGCTCTATAACCAAGCCACTGGAAAGAATGCTCAGCGCATCAGCAAGAGCGTAAAGCAATGGTTTGCGTCTCAGGCGCCACTGCACGGGTGGGCCGGTGGTCACTTCTTGCCAGAGGTTCAGTCTGGTCACGGCGCAGGTTGCGTATTGTTCGTTCCGCCTCAGCAGGTCAACGTCAATATCAAGGTCACAAAGACAACCCTCGTCCTTCAAGCTGAGACCGGTGAAGAATAGCGCTTACGTTTGCCAGTCGAGGCCCAACCCTGCGGTGCAGGGGACGCTGCGCGATAAAGCCGCGCAGCTCCCCTGACCTTGAACGTTGGGCGGCATCGGAGACTTCTGGCCAGTTCGACCAAATCCATCGGAGAGAAGATGTTGGAAGAACTTACGATGAGCCAATTGCGCTTGCAGATTGAGCAACATCTCCTGATGGTTGAGGAGGTATTGGGCGGCATGGATACCTTCATTCAGCGGCTAGAAAAGCGAGTTTCGAGGATTGAAGAAGGATTGGGTCTCGAACCCGAAGGTATTTCCGCATCTGGTTGGGTCGCTGACTTGCAGCGGGCCAAGACAGAACTATCCGCGATTCGGAATTTGGTCAAGTGATCATGAATCCGTTGACATTTCCCAGACTGAACCAGCTGAGTCATCACTACGGTGACGTCGGTGGTCGGCCAACCGGCGAGCGGTTTTACGACGCCTTTCAGCGCTATCTGAAGGCTAACCGAGAATCGCTCTTCGATCTGACGCTGACCGCTGCATCGGCGGAGGTGTTTCTTGATCACGGCATCGACGACCTTGACCCTCGCCTGGTAGAGGCAATACGTCTCACGAATCCGTCGCTATCCGACGAGCATCTAATTGGCCTGTGATGAATAATCGGGGACAGACCACGGTTTTCCGAGACAGGATCCTGGATGCTGTACAATTTTCGATCCTGCTTGTCGGTCTGGTCGCATCTGGTGCCACATATACTCTGATGCGCCATCCTGGATCCAGGCGCCCACAGTTCAGGAGTGTTGGTGGTTTCTCGTTTCGAGCGTCGCTACTCGCTGCAATCGCCATCTTGGCCACATTCGTCGCCATCGCCTGCGTGCCGGGGCAATGAACATCCTCACCGTTCCTGCGCTTGCGCCCGCCCGTGCCACCCGACATGTCATTCCAGGGTCAACCGTCTTTGGCCACGCCAAAACAGCGCCCAGTGTTCCGGCGTTCGCCCTCATTGCGTCGGACTGACCGCCATCTCAACCTTGCCCGGAGATTCCATTGATGACCTCGCATGACAGAACGCTTCGCCTTGTGTTCCCTCAATGGCAAGGCGGCAATAATCCGCCCTACTACTTCGGATCCAGGCTGCTTGAATGGCTGGCGCCCGCGCATGCCGGCCCGACAGAGGAAGTGCCGGTGGAACTGCCGACGGACGCGCCGCTGCCCGTTGAAGAGGGTGTGGTGGCACGCGGCGCCTTGCTGGAACAGTTGCGTCAGGCCCGCAGGCTGATCGACAAGCATCAGCCGGACCGTTTGGTGGTGCTGGGTGGCGATTGCCTGGTGGACCTTGCGCCCTTCGCCTATCTGAATGAGCGTTACGATGGCGATCTTGCCGTTCTGTGGGTGGACGCCCATCCGGACATCATGACGCCGGAGCAGTTCCAGCATGCCCATGCGATGGTGCTGGGCAACCTGCTGGGATGTGGGGACGCGAGCTTCGTGGCACACGTTCCCCGCCCGATCGAGCCGAAGAACGTGCTGTACGTGGGTGTGCACGACCCCTCCCCGTGGGAAGCCGCCAACATGCAGCGGCTCGAGCTTGGCAACGTGACTCCCGACCGACTGGCGCGCCACGGCAGCCAGCCCGTGCTGGACTGGTTCAAGTCCACGGGGGTCAGCCGCCTGGCCATCCATCTCGACCTCGATGTTCTCGATCCGGCGTTGTTTCGCGCGTTGCTGTTCGCCCGGCCGGGCATTCCTGCCGATACGTTTGCTGGCGTTGCCCAGGGCAGGCTGACCATGGAGCAGGTCGTGCAGTTGTTGGGTGATGTGGCGACCGTCGCCGATGTGGTCGGCCTCGGCATCGCCGAGCATCTGCCCTGGGATGCGCTGGCGTTGAAGAACATGCTGGCGAGACTGCCGCTGATCGGTGCGCCGACTCCAGTGTGACCGGATCCGGAAGGCGTGCTAGCCATGATCCTCGCGCCCGCTCCCCTGGCCCACAATTCAGTCAGGCCGACGCCGCTTCGCGCTACGGCGCAGTGCAAGCCTCGGCCTCATGAGAAGAGTCGTGCGATGAACACCGTCATACGCAAGGAATCACCATCCGATGTCGGGGCCATCCACGCCTTGACGGTTGCGGCGTTCTCGAACGCGCCGCACACGGACCACCGTGAGCAGTTCATCATCGATGCCTTGCGAAAGGCTGGCGCCCTGAGCATTTCCCTTGTGGCGGAGCAGGCGGGTACAGTCGTTGGCCATGTCGCGGCGTCCCCGGTTTCCGTATCGGATGGCTCGCTTGGCTGGTACGGGCTCGGGCCTGTCTCCGTCATGCCTGAATTTCAGGGACGGGGCATTGGCGGCCAGCTAATGAAGGCGGCATTGAGCAGCCTCCGAGAGAACGGTGCTGCGGGCTGCGTCCTCCTCGGAGATCCGGCCTACTACTCGCGCTTTGGTTTCCAGGTGGAGCCGAAGCTGGCGCTCCCGCACGTTCCTCCGGAGTACTTTCAGGCATTATCATTCGGTGCATCCTTGCCCTGTGGCGTCGTTGCCTACCACGGGTCATTCAGCGCACCGGGCGAGCAAGTCGTGCAAGCGGACGGCGCTGCCTAGCAGGCGGTCGACTGCGGTCTTCAGGTGGAACGCCGGGCGTCGAGCGGGCGCCAACCCGATTCCCCTTCCAGACCATCCCTGCCTTTGGCGACTTCGCCCTGCCATGCCGGTTGGGCGGGCGGCGGCTCGTCCTCGCGGCACAATGGATCGGGGAATGGACTTGGCGCGGCGCCGCCCGGCAGGCTCGCGACAAGCGGAGGATCATCGACCCCGCCGGGTCTATTCGCCGACGATATCAACTCCCGCGGGAGGAGTGAAGCGGAAGGTCGCCGCCGGCAGGACCGGGTTGCGCTCGACGTTGGCAAAGCGGATGTGCGTCGTCTGGCCGAAGCTGTCGTACAGTTCCATGGCCGTGAGGTCCCTGCCGGCAAAACCGAGGCGGACCTTCTCGAAACCGCTGTCGCCGGCCTTGGGCGTCGCCTCGACCCAGTTCATGCCTTCGGCCTCGCCGGCTTCAGCGAGCGTGAAGTTCTTTTCCAGTTCGTTGCTGCCGGCCAGGAGCGCCGCCGGTGAACCGCCGATCGCCTGCCCGGCCTTGCGCACGGTGATCTGCTTGAGTTCGGGGTCGTAGATCCAGACCTTCTCGCCGTCGCCGACGACCAGTTGCGGGTAGGGCTTCTGGATGTCCCAGCGCAGCTTGCCCGGCCGCGAGATGGCGACGACGCCGGACGATTGCTGCGGCTTGCGACCGTTCCGGCCGATGACCATTTGCGAAAAATCGGCTTTCAGCGTGCGCGTTCCACTCAGGAACCGATGCAACTGGTCGACCGCGCCGGCCTCGGCGAGCAGCGGAAAAATCGCGACTGTCGCGGTCAACAACGTTTTGGCGGCAAATTTCATTCGGCTTCGCGGCGCGCCAGCACTTCGCGGCCGCCACGCGCGTCCATCGTCGACACCAACCCGGCCTTCTCCATCGCTTCGATCAGGCGCGCCGAACGGTTGTAGCCGATGCGCAGGTGGCGCTGTACGAGCGAGATCGAGGCGCGCCGGTTCTTGAGGACGACGTCGACGGCCTGGTCGTAGAGCGGATCGTTCTCGGCATCGCCGCTGTCACCGCCGCCCTCGCCGCCTTCCTCGTCGTCGCCGGCGCCGCCGCTGAGGATGTCCTCGACATATTCCGGGGCGCCAAGCGTCTTCAGGTGTTCGACGACACGATGCACTTCGTCATCGGAAACGAAGGCGCCATGAACGCGGGTCGGGTAACCGGTGCCCGGCGCCAGGTAGAGCATGTCGCCCTGGCCGAGGAGGGCCTCGGCGCCCATCTGGTCGAGGATGGTGCGCGAATCGATCTTGCTGGAGACCTGGAAGGAGAGGCGCGTCGGGATGTTGGCCTTGATCAGCCCGGTGATCACGTCGACGCTCGGACGCTGCGTCGCCAGCACGAGGTGGATGCCGGAAGCGCGGGCCTTCTGCGCAAGACGGGCGATCTGTTCCTCGACCTTCTTGCCGACGACCATCATCAGGTCGGCGAGTTCGTCGATGATGACGACGATGTAGGGCAGGGTCTTCAGCGGCTCGGGGGTTTCCGGCGTCAGTGTCAGCGGATTCGGAATGTGCTGGCCATGCTTTGCGGCTTCCCTGACCTTGTGGTTGAGGCCGGCAATGTTGCGCACGCCCATTGCCGACATCAGCTTGTAACGCTTCTCCATCTCGGTCACGCACCAGTGCAGCGCGTTGGCCGCCTGCTTCATGTCGGTGACGACCGGCGCCAGCAGGTGCGGGATGCCTTCGTAGATGGAAAGCTCCAGCATCTTCGGGTCGACCATGATCAGGCGCACGAGATCCGGTTCGGCCTTGTAGAGCATCGACAGGATCATCGCGTTGACGCCGACCGACTTGCCCGAACCGGTGGTCCCGGCGACCAGCAGGTGCGGCGTCTTGGCCAGGTCGGCAACCACCGGCTGGCCGCCGATATCCTTGCCGAGACAGACGGTCAGCGGGCTGGCCATGTCGTTGTAGGGGGAGCTGGAAATGATCTCGGAGAGCTTGACCATCTGCCGCCGGGGATTGGGCAACTCGAGCGCCATGCACGACTTGCCGGGGACCGTTTCGACGACCCGGATCGATACCATGGCCAGCGCGCGCGCCAGGTCGCGCGCCAGATTGACGATCTGCGCACCCTTGACTCCAACCGCCGGCTCGATCTCGTAGCGGGTGATCACCGGACCGGGCATCGCCGCCAGCACCTTGACCTGGACGCCGAAGTCGGCCAGCTTGCGCTCGATCAGGCGCGAGGTATATTCGACCGTCTCGGGGCTGACCGTTTCGGTCGCCGGCGGCGCCGGGTCGAGCAGATGCAGCGGCGGCAGTTTCCCGCCGATGAACGCCTCGGGGAACAGATCCACCTGCTTCTCGCGGCTGATGCGCTTCTCGGCCTTCCGGGAAACCGGCACGTCGGGCGGCGGCGTCTCGATGATGATCGGATCGTGCAACTCGACGCGGCGCTTCTCGACCTCGACCTCTTCCTCGCGCTGGTGGGCGACTTCGCGGCCAATGCGGCGGTCGCGCCAGGAGTCGATCAGGCCATAAAACGAGCCGGTGATGAATTCGAGCGAAGCGCCCAGCCGCTCGAACGCCCACAGCCACGACATCCCGGAAAAGATGCTCCAGCCCGCCGCCATCGCCGCCAGCAGCAGCAGCGTGGAACCGGTATAGCCGAGCAGGTGCGCGAGCAGGCGGCTCGCTTCCACCCCCAGCAGGCCGCCCGGGGCGAGCGGCAACGCGACCTGGAGCGTGTGGAAACGCAGCGCCTCGAGCGCCGAGCTGGCGACCAGCAGCAGCAGGAAGCCGGCCAGGGCGATGTACAGGGGGCGGCGGTCGGCATGGCCGAGCGGCGAATGGAGCCGCCGGAATCCCCACCAGATCACCACCGCGAGGAGGACGATCCACCACCAGGCGGAAATGCCGAACAGGTAAAGCAAGAGATCGGCGATCCAGGCGCCGAAATGACCGGTCGGATTGGACAGCGTCCCCGAATCCACCGCGTGCGACCAGCCCGGATCGTCCCTGTGGTAACCCCACAGCGCCATCGCGAGGAACAGGGCGACCACCGTCAGGCCCAGCCAGCGCGCCTCATTCAGGAGATTGCCGATCTTTTCGGGCAACTGGCCGGGAGTTGCCCGGTCGACAGTGCGGACGCCCAAGATCAGGCCCCGGTAATGGTGATCACGTCATCCGCGCAGGTGATGTAGCCGCCGACCTCGAGGTCGCGCATGACCTTGCTGACCATCTCCCGCGAGGCGCCGATCATGCGCGCCATGTCCTGCTTGGATATCTTCTGCCTGACGACCCGTTTGCCGCTGGCGTCTTCGGACATGTCGAGCAGCAGCCGGGCAACGCGGCCATAGACGTCGAGCAGCGCCAGGCTCTCGATATTGCGGTCGGCTTCGCGCAGGCGGCGCACGAGGATCTGCATCAGCTTCTTCGCGACCTGGAAGTTGTCCTGCATGCAGCGCTCGAACTCGTGCTTGCCGAGAATCAGCAGTTCGCAGGGTTCGACGGCGACGACGTTGGCCGAACGCGGACTGCCGTCGATCAGGCCCATTTCGCCGAAAAATTCACCCGGACTCAGCCACGCCAGGATGATCTCCCGGCCTTCCTCGTCGAAGTTGGTCACCTTGGCCCGCCCGGTGAGGAGGACGATCAGGGTCTCGGCATCTTCGCCAGCCCGCACAACCTGCTCGCCGCGTGCGGCACGCCGGCGTATCGCCACTTTGGACAAGCGCTCGAGTTCTCTCTCATCAAGACCCGAAAAAAGGGGTATGTTGCGCAGGACCACCAGACTCAGGCCGACATTTGTGGAGGACATAAAGCATTTCCCTTCATGGAGTTACCGCAAGATTATAAACTCAATTCAAGACGCGCGAGAGAAAGGGCGAAAAATCGGTCCGGGGTTGGAGGCTATAATTTTGCCATTGACCACTACCGAGAATCCCCATGCCCCAAGGACCCCGTCACAGTCGCCTCATCATCCTCGGTTCCGGCCCCGCCGGTTATACGGCCGCCGTCTATGCCGCCCGCGCCAACCTGAACCCGGTGCTGATCACCGGACTCGCCCAGGGCGGCCAGCTGATGACGACGACCGACGTCGATAACTGGCCTGCCGACGCCGACGGCGTCCAGGGCCCGGATCTGATGGCGCGCTTCGAGGCCCACGCCCGCCGCTTCGATACCGAGATCATCTTCGACCATATCCATACAACGCAGCTGACGCAGAAGCCGTTTACGCTGATCGGCGATGCCGGCGCCTATACCTGCGACGCGCTGATCATCGCCACCGGCGCTTCGGCCCAGTACCTCGGCCTGCCCTCCGAAGAGAAATTCTCCGGCAAGGGGGTTTCCGCCTGCGCCACCTGCGACGGCTTCTTCTACCGCAGCAAGGCGGTCGCCGTCATCGGCGGCGGCAATACCGCGGTCGAGGAAGCGCTCTACCTGGCGAATATCGCCAGCCATGTCACGCTGGTCCATCGCCGCGACACCTTCAGAGCCGAAAAGATCCTGCAGGACAAACTGTTCGAGAAGGAAAGGGCCGGCAAGGTGACCCTCCTGCGCAATCACACGCTGGACGAGGTGCTCGGCGACGACTCCGGCGTGACCGGCATGCGCGTCCGCAGCACGCAGGACGGAACGACGCGGAACATCGACGTCTTCGGCGTCTTCATCGCCATCGGCCACAAGCCGAACACCGGCCTCTTCGCCGGACAGCTGGCGATGGAAGGCGGCTATCTGGTGACCGAGGCGGGGCGCAACGGCAACGCCACGCAGACCAGCATTCCCGGTGTCTTCGCCGCCGGCGACGTGCAGGACCACATCTATCGCCAGGCCTGCACCTCGGCGGGCAGCGGCTGCATGGCCGCGCTCGACGCCGAGCGCTACCTCGACCGCCTCGGCTGAGCAGTGGGGCTCCGGCTTGCTCGACCCCGACGATCTCGCGGCGTTCCAGGCGGCCGTGGCCGACGCGAGGCCGCTGCCGGCATCGGGTCGCGTTCATCTCGGCGGCCCGATGCCGTCGCCGCGCCCGCTGCAGCGCCTGGCCGACGAGCAGGCGGCGTTGCGCGAGAGCCTGCACGGACCGATCACCCTGCAGGACCGGCTCGAAGGGGGTGACGAACCCAGCCATCTGCGCGGTGGCGTCGCCAGCAGCGTGCTGCGCGACCTGCGGCGCGGGCGCTGGGCCATTCAGGACGAGATCGACCTGCATGGCCTGAACCGCGAGGAGGCGCGCAGCCAGTTGGCGACCTTCCTCGCCCAATCGCTGAAATACGGCACGCGCTGCATCCGCATCGTTCATGGCAAGGGACATGGCTCGCCCGGCAGGGAGGCCGTGCTGAAGCGCCTGGTACGCGGCTGGCTGGTGCAGAAAAATGAAATCCTGGCCTACTGCCAGGCGAAACCCCAGGACGGTGGCGAGGGCGCAGTCATCGTGCTGCTGCGCACGCAACGGAAGTCAGCCGCAGCGCGCTGAAGAACGGCGCCCTGCGGAATCATTCCTCCTTGTTCGTGAATTGGCGTTTGAAGAGTTCAGGGTCGTCAACCCAGCCCCACGCCGTTCCCAGCGAGTCGTTCGGTGTCAGCCCGAAAGCGCTATGCACCGTAGCCAGACGAAAGATTTCGAGCGCCACCTCGTGCGGAAAACCCTGGCGTCCTGGGCGATTGGTCACCATCAGGTCCGCCAGATAGGCATCCAGCCCGGCCTTGCCCCACAACGCGGCGACCTTGGCAAGGATGTGCGGAAACTGCTGCTCGACAAGCACCGGGTAGATCCGGAAATCCGGCCCGAGCGCCGCCAGCAATTGCGCCTTGAGCGCGGGAATGTCGAACACTTCTTGGCTATCCATGACGCTGCTCTCCTGATCAGACTGCCGCTTCGTGAGTCTCGCCGGTGCGGATGCGCACCACCTGCTCGACGGGCATGACGAAGATCTTGCCGTCGCCGATCTTGCCGGTGCGCGCGGCCTTGATGATGGCATCGATGGCGGCATCGACGTGCTCGGACTTGACCACGATCTCGATCTTGATCTTCGGCAGGAAGTCGACCACGTACTCGGCGCCGCGATAGAGTTCGGTGTGACCCTTCTGGCGGCCGAAGCCCTTGACTTCGGTGACCGTCAGGCCGGTGATCCCCACTTCCGACAGCGCCTCGCGCACTTCGTCGAGCTTGAACGGCTTGATGATGGCTTCGATCTTCTTCATGTCCTGTCCCCTGTTCGTTTCGGTTATTCAGAATTCGTCGCGGTAACGATTGGTAATAGGATACCGCCAATCCTTGCCAAAGCCACGCGGCGTGATGCGAATACCGACCGGCGCCTGCCGGCGCTTGTATTCGGCAATGCGCAGCAGGCGCACGACGCGGCGCACGTCGGCCTCCGGCAAGCCGGCGGCGATGATCTCGCGCGGGCTGCGGTCTTCTTCCATGTAGGCGCGGACGATGGCGTCGAGAACCTCATAGGGCGGCAGCGAATCCTGGTCGGTCTGGTCCGGCCTGAGTTCGGCCGAGGGCGGCCGGACGATGATGTTCTCCGGGATGACCGGCGAAATCGTGTTGCGGTAGCGCGCCAGGCGATAGACCAGCGTCTTGTAGACGTCCTTGATGACCGCGAAGCCGCCGGCCATGTCGCCGTAGAGGGTGCAGTAGCCGACTGCCATTTCCGACTTGTTGCCGGTCGTCAGCACCAGCGCGCCGGTCTTGTTGGAGAGCGCCATCAGGAGGTTGCCGCGGATGCGCGCCTGAATGTTCTCTTCGGTGGTGTCGGCGGGCGACCCGGCGAACAGCGGGTCGAGCATCGCCGCATAGGTAGCCATGGCCGGCGCGATCGGCACCTCGTCGTAACGCACGCCAAGCGTGGCGATCATCGCCCGCGAATCGTCGAGGCTCATCCGCGCGGTATACGGCGACGGCATCATGACCGCCCGCACCTTGTCGGCGCCCAGCGCGTCGACCGCGACACACAACGTGAGCGCCGAGTCGATGCCCCCCGACAGGCCGATGAGCGTTCCCCTGAAACCGCTCTTGCCGATGTAGTCGCGGACGCCGAGGACCAGCGCGCGGTAGGCCTCGCCCTCGACCGACAACTCCTCCGCCATGTCGCCGGAGCGCAGACGCCCCGCGTCGTAATCGACGATGCCCAGCGCTTCCTCGAACTGCGGCAGGCGCATCCGGCAGTCGCCTTCGGCGTCGAGGGCGAACGAGGCGCCGTCGAAGACCAGTTCGTCCTGGCCGCCGACCAGGTTGACGTAGATGGCGGGGATGCCGGCGCCGGCAATGCGCTCGCGCAGCACCTCGACGCGCTGTTGATGTTTTTCCAGATGACAGGGCGAGGCGTTGAGGACCACGAGCAGTTCGGCGCCGCCGGCACGCGCACGTTCCGCCGCGCCCTCCTCCCAGATGTCGGCGCAGATGTTGATGCCGCAGCGCACACCGCCCAGGGTCACGACGCAGACTGCGTCGCCGGCATCGAAATAGCGTTTCTCGTCGAAAACATCGTAGTTGGGCAGGCGGATCTTGCGGTAGACGGCGATTTTCCGGCCATTTTCGATGACCGTGGCGGCATTGTAGCGTCGCCCCCCGGTCTCCTCCGGATGACCGACGATGAGGGCGATGCCGGCGACGCGGCTGGCCAGATCGTCCAGCGCGCCCCGGCAGGCCCGGTAGAAATCCGGGCGCAGCAGGAGGTCTTCCGGCGGATAGCCGCACAACGCCAGCTCGGGCGTGACCAGAACCTGCGCCCCCCGCGTCCTGGCCGCGGCGGCGCATTCGACGATGCGCCCGGCGTTGCCGGTCAGGTCACCGACGGTGGCGTTGAACTGGGCAACGGCGATGCGCAGCATCGGGACTCAGAAGTTGGGCTTTTCTTTCGCCGAATTGTAGGCTGCCACGCCATCGACGACTTCCTTCTTGGCCTCTTCGGGACCGCGCCACCCGACGACGTTGACGAACTTGCCCGGCTCGAGATCCTTGTAGTGCGCGAAGAAGTGGGCAATCTGGTCGAGCAGCAGGTTGGGCATGTCGGCGTGACTCATGACATTGCGGTACATCGGCGTCAGCTTGTCGACCGGCACCGCCAGCAGTTTTGCATCGTCGCCCGCCTCGTCGGTCATCGCCAGCACGCCGATCGGGCGGCAGCGGACGACGACGCCCGGGGGCAGCGGGAACGGGCTGACGACCAGCACATCAACAGGGTCGCCGTCGCCGGCGATGGTGTGCGGGATATAGCCGTAGTTGCAGGGGTAGTGCATCGACGTAGACATGAAGCGATCGACGAAAATCGCCCCGCTCTCCTTGTCGACCTCGTACTTTACCGGCTCCGAATGCGCCGTGATCTCGATGATGACGTTGATGTCGTTGGGAAGGGACTTGCCGGAAGGAACGTTGTTGAGGGCCATCGGTATCTCTCTGCGATCGGGTTTCGGAGCTTGTCATTATAACGCCGCGCCGGATACAGTCAGCGCCACGCGGCGAGAAACTCCTGCCAGTGCGGCGCGCCGATCCGGGCGAGTTGCGCCTTGACGAATCCGGCCTCGGCGATCTCTTCTGCCGCCGTCAGCTCGCCGCGCATCCGGCGAAAGCGGTTGTAGACCAGGTAGGTATTGATGACGTCGGTCTCGCAGTAGTCGCGAATCTCGGCGGCCTTGCCGGCCTGCCAGGCTTCCCAGACCTTGCCGCCAGCCATGCCGAGCTTGCCGGGAAAGCCGTAGAGCCTGGCGAGTTCGTCGAGCGGCGCGTTGGCGCGGGCGTTGTAGAGCGCCAGCAGGTCCATCAGGTCGAGATGGCGGGTGTGATAGCGGCTGATGTAGTTGTTCCACTTGAAATCGCGGGAGTCGGCATAATCGCCGTCGCCGAGATCCCAGTAGCGCGGCGCCGCGATACCGTGCAGCATCCCGCGGTAATGCAGGACCGGCAGGTCGAAGCCGCCGCCGTTCCACGAGACGATCTGCGGCGTGAATTTCTCGATGCCGTCAAAGAAGCGCTGGATGATGGCGGCTTCGCCGAGGTCGGGTTCGGACAGCGACCAGACCTTGAGCCCGTCGCCGGTGCGCAGCACGCAGGAAATGGCGACGACCCGCTGCAGATGCAACGGCAGGAAATCGCTGCCCGTCCTGGCGCGGCGCTGCTGGAAGGCCAGTTCGGCGACCTCGTGGTCGGAAAGTTCGCCGGGCAGATCGTTGAGCTTGCGCAGGCCGGCGACATCGGGAATGGTCTCGATGTCGAAGACGAGCACCGGCTTCATGCCGGGAAGACGCCGGTGGACAGGTAACGGTCGCCGCGATCACAGATGATGCTGACGATGATCGCGTTGTCGAGTTGCTGCGCGAGGCGGAGCGCGACGGCGACGCCACCGCCGGAGGAGATGCCGGCGAAGATGCCCTCCTCCATTGCCAGCCGCCGTGTCATCGCCTCGGCATCGGCCTGGCTGACGTATTCGATGCGGTCGACGCGGGTCTTGTCGTAGATTTTCGGCAGATAGGCTTCCGGCCATTTGCGGATGCCGGGAATCTGGCTGCCGTCTTCCGGCTGGCAGCCGACGATCTCGATCGCCGGATTCTGCGCCTTGAGGAAGGCCGAAGCCCCCATGATCGTGCCGGTGGTGCCCATGCTGGAAACGAGGTGGGTGATCCTGCCGTCGGTATCGCGCCAGATTTCCGGGCCGGTGCCTGCGAAGTGCGCCAGCGGATTGTCCGGGTTGGCGAACTGGTCGAGGATGATGCCCTTGCCTTCGTCGCGCATGCGGTCGGCAACGTCGCGCGCCAGTTCCATGCCGCCGTCCTTGGGCGTCAGCACCAGTTCGGCGCCGAAGGCGCGCATCGTCTGGCGGCGCTCGATGCTCTGGTTCTCGGGCATGACGAGAATCATCCGGTAGCCCTTCATCGCCGCCGCCATCGCCAGCGCAATGCCGGTATTGCCGGAAGTCGCCTCGATCAGCGTGTCGCCCGGCCGGATGTCGCCGCGCCCCTCGGCATGGACGATCATCGACAGCGCCGGGCGATCCTTGACCGAACCCGCCGGGTTGTTGCCCTCGAGCTTGGCGAGGATGACATTGCCGCGCTTTTCGTTGTCGGCGCCGGGGATGCGCAGCAGCCGCACCAGCGGCGTGTTTCCGACAAAGTCCTGCAGGGTTCTATACATTCCGCAGGAGCCACTCGATGTACTGGGCGACCCCCTCCTCGACGGTGGCCATCGGCGCCTCGTAGCCGGCTGCGCGCAGACGGGTCAGGTCGGCCTGTGTGAATGCCTGGTACTTGCCCTTCAAGGCCTCGGGAAAGGCGACATATTCGAGCAAGTCCTGTGCCCGCAATTCTTCCAGCGTCAGCGGCGCCTCGTTTTTTGCCCTCCTGCAGCCGTTGACCGCGGCAACCGCGACATCGTTGAAACTCTGCGCCCGGCCGGAGCCGAGGTTGAAGATGCCGCACTTCTCCGGATGGTCGAGGAAGAACAGATTGACCGTGGCGACATCGCCGACAAAGACGAAATCGCGCATCTGGCCACCATTCTCGTAACCGTGCGAGCCTTCGAACAGCTTGACCCTGCCGTCGGCGCGGAACTGGTTGAAGTGGTGGAAGGCGACCGAGGCCATGCGCCCCTTGTGCGTCTCGCGCGGACCGTACACGTTGAAATAGCGGAAGCCGGCGATCTGCGACGACGGATTCCTGGCCAGACGCTGGCGGACGACCTGGTCGAAGAGGAACTTGGAGTAGCCATAGACGTTGAGCGGCCCCTCGCACTCGCGCTCCTCCCTGAACGCGCCGCTGCCGCCGTAGGTCGCCGCGCTCGATGCATAGAGAAACTGCACGTCCTGATCCTCACACCAGTCGAGCAGGATCATCGAGTAGCGGTAGTTGTTCTCCATCATGTAGTGGCCGTCGCTCTCCATCGTGTCCGAGCAGGCCCCCTCGTGGAAGATGGCGTCGATCTCGCCGTCGTAGTGCCCGGCCTGGATGCGCGCGATGAAGTCGTGCTTGTCGACGTAATCGGCAAGGTCGCAGTCGATCAGGTTCCTGAACTTGTCGGCCCTGGTCAGGTTGTCGACGGCGATGATCCGGGTCTCCCCGCGCTCGTTGAGCGCCTTGACGATGTTCGAGCCGATGAAGCCGGCCGCTCCGGTGACGACGATGTACATGGTTCTTCCTTACAATGCGGACGCGAGTTCCGCGCGGGTGACGACGGCGGTGCCCAGCTTGCCGACGACGATGCCGGCCGCGACATTGGCGACGCGAATGGCCTCGGCCCAGTCGGCCCCGGCGGCCAGCATGACGGCCAGCGTGGCGATGACGGTGTCGCCGGCGCCGGAAACGTCGAACACCTCGCGCGCCTGCGCGGGCTGATGGTGGGTTTCCTGATCGGCAAACAACGTCATGCCCTCTTCGCTGCGCGTCACCAGCAACGCTTCGAGCCCGAGTTCGCCGCGCAACTTCTGCGCCTTGGCGGCGAATTCGGCTTCGGACGACCAGCGACCGACGACTTCGCGCAGTTCCGAGCGATTCGGCGTAATCACCGTCGCGCCGGCGTACCTGGCGTAGTCGTCCCCCTTCGGGTCGACCAGCACCGGCTTGTCGTGGCCGCGGGCGACGGCGATCATTTCGGCGATGTGGGCCAGGCCCCCCTTGCCGTAGTCCGAGAGGATGACGACATCGGCCCGCGCCACGCGCTGCTCGAAGTCGGCCAGCTTGGCCTGGAGGATCTCGTGCGATGGCGCCGTCTCGAAGTCGATGCGCAGCAGTTGCTGCTGGCGACCGATGACGCGCAGCTTGACCGTGGTGTCGATGTCGCGGTCGACATGCAATGCGGCATCGATTTGCTCGTCCTCGAGGAGCCGGGCCAGCGAGCGGCCCGCCTCGTCGTCGCCAACCACCGAGAGCAGTCCGGTGAAGGCGCCGAGCGACGCCGCGTTGCGCGCGACGTTGGCGGCGCCTCCCAGGCGCTCCTCCATGCGCTGGACCCGGACCACGGGCACCGGCGCTTCCGGGGAGATCCGGCTGACCTCACCGAACCAGTAGCGGTCGAGCATGACATCGCCGACCACCAGCAGGCGAACGTTGCCGACCTCGTCGAGCATGCGTCTCAATGTCCGGCGATCCGGCGAGCGCTGCCGCCGGAACGGGCCGAATCCGGGTCTGGAGGGTTGCCGCCGCCGGCAACCGATGGGTTCCCTTTCTTCATGTACGCTCTTCCTACAGGCTTTGATCGAATTCTTCGCTGCGCCGCGGCGGGTAGGTCTCCCAGCCGCCGCAGGCCGGGCAGCGCCAGTAGAACTGGCGGGCCCTGAATCCGCAATTATTGCATCGATAGCGCGACAGGCGCTGCGTGTACCCGGCGATGATGCTCTTCGCGAGGTCGATATCGGTTCGCACCTCCGGCTCGACGAGGGGCAGTCGCGCGCCCATCAGCTTCTCCAGGCCGAGCAGCGTCGGATTGCGCTGCAGTTCGTCACGGACCAGGCGATACGCCGCTTCGTTGCCAGCGCTCTCGAGGACGCTCTGATAGACGACGTCGAGCAGGTCGAGCGACGGATAGTGTTCGAGGTAGCCGCGCAGCAGCGCGATCCCCTCGTCGCGCCGCTCCAGCTTGCGATAGGTCTCGAGCAGCCGCTGGGCGACCAGCGCCAGGTAGGCGGGATCCTGCTGCTCGACGCGTTGCCAGGCCGCGATGGCGCCTTCCGGTTTTTCCTCCTGCAACAGCAGGTCACCCTGCAGCAGGCTGGCGCGCACGCACTTGCGGTTCTGCTGCATCGCCGATTCCAGAAACGCGCGGGCGCTGTCCGGGCGCGAACGCATGATCTCGCCGGCCGCCAGTTCGCAGAAGAACTCGGCGACCTGCTGCTGCGACGCGACCTCCGGCAGTTCGCGGGCAAGATCGATCGCCTTCTGCCAGTCCTTCTCGACCTGGTAGATCTCCAGCAGATTGCGCTTGGCCTCGTCCGCGAAGGAGGTTCCGACCAGCCTGTTGAAGATCTCCTCGGCGCGGTCGAGAAGGCCGGCCTTGAGGAAGTCCTGACCGAGCTCGGAGAACGCATGCAGGCGGACGCCCTCTTCGAGATCGGGCCGGTCGATCAGGTTCTGGTGCATGCGGATGGCGCGTTCGGTCTCGCCGCGCCGGCGGAACAGGTTGCCGAGCGCGAAGTGCAGTTCGACCGTCTGGGAATCGACCTTGGCCACTTCGAGGAAGGAATCGATGGCCTTGTCCGGCTGCTCGTTGAGCAGGAAGTTGAGACCCTGAAAATAGGAGCGCGGCAGGGCGCGCGATTCATGCACCACCTGCCGGATGTCGAGACGGGCCGCCGCCCAGCCCAGCCCGAAGAACAGCGGGACGAGAAGGAGTTGCCAGTATTCGAACAGCTCGCTCATGCCGCGGGCGGCGGTTCGGGCGTGACCGGCAACTGCGGCTTGGCGGCCTCGCGCCTGAGGCGCGAGATTTCGCGACGCTGGCGGAAGATCACGCCGACCACCGACAGCACGCCGAGGATGGCCCCGGCCGCAAAGAACGCCAGCAGGACAATGACGAGCGGCGCCTCCCAGGCATAATCGAGAACGAAGCGCAGGGTCGTCGGCTCGGTGTTGCGGATGGCGAACACCAGCAGGATCGAGAAGATGATGAGGCGAACGGCCCAGGTCAACGCTGTCATGACGTCACAATCCACACGGGACACGGCTGCCGGCGGCGCCGGCGACACAAAAAGGGGGCGGTGAAATCCACCGCCCCCGAATCTACCACAATCCACCCGGACCCGAGTCAGATCGACTGATCGACCCGTTCGCGCAGCTCCTTGCCCGCCTTGAAGTGGGGAACCCACTTGGCGGGCACGCTGACCCTCTCCCCCGACTTGGGGTTGCGGCCGGTGCGCGGCGGCCGGTAGTTGAGCGCAAAGCTGCCGAATCCGCGAATCTCGATGCGGTCCGCGCGCACCAGGGCGTCGGACATCGCATCGAGGATCATCTTGACCGCGAGGTCGGCATCCTTCGCCACGAGCTGGGGGAAGCGTTCCGCCAGCCGGGCGATGAGCTCGGATTTGGTCATGCTGGCGCCTGTCAGCCTTGCTGGTTGAGCTTGGCCTTGAGCAGGGCGCCGAGGTTGGTCGTACCGGAAGCCGCGGCCGAGGACTCGGCAGACAGCTTCTGCATGGCATCGTGCTGATCGGCGCTGTCCTTGGCCTTGACCGACAGGTTGATGCCGCGCGTCTTGCGGTCGACGTTGATGATCATCGCCTCGACCGCGTCACCGGTCCTGAGGTGCTGCGACAGGTCGTCGATGCGGTCACGCGAGAACTCGGAGGCGCGCAGGTAGCCTTCATTGTCGCCGTCCAGCGTCACGACCGCACCGCGGGAATCGACGGACTTGACGGTGCCGCGGACGATGCTGTTCTTCTCGTGCGTGGCGATGAAGTTGGTGTACGGATCGCCATCCATCTGCTTGACGCCGAGCGAAATGCGTTCCTTCTCGACGTCGATGCCGAGCACGACCGCCTCGACCTCGTCGCCCTTCTTGAAGTTGCGCATCGCTTCCTCGCCGGTCGCGCTCCACGACAGGTCGGAGAGGTGAACCAGTCCGTCGATGCCGCCGGGCAGGCCGATGAAGATGCCGAAGTCGGTGATCGACTTGATGGCGCCGCGGACCTTGTCGCCCTTCTTGTGGTTCATCGCGAAATCGTCCCACGGGTTCGGCTTGCACTGCTTCATGCCCAGCGAAATGCGGCGACGCTCCTCGTCGATCTCGAGGATCATGACCTCGACTTCGTCGCCCAGCGAAACGACCTTGGACGGATGGACGTTCTTGTTGGTCCAGTCCATTTCGGAGACGTGCACCAGACCCTCGATGCCCTGCTCGATCTCGACGAAGGAACCGTAGTCGGTCAGGTTGGTGACCTTGCCGAACAGGCGGGTGCCGGCCGGGTAGCGGCGGGCGATGCCGACCCACGGATCGTCGCCGAGCTGCTTCATCCCCAGCGAGACACGGTTCTTCTCGGCGTCGAACTTGAGGATCTTGGCGGTGACTTCGTCGCCGACGTTGAGCACTTCGGTCGGATGACGGACGCGGCGCCAGGCCAGGTCGGTGATGTGGAGCAAGCCATCGATGCCGCCGAGGTCGACGAACGCGCCGTAATCGGTGATGTTCTTGACGATACCCTTGACGACGGTGCCTTCCTGGAGGTTCTCGAGAAGCTTTTCGCGATCCTTGTCGGCGGTGGCTTCGAGCACCGCGCGGCGGGACATGACCACGTTGTTGCGCTTGCGGTCGAGCTTGATGACCTTGAACTCCAGGGTCTTGCCCTCGTACGGCGTGGTGTCCTTGACCGGACGCATGTCGACCAGCGAACCCGGCAGGAAGGCGCGGACGCCGTTGGACATGACGGTGAGGCCGCCCTTGACCTTGCCGGTGATCGTGCCGGTGACCAGCGAGTTGTTGTTCAGGGCTTCTTCCAGGAAGTTCCAGGCGGCGATGCGCTTGGCGCGATCGCGGGACAGGCGCGTGGCGCCGTAGCCGTCTTCCAGCATTTCGATGGCAACCTGGACGAAATCGCCCACCTTGACCTCGATTTCGCCCTGATCATTCAGGAATTCTTCGAGCGGAACGTAGGATTCCGATTTCAGGCCGGCATTGACCACAACGAAGTTGCGGTCGATGAGCATCACCTCGGCGGTGATGACTTCGCCTTGACGCATTTCCTGGCGGGCCAGGCTTTCTTCAAACAGTTGAGCAAAGGATTCCATTACGGAGAGGACTTTCATGCCACGGACCGTGAAATCCGCAGCGGGTTGGAGTTGAAAAAATGCCGGCCCGGCGGCCGGCGACAGCTTACGGCAACGCTTCCCTGCTCCACGCGAGTACCTGATTCACCGCCTGTTCGATGGTGAGGCCGGTCGTGTCGAGCAGTCGAGCATCCGCTTCCTGCCTGAGCGGCGCCACGCTGCGCCGGGAATCCCGATCGTCGCGCTGTCGCAGGTCCAGCAGAAGGTCGGGGAGATTAGCAGAGAATCCTTTTTCGATCAACTGCTTATAACGGCGTTCCGCCCTCGCCTCGGCGCTCGCTGTCAGAAAGACCTTGAGCGGCGCGCGCGGGAAAACGACGGACCCCATGTCGCGCCCGTCACCGACCAGTCCCGGCGCCGTGTTGAACGCGCGCTGGCGGAAAAGCAGGGCCTCGCGCACGGCCGGCAAGGCCGCCACCTGCGACGCGCCGGCGGAGATTTCCTCGCTGCGGATGGCATCGCCGACGGGCTCGCCGTCAAGGCGAATGCCGGTTTCCGAGAAGGTGACATCAAGGCCTCCAGCGATCGCCGCGACACCGGCTTCGTCGGTCCAGTCGATGCCCGCCTGTCTGGCGGCGAGCGCGGTCAACCGGTACAGGGCGCCCGAATCCAGATAGGCGAATCCCAGCGCCGCCGCCACGCGCGCCGCCACCGTGCCCTTGCCGGAAGCCGACGGACCGTCGATGGCGATGACCGGCGCCGCCTTCGTCACGACGGCGAAACGCGCGAAATAATCCGGGAAGGTCTTGGCCACGCACCCGGGGTCGTTGATCCGCAGCGGCGTGCCGAACGCCGCCAGCGAGAAGCACATCGCCATGCGGTGATCGTCGTAGGTGGCGATGGCCGCCGGCCGCAACGCCGCCGGCGTGACCCGGATGAAATCGGCGCCCTCCTCGACCGTCGCCCCGAGTTTGCGCAACTCGGTCGCCATCGCCGCGATGCGGTCGGTTTCCTTGACGCGCCAGCTGGCGATGTTGCGCAGCGTCGTCGTTCCCTTGGCGAACAGCGCCGTCGTCGCCAGCGTCATCGCCGCATCGGGAATGTGGTTGCAGTCGAGGTCGACCGCGACCAGGCCACCCTCCGCCGCCCGCGCCTCCATCCAGTTCGGCCCGGTCTCGATGACCGCGCCCATCCGCGCCAGCCCCTCGGCGAATTTCACGTCGCCCTGGATCGAATCGCGGCCGACGCCTTCGACGCGCACCGGCCCGCCGCCAAGAGCGCCCAACGCCAGGAAATACGACGCCGAGGAGGCATCACCCTCGACATAGATGGTCCCCGGCGATACGTAGCGGTTGCCGGCCCGGACCGTGAACCGCTGCCCGCCCTCGCGCTCGACGGTGACGCCGAAGCGCGCCATCGTCGCCAGCGTGATGTCGATGTAGGGCCTGGAAATGAGCTCGCCGACGACGTCGACCGCAACCGTCTGTTCGGTCAGCGGCAAGGCCATCAGCAGGCCGGTGAGGAACTGGCTCGACACGTCGCCGCGTACCTTGACGATTCCTTCCGGGCGAATCGCCGCCGGCTTGAGGTGCAGCGGCGGATACCCTTCGTCACCGAGGTAAGTGACATCCGCCCCCAACTGGCGCAGGCCATCGACGAGATCGCCGATCGGCCGCTCGTGCATCCGCGCGACGCCCTTCAGGATGTAATCGCCGCCAGCCAGCGCCAGCGCCGCTGTCAGTGGCCTGAAGGCGGTGCCGGCGTTGCCGAGGAACAGCTCCGCCTGCCTGACCGGAAACCGGCCGCCGCAACCCTTGACAAGCCAGTTCTCGCCACCGAGATGCGCGACGCCGACGCCGAGGGCCTTCAAGGCATCGAGCATGCGTTCGGTATCGTCCGAAGCCAGCAGGTCGCGAACCTCGGTTTCCCCCTCGGCCAGCGCCGCGAGGAGCAGGACACGGTTGGAGATGCTCTTCGAGCCAGGCAGGCGGACGGTGCCCGTGGCGGAGAGCAGTTGGGGCAGATCGAGGAATTCCATGGTGGCGCTGGGGTGGCGGATCAAGGCAGCGGAAGCTAGGCGAAGCTTGCGGCTTTGTCAATGCACCGATATGCTTTCGATGCTATCCGGAGATAACCACATGGCCCTGCCGCAAACCGAATCCCGATTCGACGTCGAGTCCTATCTCGCCTGGGAGGAAACCCAGGCGGAACGCCACGAATATTTTGCCGGCGAAGTGTTCGCCATGTCGGGCGGTAGCGATGCGCATTACACGATCACACTTAACCTCGCGGCCAACCTTAAATCCGCGCTTTCCGGAACCCCCTGCCGCCCCTTCGTGTCCGGCATGAAGGTTCGCATCGCGGCCACCGACGCCGTGCTCTATCCCGATGTCTTCGTCACCTGCGACAGCCGGGACAAGACCCCTGAGGCCGCGCTGGCCAAGGCGCACCCCGTGCTGGTCACCGAGGTGCTTTCAGATTCGACCGCAGCCTACGACCGCGGCCGCAAGTTCGAGCTTTACCAGAAAATTCCGGAATTGCAGGAATACCTGATTCTCGAACAGGATCGCCTGCACGCCGACCTCTTTCGCAAGAACGAGGCCGGCCTCTGGGTCATGCACCCCGCCGGCGAAGGCGATACCATTGAGCTGACCAGTGTTGGTCTCCGGTTGCCGCTTGCCGATCTATATGCGGATGTCGATTTCGACGCTGCAGCTTGATTCGAGAAAGAAGAAACATGGCGCTTGCACTAAAAAAGGCTGCACTCAGCCCCGCGGACTATCTGGCCGGCGAGGCCGAAGCACGGGTCAAACACGAGTATGTCGATGGCCAGGTATTCGCCATGGCCGGCGCCAGCGAACGACACAACCGAATCGCCATGAATATCGCCTTCCACCTGCGATCTGCCGCCCGCGGCACCCCGTGCGGCGTATTCATGGCCGACATGAAGCTACGCATAACCACGGTCAACGCATTTTATTACCCGGACGTGATGCTGACCTGCAACGAGGCAGACCGTGATCCGATCCAGAAGAATGCCCCCTGCATCGTCGCCGAGGTGCTCAGCCCCTCCACCTCGACAACAGACCGCCGCGAAAAGGCGCTCGCCTACCGCCAGATACCGACGCTCAAGGCCTACATCCTCGCCGAGCAGGACCGCCGCGCCGCGGACTACTTCATCCGCGACGAAACCGGTGAATGGCAGCAGGGCACGCTCGGCGAAATGGATATCCTCGGCGTCGACTGCGGGACGATCAAGATCGGCCTGGCACTCGACGACATTTACGAGGACGTAGACTTCCTCAGCTGAATGACACCGGCTGGTATTCGGGGACCCAGCGCATCAGGTTTTCACGCACCTGCGCATCACTCTGGCATGGTTCAGCAAACCATGGGCGCAAATTCGGCAGAAAATCGGCGTCGACCGCGCGCCCCTGGGCAATGCGCAATTTGGGGTGTGGCGTCTGGCGCGTATGCTCGGCATCTGCCAGCAGTTCCTCATAGAGTTTTTCGCCCGGGCGCAAACCGATGAATTCGATGCGTATCTCGCTCTCGGAATACCCCGAGAGGTGAATCATCTTGCGCGCCAGATCGGCAATCCTGATCGGCGCGCCCATGTCGAGAACGAAGATCTCCCCGCCCTGCCCCATCGCCGCCGCCTGCAGCACCAGCTGGGCGGCTTCGGGAATCGACATGAAGTAGCGCGTGATTTCCCTGTGGGTGACGGTCACCGGCCCGCCGCGGGCGATCTGCTCCTGAAACTTCGGTATCACGCTGCCGGTGCTGCCGAGCACATTGCCGAAACGCACCATTTCGAACTGGGTGACACCGCCCTGCTGGTGCAGCGCCTCGCACACCATCTCGGCCAGCCGCTTGGTCGCCCCCATCACGTTGGTCGGGTTGACCGCCTTGTCGGTCGAGATGAGGACGAACCGCTCGGCCGCGAAGCGGGAAGCGCACTCGGCCACCAGCAAGGTGCCCAGCACGTTGTTGCGCACCGCCTGCCAGGCATTGGCCACTTCCATCAGCGGCACATGCTTGTAGGCGGCGGCGTGGAAAACCACCTGCGGCCGCAACGCTGCGAAGACTTCGTTCAGCCGCTCCGGATCCTTGACATCCCCGGCCAGCGCAATCGGCGCAAGGTCCGGAACATGAACCGAAAACCATTGTTCCAATGTATAAAGAGCGAACTCGCTCTGCTCGAAGAGCACCAGCCGCGCCGGCCCGAAACGCGCCAGTTGCCGGCATAGCTCGCTGCCGATCGATCCGCCTGCCCCGGTCACCAGAACCGTCTTGCCGGCGACCATGGCAGCCACGTGCCGTGTATCGATCCACACCGGCTCCCGGCCCAGGAGATCCTCGATCTCCACCGGGCGGATCGACGAGATCGCCACCCGCCCGCCCATGACGTCCTCGAGTCCTGGCACCGTAAACACGTGGGCGCCGGCTTCGACCGCGAGATCGGTCGCGTGACGGCATGTCTCGGCGGCAGCCGAGGGCATCGCCAGGATCACATGCGAAGCCTTTTCCGAGGCCAGCACGTCGGGCAGGCTCTCGATCCCACCCACGACCGGATTTCCCGAAAGCTCCCGTCCCCACTTGCTGCGATCGTCGTCCACCAGGGCCACCACCCGCCAGTCCGCGCTGCGCTCGAGTTCGCGGGCCAGCATGGCGCCGCCACGCCCGGCGCCGACGATCACGACCGGCTTGCCCTGGGCGATCAGGCCGCCATACAGCCGGTGCTCCTTCCACATGCGGTAGGCGGCCCGACCACCGCCCATGTAGATGGTCAGCAACATCGGATAGAGCACGAGCAGCGAACGCGGCACCGCCCGCTGGCCGTAGCGATAGAAGGCAAAGAAGGCGACCACGGCAGCGGTCGAGAAACCTACGGCGCTCAACACCCGCTTCAGGTCCGGCAGGCTGGCAAACATCCAGATGCCGCGATACAGGCCCGCCAGACGACAGGCCACGGCATGTGCCGGCAGCAGGAAGACCAGACCCCAGCCCAGCACCGGCAGGAAGTTTGCCGGCATGTCCAGATTGAAGCGCAGCAGGAAGCCGCCCACCCAGGCAAAGGCAACCGCCGAGAGGTCGAACAGAAAGACGAGGATGGACAGGAGACTCTTGGTCACTTCGATGTGCGAGCAAAGGCGCACGGCGTTTCGGTCAGGACGGGAATTGTAACCGTTCCGTATCCGATCCCGGGAATGCCCCCGTATCGGGCCGCACCGAACTCCGGCCCGTCAGTGGGAAACTCCGTCCCGCCTGATCACCTTGACCACGGTCAGCCAGAGTATCCGGAGATCGAACAGGAACGAGTGCCGCCGCAGGTACTCGACATCCAGCGCGACCTTGTCCGGGATCGGCAGTTCGTCGCGCCCGTTGACCTGGGCCCATCCGGTCAGTCCGGGCACCAGTTCATGCACCCCGCGCTCCGTGCGCAAGGCCACCAGATCGTCCTGATTGAAGAGCGCCGGGCGCGGGCCGACGAAACTCATGTCGCCGGCAAGAATGCTCCAGAGCTGCGGAAGTTCGTCGAGACTGGTCTTGCGCAGAAAAGCCCCGATCGGCGTCAGCCAGGCATCGGGATCCTGCAGCAGGTGGGTCGCCACCGCCGGCGTGCCGATGCGCATGCTGCGAAACTTGGGCATCCGGAAAATCCGGTTATGGCGTCCGACGCGGTCGGACCAGTAGAGCGCCGGACCGGGGGAAGTCAGCCGCACCGCAGCCGCAACGATCATGATGGGCAGGATCAGGACCACGCCCGCGGTCAACACCAGAAAAAGGTCAAAAAGCCGCTTCATCTCCCCAGCATTTCCGCAAGCCCGTCGGCGAGCGATACCCGCGCCCGCCAGCCCAGATCCCGTGCGATCCGCGCCGGGGAATACCAAGCCGAACCCAGCAACCGGTCGAGCACTTCGCTGTCGAACGGCATCCGCCTCTTCACGATCGCCTCCAGTCCGTCCGCCCCGAATGCCACGGCGCGCAGCAACCCTCCCGGCACCGCCCAGGAGCATCGCGGCATCCCCAGAGCCGAACGCAGCGCATCGAACAACTCGCGCCCCGACGGGGCTTCGGATGATGCCACGATGTAGGTTCCCCCGTTGGCCCGGTCATCGCCGGCAACCAGCCGCATCGCCGTGACGACGTCATCGACATGCACCAGGGAACGATGGTTGCCCGTTTCCGGCAGCGGCGGAAACAGACCGCGCCTGACCAAGCGCCCCATGCGTTCCAGGTTCCCGCGGCCTCCCGACCCATAGACCATCGCCAGGCGCAGGTTGGCCACGTGCATTCCGAAACGCCTGCCGGCATCGATCACCTCCTCCTCGGCCGCCCGCTTGGCCTGGCCATAAGCGGTCTCCGGCTGCCCGGGGAAATTCTCGTCGGCGCAGCACCTGCCCGGTTCGGCCATCGCCTTGACGCTGGAGAGGAAGATGAATCGCTTCACCCCCGACTGACCCGCCGCGTCGACCAGATTTCGTGTTCCCTCGAAGTTGACCTGCCAGTGCATCGCCGCATCATCACCCGTCAGCGAGGAAAACGCATGCGCATGGCCGGCACAATGGAAGACCCTGTCCACTCCCCTGCATGCTGCGGTCAACGCCGATTTGTCGGCCAAATCGGCGACCAACGAATCGGCGCATACAACGGGTTGTCGTGACAGGCGGCGGCAATTCGCACCGTCTGCCTCAAGTTCCCTGAGCAATCGCCGGCCAATGAACCCGGTTGCGCCGGTAACCAGATTCACCGCGTGTCGCCCGCAACCTTGGGCCGCCGCCCCCGGTGCTTCCAGAGAAAGCGCGCCATGCTGCCCAGATGCCAGCGCAGATGGCGCAGACTGCGACGACTGTCGCGTCGCGCATCGTGAATGACGCCTGCCTTCGGGCAGGCCAGTATCTTCATCCCCTTCTGCCACAACCTGGCACAGATATCGACGTCTTCGTAGTAAAGGAAAAAGCGCTCATCGAAACCACCCAATTCCTGAAAATCGCGGCTACGAAAAAGCATGAACATTCCAGCCACCCATTCCGGAGCAAATTCCGCCTGGCCTTCGCGGACAACATAGCGGCCATCGCTCCTCCCGAGCGCCTTCATCAGCAATGAAGCCGGCGTAGGAAAGCGCCGCATGCTGTCTTCGATCTTCCCGTCGGGCGATTTTACCAGCGGCGCCACGAGCGCCACGCGATCGTCAGCGAGCGCGGCGGACAGGACAGGAAACGGATTCCGGTCGAATTCGATATCCGGATTCAACGGACAAAAGAACGTCTGGGTGCAACAGGCAAAGGCTGCATTGTGATTGGCGCCGAAACCCCTTGGCTTCGCGTTGCCGATGACCGTCAAACGCGCGTCATCGGGCAATGCCACCGATTCCGGAACATTCAAGGTCAGGATGATCTGGGCGACTTCCGGGAATGCCAGAAGTTGTCCGACGAGCCTCGCCACCATGTCGCCATGTCCGTGGCTGACGATGGAAACCGCGATCAAGCGGACCCCCGTGACGATTCAGGCACAGAACGAAACGCCCTGACACCATGAAAGACGCAACGGGAAAACGCCGATGCCATCAAGTCACCCCGCCAAGCTTCTGATACAGCGTCCTGTACTGCCCGTCGCGACCGAACGACGAGACCAGTTCATCGTCGAGCAAGGCGGGATAATCGCGGGTCCGGAGAGTGGAAAGCGCTTGCATGGCACGTTCAGGCGACCGGGAGTCCAGCCATTCGCCCAGCTGCCATCGCTTCACCAGACGAGCCGCCTCGGTGTTCTCTGGCGAGAAACACAGGATGGGGCGCCGGGCCTTGACATAGTCGAAGAACTTTCCGGTGATCACTTCATCGCTGCTGGCCGGATCCGTATGCAGGATCAGCAGGTAGTGCATTCCCTGCATGACATCGAACACTTCGGCATGCGCCACGGAAGCATTCACTTCAACGAACGGGAAGTCCTTGAGATTGATGCGGGACAGGCGCAGCGAGCCGTAGAAGCACAGGCGGATGGGGATTCCTGTCTCGATCGCACTCGCCATTGCGCGCAGCAGCGGCTCGACATTCCGATACCCGTGCTCATCGTCGTCCGCCATGCCGAAATAGCCGATACGCAAGTCCGCGGACTGGCTCGCCTGGCGAACCGGACAAGGCT
>JAFLDQ010000140.1 GCA_017302355.1 Dechloromonas sp.
TACTCGAATCGAGCCAGATGGAAGAGCTGCTCGACGAATACGGAGCTTCCCAGAACCGCCGCTGGAGCCGCTTGCGGCCCGCTGCTCGAGTCCGCCCTCGCCTCGCACAGCGCGCGCGGCGGCCGGCTCGCGGCCGCCGACATCGCGGCCCTGCACCTGCCGGTCGGCGACGAGGCGACCGACCATGCAATCGCCGTTCCCCTGCTCAACCGCAGTGACGTGCTGGTCGGCGTCATGCTGCTGATCCGCGCCGAGGCGAGCGATCCGGCGCAAATCAGCTTCATCGAGGCGCTCTCGGGGTCATCGGCCGTCTCGCTCGAGAGCAAGGAGCTGATCAAGGCCCAGAAGATGCTTTTCGAGGCCTTCATCCGCTTGATCGCCGGCGCCATCGACGCCAAGAGCCCCTACACCGGCGGCCACTGCGCCCGCGTTCCCGAACTGACCAAGATGCTGGCGCGCGCCGCCTGCGCCGAGACCAGCGGACCGTTCAAGGATTTCCGGCTCGACGACGAAGAATGGGAAGCTGTGCACATCGCCGCCTGGCTGCATGACTGCGGCAAGGTGACGACGCCGGAATATGTCGTCGACAAGGCGACCAAGCTGGAGACCCTGTACGACCGCATCCACGAGGTACGCATGCGTTTCGAGGTGCTCAAGCGCGATGCCGAGATCGCCTGCCTGAAAGCCATCGCCGCCGGCACGCCGGAAGCCTCGGCGCGCAACGAACTTGCGCGGACGCTGGCCGGGCTGGACGATGATTTCGCATTCATCGCCGGCTGCAACGAAGGCGGCGAATTCATGGCGCCCGAAAAGCTGGAACGCCTGAAGGAAATCGCCGCGCGGACGTGGACGCGGACGCTCGACGACCGGATCGGCATTTCGCATGAGGAGAAGGAACGCAAGGCGCGTTCCCCGGCGCCCGCATTGCCGGTTGTCGAACCGCTGCTGGCCGACCGCCCGGAGCATGTCTTCGAACGGGCGGCGCGCGACCGGATGCCCGCCGACAACCAGTGGGGATTCCGGATGGACGTACCGGAAGCCCTCTACAACAAGGGCGAACTCTACAACCTGGGCGTCGCCCGCGGCACCTTGTCGAACGAAGAACGCTACAAGATCAACGAACATATCGTCCAGACCCTGATCATGCTCACGCAATTGCCGTTCCCGAAGCATTTGCGCAACGTCCCGGAAATCGCCGCCGGCCACCACGAGAAAATGGACGGTACCGGGTATCCGCGGCGGCTGGTCAGGGACGAGATGAGTCCGGTCGCCCGCATGATGGCGATCGCTGACATCTTCGAGGCGTTGACCGCGGTTGACCGTCCCTACAAGAAGGGCAAGACGCTGTCCGAGGCGATCGGGATCATGTCCTTCATGAAGAAAAATCAGCACATCGATCCGGAACTGTTCGATCTCTTCCTGCGCTCCGGGGTCTACCGTGACTACGCGGAACGCTTCATGAAACCGGAGCAGATCGACGCGGTCGACATCTCGGCTTACCTCGGCGGGCAAGCGATCCCTGGCTGAAGATCCGCTCGGCAAGGCTTTTTTTCATGCCGCCACCCGATCGCCGGGCGGCGAGGACGCGCAGCATTGCCGCGCCGCCATCCGCAACATTGCAACAGCGGCAGCCAGCCACGTTTCGCCGGATTATCGGATGTCGAGCGTGAAATATTTCATATTGCGGTGCACCAGAACTTGGCTATACTGCGCGCGCAGGTGAAGTCAAACAAGGAAACAGCCATGAAACTCAAAATCTACTATCACATTACCCAGGATCGCGCGGGCATTCCGACGGATTATACCGGCGCCCGCCACTTCGTCGTTCCCGAGGGTCAGGCGGTCGAGGAACTGGCGAAAGCCCAACTCGCGGCCGATTATCAGGTCCCGTTGCGGGCTGTCGAGATCGTCCAGATCGCCGCCTGACCGGCTAGCCGCCAGCGCGCTGCATCGCCCGGTCGATCCGGGCGAGCAGTTCGCTTGCCGCCCCCTCGTCGCCCTGGCGAAGCGTGATTTCGACACGCAGGGCGCATAGCTGCAGGGCACCGACGCGCCGCGGCGTTTCGCTGGTCAGCGCAAAATGAAGACTTGCACCGCCGTCTCTTCCTCTTCAGCCAGCCACCGCGGCGGTGTTGGCATTTGCGGCCCAGGCGCGCATGCGTTCCAGACCGGTCCAGTCGGCATCGACATCGGCGATGGCAGCGGTCGGGCAGGCGCTGTCATTGCGCAGCGCCGCATATGGCCCGCAACATCCTGTTACACAAAGCCACGAAAGGACGACAGACACGATCGCCGCGATTGCCTAAAGTCCACCCGTGCATTGAACCCCTCCTCTCGAAACCCCCTTTCGAGAACTTCGACCCCGCCCCCCGGCGGGGTTTTTTTTGTGGCGCCGGCCCATCCGGGCGCTGCATTCCGTGGAGTTGCCTTGTTGCCTTGCATCCTCCTTCCGGTTTTCCCACAAGCCGCTATAATTATGCCTTCGAGTTCTCGCGGATCGAGGTAATCAACATGGCCGAGCAACACTCCTCCAAGGGCATCATGATCACGACCATCGTCGTGGCCATCATCCTGACTGCGATCGTGGTCCCCTTTTCGCTGAAGGGGGAGAGGTCCGCTGCCGACAGCGGCAGTGCGGATCAGGCCGATAGCCGCATCCAGCCGGTGGCGCGCTTCGAACTGGCCAAGGCGGCTCCGGCCGCCGCCGCCGGCCCCAAGGATGGCGCGACCATTGTCAACACGGTCTGCGGCGCCTGCCATGGTACCGGCGTCGCCGGCGCCCCGAAGACGGGTGACAAGGCTGCCTGGGCGCCGCGTATCGCCCAGGGCAACGACACCCTTTACAAGAACGCAATCTCCGGCAAGAACGCCATGCCACCGAAGGGTGGCGCCGCCGACCTGTCCGATGCCGAGATCAAGGGCGCGGTCGATCACCTGGTGGGCCTGTCCAAGTAGTCTTGCGAATTCCGGCGCAAGCTGGACACTGATTCCAGCCGAAGCTGGACAGTGATTCCAAGGCAAGCTGGACACTGATTCCAGCGCAAGCTGGACAGCCTGAAGTCATAACGTAGGACGCGGGATAACCGTGGCACCCTCGGCGATTTTGCTGAGGACCACATGGCCTATAGCAGGTTATCCATGCGCAAGATTTTTGAAGTGTTACGGCTGTCCGTTGCGGACGGTCGCAGCCACCGCGAGATTGCCCGGGCAATCATCGCCTCGCCGACCACGGTAGGGGAGATTCTCCGTCGGACGAAACTGGCCGGATTGACCTATCCGCTGCCGTCTGGCCTGTCTGAAGCCGCTGTCGAAGCACTGCTTTACCCGCCGTCGGCGCCATCGAGGGCTCTGCGACCTGAGCCTGACTGGGCCGGCGTGCATCGGGAACTGCGCCGGAAAGGCGTGACGCTCGACCTGCTCTGGCAGGAGTACAAAGGCGAGCACCCGGACGGTTATCAATACAGCAGCTTCTGCGACCATTACCGGGCCTGGGCTGGCCGGTTGTCGGTCAGCCTGCGCCAGACGCATGTCCCCGGCGAGAAACTGTTTGTCGATTACGCCGGCCCGACCGTGCCGGTCACCGACCCGCTGACCGGTGAAATCCGGCAGGCCGCCGTCTTCGTCGCCGTTCTCGGCGCCTCGAATTACACCTACTGCGACGCCACCTGGAGTCAGACGCTGCCGGACTGGACGGCCAGCCATGTTCGCGCCTTCGAATTCTTCGGCGGCGTGCCGGCCTTGCTGGTCCCCGACAATCTGAAGAGTGGCGTCAACAAGGCCTGCCATTACGACCCCGAGCTCAACCCCAGCTATCGTGACCTGGCCGTCCATTACGCCACCGCCGTCCTGCCAGCCCGGCCGTATCGCCCGAAAGACAAGGCCAAGGTGGAAGCCGGTGTCCTGCTCGTCGAGCGCTGGGTCCTTGCCCGCCTGCGGCATCAGCGATTCTTCAGCCTCGGTGAGCTCAATCGGCACATTGCCGAACTGATGCTGGCCCTGAATCGCCGCCCCTTCAAGAAACTGCCGGGGTCACGGGAAAGCGCCTTTACCGACTTGGACCGCCCGGCGTTACGCCCCTTGCCGGAAACGCGTTACGAATTCGCTGAATGGAAGGTCGCGACGGTCGGCATCGACTATCACGTTGAGTTCGACCACCATTACTACTCGGTGCCCTACCGTTTCGCCCGGCAGAAAGTGGATGTCCGCGCCACCCGCACGACGGTCGAGCTGTTTCATCGCGGGAGCCGCATCGCCAGCCATCTGCGCAGTGCCCTTCGCGGCCGGCACACGACGGTGGATGCGCACATGACCCCGGCCCATCAAGCCGTTCAGGGCTGGAATGCGCCGCGGTTGATGGACTGGGCCGGGCGTATCGGTCCGCACGTCAAAGCGGTCATCGAACACGTCCTGCATCAGCGCCGCCATCCGCAGCAGGGCTACCGCAGTTGCCTGGGCATTCTGCGCCTCTCCAGGACTTACGGTGAAAGCCGTCTGGAGGCGGCCTGCGCGCGGGCCATCGACATCAACGCGCTGTCCTACGGCAGCCTGAAATCCATCTTGAAGCATGGCCTGGACATCAAGCACCTGACGGCGCCCGCCCAGACCAGCCTTCCCCTGGAGCACGCCAATGTGCGTGGTCCGCATTACTACCACTGACCTGAAAGGAAATACCCGTGCTCCATCACCCGACCGTCGAGCAACTGCATCAGCTCCGCCTGAGCGGCATGGCCAAGGCTTTGGCCAGCCAGGCCCAGCAGGCCGACATCAACCAATTGTCGTTCGAGGAACGCCTGGGCCTGCTCATTGACAGCGAACGGGCCGAGCGCGAATCCCGCCAGAACGCCGCCCGCCTGAAACGGGCCAGGCTGAAACAGGCGGCAACACCGGAGGATGTCGATTTCCGCCATCCGCGCGGCCTTGACCGGGCCTTGTTCGCGCGCCTGATGACCGGGCGCTGGGTCGGCGACCACCAGAATGTGCTGATTTGCGGACCGACCGGCGTCGGCAAGACCTTCCTTGCCTGCGCCCTGGCCAATCAGGCGTGTCGGCAGGGGCGTTCTGCCTTCTACGTGCGCTTGCCGCGCCTCTTGCCGGCGCTGGCCATCGGCCGGGCCGATGGCAGCTACGCCAGGACGCTGGCACAGTTGGCCAAGACCGACGTGCTGGTGATTGATGATTGGGGGCTGGCGCCACTGACCGATGAAAGTCGCCGTGACCTGCTTGAAATCTTTGATGACCGGCACGGCACGCGGGCAACCATCATCACCAGCCAGTTACCCGTCAAGCATTGGCACGAAGCCATCGGCGACCCGACATTAGCGGATGCGATTCTCGACCGCCTGGTGCATCAGGCGCATAGCCTCAACCTGGACGGCGAATCGCTGCGCAAAAAAGGGAAACCCGTATGGCCCGAGGCCACCCCGTGAACCGCAGCGCGTACTCACCGAGTTACCCACCGCCGGCCGCCAGCCAGCCTGCTATAGAGGGAGCGCAGTCTGGCGGCCGGCCGTGGATAACTCTACATGGCGCGACAAAAACTTGACCCCCATGACATCAACAGAGTAAAAACCCAAAACCCCGCGTCGCTACGCTCCGACTGTCCAGCTTGCTCTGGAATGCGTGTCCAGCTTGGCGTGGAATCAGTGTCCAGCTTCGCCGGAATACGCAAGTCTGCGGGAAATGTGAAAAGGGAGGCGGCAGCCTCCCTTTTTCGTTGACCGAACAAGGGCGCCTCGTGGGCGCCCCGCTCAGGCCGGCTTCTGGCCGGCCGCTTCAGGTTGCTGCGGGCATCCTCACTTCTTCGCCGGATCGGCCGCCTTGGCCACCTCGGCCTTCGGCGCTTCGGCGGCCGGGGTTGCCGGAGCCTTTGCCACAGCGTTCGCGGCATGCTTCTGCTTCTCGCCGTTGGTCGCCGCCTTCACTTCGCTAGCGGCGACCGCCGGCTTGCCTTCCGGCGCCTTGGCCTCGGTAGCGGCGACCGCCGGCTTGCCTTCCGGCGCCTTGGCCTCGGACTTGGGCGTTTCGCTCTTGACGACGGCAGCGGCGGGCTTCACTTCCGCGGCGGGCTTGACGTCAGCGGCGTGGGCGAACCCGAAAGCGGCGGCGAGGGCGAGGGCAACGAGTTGCTTGGTCATCTTGAATCTCCTTGGGTTGGTTTATTCGGAATTTCCTCCGGCTTTGCGAAATCGCGCCGCCTTGTGCCGAATAACGCGGGCGGCTACGCCCCGGATGTCACGAGAAGGGTAACCCGTCGTAACGTACCGTTACCGAGCCGTTAGCGCTTGTTGCCGGCCAGCATGGCCTTCAGCGCGTCGAGCCTGGCGCTGCCCGTGGCCTTGTCGGATGCGACGGACTCCCTGCCGCCGGAGAACCGGATGTCTTCCCTGCCCATCTCGGCAATGAAGCGCGAGGGTTCGCCGGGGATGAGGTCGCGTGCCTGCTTGCGGCGCTCGCAGTAGGAGAGGTGCAGCGAGCGCTGGGCGCGGGTGATCCCGACATACATCAGCCGGCGCTCCTCGGCGAGTTTCGCCGGGTCGAGGGACTCGCGGTGCGGCAAGATGCCCTCTTCGACGCCGACCAGGAAGACGTGCCGGTATTCCAGACCCTTGGCCGCATGCAGGGTCGACAACTGGACGGCGTCGATGTCTTCGGAACCCTGCTTGTCGAGCAGGTTGATCAGGGCGATGCTCTGGGTCAGGTCGATCAAGGTCTTGCCGTCTTCCTCGCCTTTCCGGTTGAGCCATTCGGTGAATTCACAAACGTTGCCCCAGCGCGTCCGTGCGGTGCGCTGATCTTCGTGATCGTGGAGGTGGGCTTCGTAGTCGATGGCTTTCAGCAGGTCGGGAAGGACCTGTTGCGCCGGCTCGCGCCCGGCCCGTTGCCGCAGGCGGCTGATGAACTGGCAGAACGCGAGCAGTGGCTCGAGCTGGCGCGCCGGCAGCCGATGCGCAAGGCTCTCCTCGAAGACGGCGTGGAACAGCGAGAGATGGCGCTCGCCGGCGTACTGGCCGAGGACCTGCAGGGTCGCCGCGCCAATGCCGCGCCTGGGTGTCGTGGCGGCACGGATGAAGGCCGGGTCATCGTCGGCGTTGGCCAGCAGCCGAAGGTAGGCGACGATGTCCTTGATTTCGGCCTTGTCGAAAAACGACTGGCCGCCGGAAAGAAGATACGGAATCTTCTGGTTGCGCAACTGCGTCTCGAACAGTCGCGCCTGATGGTTCGAGCGGTAGAGGATGGCGTAATCCCCGAACTTGCCGCGCTGCTCGAAGCGGTGCGCCTGGAGCTTCATCACCACGCCCTCGGCCTCGGCCTCGTTGTCCTTGCAGGCGGTCACGGTGATCTGCTCGCCATGCCCGAGTTCGGACCACAGGTTCTTGTCGAACAGCTTCTCGTTGTGGGCGATGACGTTGTTGGCGGCCTTGAGGATTCTTGCGGTCGACCGGTAATTCTGCTCGAGTTTGATGACCTTGAGCCCCGGAAACTCGGCCGGCAGCCGCTTCAGGTTTTCGATGTCGGCGCCGCGCCAGCCGTAGATGGCCTGATCGTCATCGCCCACCGCGGTGAACCGGGCGCGGATGCCGCTCAGCAGCTTGAGCAGCCGGTACTGGCAGGCGTTGGTATCCTGGTACTCGTCGACCAGCAGATAACGCAGGCGGTTCTGCCATTTCCCGGCAATGTCCGGATACTCACCGAAGAGTCGGACCGGGAGACCGATCAGGTCGTCGAAGTCCATCGCCTGGTAGGCCTTCAGCGTGGCCTCGTAGGACAGGTAGGCGTGCGCGGCCCGCGCTTCGAGCTCGCTGGTCGCGAGCCTTCCGGCGGCCTCGGGCGTTACCAGCGCATTCTTCCAGTTCGAGATGATCGCCTGCAGGCGCCGCAGCGCCGCCTTGTCGACGTTCTTGGCGACGTCGCCGATGATGCCGGCGCAATCCGCCGCATCGAAAATCGAGAAGCGCGGCTTGAAGCCAAGCGCCTTCGCCTCCTCGCGCAGGATGCGCACGCCGAGCGAATGGAAGGTCGAAATCTGCACTTCCCCGGCCGTCGACTGCGACAGGAGCCTGGCGACCCGCTCCTGCATCTCTTTCGCCGCCTTGTTGGTGAAGGTGATCGCCGCGACGTTGCGCGGCTGGAAGCCGCAGTCCCGGATCAGGTAGGCGATCTTCTGCGTGATCACCCGCGTCTTGCCCGAACCGGCGCCGGCGAGCACCAGAAGGGGGCCATCGAGGTAGCGGATGGCTTCGCGTTGCGGGGCGTTGAGCTGGGCGGACATGAAGAGTGGCGGACGGTGGGCGGAAAAGCAACGCGCCCCGGCAAACCGGGGCGCGTTTCAGGCAGCTATTTTACCGCAGGCGGGCTAGGCTTTTTCGTCGACGTGGCCGGGCAGCGCCAGCTCGAGCGCGCGCACATCGACCGTCTGCAACACCCTGGCCGCATCGCTACCGAGCCTGTTGATCGCTTCCACCACCTCATGGGCATCGGCCTGGACGTCATCCGGCGCCACGGTCGGAAAACGCTCTTCCGCCGCATCGAGCTCTTCGCGCACGCTGCGCCGGCGGTCGGCATCGGCGCCCTCGACACCGCCGACCGGGCGCAACTCGTTGCGCCGCGGTACCGGCGTACCGTCGGGCCGTTCGAGCGCCTGCTGCGGCTTGGTCGTCATGCGAACCGGCGTCATCGTGGTTCTCCTCGTTTCATGACATCTCTAACGTCATGAAACGAAAAGAACTTTAGCCCCCGAATATCTTCTTCAGCAGGGCGCTGCCGGTCGAGATCGGATCCTTGCGGATGGCCTTCTCCTGCTCGGCGACCATCAGGAACAGGCCGTCGAGCGCCTTCTGCGTGACGTACTGGTCAAGATTGGCATCCTTCTTGTCGAGCAGCCCCATCTTCGCCGCCTTGCCGGCATAGTCGTTGTACTTGTCGGCAAGTTCGACCTTGGCGGTCGCCTGCTTGACGATGGGCAGGAACTTCGCGGTCAGATCGGTGCTGGTGGCGCGGCGGAAGTACTGGGTTGCCGCATCGTCGCCGCCGGTCAGGATGGCGCGCGCATCGTCGAAACTCATGTTCTTCACGGCATTGACGAGGATCGGCTTGGCTTCGACGACGGCCAGTTCGGCGGCATGGTTCATCGTCTCGATCAGCTCGTCGGCGTATTTGCCGGCGCCGAGCGTACGCATCATCTTCTCGGCCTTGCGGATCGAATCCGGCAGCGGAATCCTGACGCGGGCGTCGCCCATGAAGCCATTCGGCTTGCCCAGCTGATCGACGGCGATTTCGGCGCCACGGGTCAGCGTTTCCTTGAGGCCGGAAGCGGCTTCGCCGCTGGAGACATCCGCTGCCTGCACGGAAAAAGGCAGCAGCAGGGAAAAAACGAGGGGAAGCAGGTACTTGCGCATGGATCGGCTCCGCGGAAAGACAGTGGAAACCGACAGCCTATGCCACGGCGGGGCCGCCCGGCAAGACGGCCCCGCTTTCGTCACGAATCAGGGCGCGACGCCGGCGTTGTGCGCCTGC
>JAFLDQ010000141.1 GCA_017302355.1 Dechloromonas sp.
TCATCGCGCGCAACGTCAAGCGCGAGGCCCGGGCCTATCTCGATTCGCTGCCGCCCCCCTTCTTCCGCGCGCTGACCCACTACGCCGCCGACGGCTCCTATTCGTGGCACTGCCCCGGCCATTCGGGCGGCGTCGCCTTCCTGAAGTCGCCGGTAGGCCAGATGTTCCACCAGTTCTTCGGCGAGAACATGCTGCGCGCCGATGTCTGCAACGCGGTCGAGGAGCTCGGCCAGCTGCTCGACCACACCGGCCCGGTCGCCGCCTCGGAGCGCAACGCGGCGCGCATCTTCAATGCCGATCACCTCTATTTCGTCACCAACGGCACCTCGACGTCGAACAAGATCGTCTGGCACTCGACGGTGGCGCCGGGCGACATCGTTGTCGTCGACCGCAACTGCCACAAGTCGGTGCTGCATTCGATCATGATGACCGGCGCCGTGCCGATCTTCCTGATGCCGACGCGCAACAACTTCGGCATCATCGGGCCGATCCCGAAGGCCGAGTTTGCCTGGGAGAGCATCCGGAAGAAGATCGCCGCCAACCCCTTCGCCACCGACAAGGACGCCAAGCCGCGGGTGCTCACCATCACTCAGTCGACCTATGACGGAATCATCTACAACGTCGAGGAAATCAAGAAGGAACTCGACGGCAGGATCGACACGCTGCATTTCGACGAAGCCTGGCTGCCGCATGCCGCCTTCCACGACTTTTACGGCGATTACCATGCCATCGGCGCCGATCGCCCGCGCTGCAAGGAGTCGATGGTCTTCGCCACGCAATCGACGCACAAGCTGCTCGCCGGCCTCAGTCAGGCGTCGCAGATCCTGGTCCAGGACTGCGAGACGCGCAAGCTCGACCGCGACATCTTCAACGAGGCCTACCTGATGCACACCTCGACCTCGCCGCAATACGCGATCATCGCCTCGTGCGACGTCGCGGCGGCGATGATGGAAGCGCCGGGCGGCACCGCGCTGGTCGAGGAATCGATCTCCGAAGCCCTCGATTTCCGCCGCGCGATGCGCAAGGTCGACGAGGAGTGGGGCGCCGACTGGTGGTTCAAGGTCTGGGGCCCCGACGTCTTTTCCGAGGAGGGCGTCGAAGACCGCGAGGCCTGGATGCTCAAGCCCGGCGACCGCTGGCACGGTTTCGGCGAACTGGCCGACGGCTTCAACATGCTCGACCCGATCAAGGCGACGATCATCACGCCGGGCCTCGATGTCGATGGCAATTTTGCCGGCGACATCGGCATCCCCGCGGCCATCGTCACCAAGTATCTTGCCGAGCACGGCATCATCGTCGAGAAGTGCGGCCTCTACAGCTTCTTCATCATGTTCACCATCGGCATCACCAAGGGCCGCTGGAATACGCTGGTGACGGAACTGCAGCAGTTCAAGGACGACTATGACCGGAATCATCCGCTGTGGAAGGTCCTGCCCGAGTTCGTCCAGAAGAACCCGCGCTACGAAATGGTCGGCCTGCGCGACCTGTGCGCCCAGATCCACGGGATCTACATGCAGAACGACGTGGCCCGTCTGACCACCGAGATGTACCTGTCCGACATGGTGCCGGCGATGCGCCCGGCCGATGCCTTCGCGAAGATGGCGCACCGCGAGATCGAGCGCGTGCCGGTCGATGCGCTCGAAGGCCGCGTCACCGCCGTGCTGCTGACCCCCTACCCGCCGGGGATTCCGCTGCTAATTCCGGGCGAGCGCTTCAACCGGACGATCTGCAGCTACCTGAAGTTCGCCCGCGAATTCAACGCCCGCTTCCCCGGCTTCGAGACCGACATCCACGGCCTCGTCAAGGGCGCGGATGGCGCCTACTACGTGGATTGCGTGCGCTGAGGGCGACTACCGGCGGCGGCAGGTGACGAAGGCGGCGTGTTCAGGCGATTGGCGATGGCATCGAGTTCATCCTGTGAGGGGCGGACAACCCGGTACCTTTGGGGAGATACTCGCCGATCAGGTCGTTCGGGTTTTCATTGCTACCCGTTGCGGTATCTTCTCATCCATTCGCTCGTTGCCCGGAATGCAGGATTCTCCGAACCGGGGCGGCATGGCGCCCCGGTGTTTACGAACGAGATCGCGGACTACCGGTAACCTCTTTCGTTTGGATTATGGATGATCCAGACCAGGAATGCTCCTGTAGCGCCCAGTGACTCTTGAGCAAATATTAGGCGGCCTTCGTTTTTGTAGACGTGTTCCATGCGGATCCGGTCGCTACCCAAATAGAATGGAATCCACATTTTGCCGGTACTGTATTGACCCCAATCGGTTGGGTCGCCGAGAATGCTTTTCACTTCGCGTGTAGACATGCCGATCTTGAGCTTGGTGAAGCGGCTGTTGGCGGCCGGGATCCCCGAGATTTCGCCCTCCCAGTCGTTGATGCCCTTGACCGGCGTGCCTTCGCCGGCGACTGCCTTGCTCGAGTCGGTGACCGGCTTGTTCCTGGACAAGTCATAGCCGCCCGTGTTGGCGGCGGGCGCCGGAGCGGCGGCGGCGGGCGCCACCGGCGCCGCGGTTGCCGGCTTGTCCGCGGCCCGCGGCACGCAGTCCGGTTCCTTGGTCGTCGATTTCGTCTTGCCCTTGGCGGCGGTCTTCGACTTGGCGGGCGCCTCCTTGCATTCCGGGAGGGCAGGCGCCGGCGCGGGCTGCGGGGCGGCGACCGGCTGTGGCGGCGGCTCCGCCGGCTTCGTTTCCTTGGTGGCGCAACCGGCCAGCACGACGCTACCGATCAGAAGGGAAAGGATCAACTGCGGGGGGGGGAGCATGGTCATTCCTTTGGCATGAGTTGGGTGTTGGCGGAAAAAAATGCGAGAACGATTATACTATGACGCATGGTTCAATGCGCCGGCTTTCAGGAGGCTTTTTGGGTGTGGGCGGTCGATGGCCGGAAAGAGCGCGGGTCAGGACCTTTCGCCTCGCTCCGCCTTGCGCCGGTAGGTGGCGAAGACAAGCCCGTTCCCCGCGGTTTTTGCCGTTTTTTCCCAGTCGACCGCGGCAATCTCCGGAAACCGCGCGTCGCCCTCGGGTTCGAGGTCCACCTCGGTGATCTCCAGGCGGTCGGCGACGGCCATCGCCTGGGTGTAGATCTGCTCGCCGCCGATGACGAAGACGGTTGCCGCGGTCGACGCCCGATGCAGGGCGTTTTCCAGCGAGCCGGCGATTTCGGCGCCGGGGGCGGCGTAATCCGCCTGGCGGGTGATGACGATGTTGCGCCGGCCGGGCAGCGGGCGGAAACGCGGCGGCAGCGATTCCCAGGTCTTGCGCCCCATGACGACGGCGTGGCCGGCGGTCAGCGCCTTGAAGCGCGCCATGTCTTCGGGGATGTTCCAGATCAGCCGGTTGTCGCGACCGATGACGCCGTTTCCGGCGACGGCGGCGATGATGACGATTTCCGGCATGCGGACTTCAGCCGTGGGCGGCGCTGGCGTCGCGATAGAGGGCGACATAGTCGCGGGCGGCATGTTCCCAGGAGAAATCCCGGCGCATGCCGTTCTGCTGGATGCGCTGCCAGAGCTTGCGGTCGTGCCAGCAGCGGGTCGCGCGTTCGAGCGCCAGACACAGCGCCCGCGGGGTCGCCTCGCCGATGACGAAGCCGTTGCCCGTCTTGTCGGCGAGGGTCTCGGCGTTCACGTCGATCACGGTATCGGCGAGGCCGCCGGTGGCGCGGACGATCGGTGGCGTGCCGTAGCGCAGGCTGTACATCTGGCTCAGGCCGCAGGGCTCGAAGCGCGATGGCATCAGGAAGCAGTCGGCGCCAGCCTCGATGCGGTGCGCCAGCCCTTCGTCGAAAGTCAGGCGAACGGCGATCTGCCCGGGGTGGCGGGCGGCGAGGTCGCTGAAGCCGGCCTCCATCGCTTTGTCGCCGCTGCCGAGGACGGCGAGTTGCGCCGGCAGAGCGGTGAGGCGTTCGCCCAGTGTCACGACGAGATCGAGCCCCTTCTGGTGCGTGAGGCGGCTGATGATGCCGAACAGCGGGCGGTCGGCGGCGACCGCGAGGCCCATTTCCTGCTGCAGGGCGCGCTTGTTCTCGCGCTTGGCGGCGAGCCGGTTGGCGGCGTAGGGGGCGGCCAGCGCGGGATCGTTCGCCGGGTTCCAGAGCACCCCGTCGACGCCGTTGAGGATGCCGCGCAGTACGCCGGCGCGATGGCGCAGCAGCGGCGCCAGCCCGTAGCCGAAATCCTCGTGCTGGATCTCGCCGGCGTAGGTCGGGCTGACCGTCGAGATCAGCGTCGCCAGCTGCAGGCCGGCCTTGAGGAAGGAGATCTGGCCGCCGTATTCGGCGCCGTGCATGTGCCAGGCCTCCTCGGGCAGGCCGAGGGCGGAGCGGTGACCGGCCGCGAAGTTCCCCTGGAAGGCGATGTTGTGTACCGTGACGACGCTGGCGGCGCCACCCTCGTAGTGCAACCAGGCGGGGGCAAGCGCGGTCTGCCAGTCATTGAGGTGGACGACCTCCGGCCGCCAGTCGAGCGGCGACCCGGCTTGCCCGAGCAGCGCGGCGACCCGCGAGAGCATGCCGAAGCGAATGCCGTTGTCGGTCCAGTCGTGGCCGAGCGCATCGCCATAGGGGTTGCCGGGGCGATCGAAGAGCGCCGGGCAGTCGAGCAGGAGCAGCGGCAGACCGTCCGCTTCGGCGCCGAGCAGGCGCGCCGGCGGCAGGGACGGAGCAAGCGCCGGCAGTTCGGCGAGCGCGGCGGCTCGCGGAAAGGCCGTCAGAAATGCCGGGTAGGCCGGAATCAGCACCCGGATATCATGTCCTGCGCGGTGCAGAGCCGCCGGCAACGCGGCGGCGACGTCGCCGAGGCCTCCGGTCTTGACCCAGGGGGCCATCTCGGAGGCGGCGAAAAGGATCGCGAGCCGGCTCAAGTCATCAGCTTCTCAGGGCGGCGAGCAGGCCGCGGGTCGAGCCGTCGAACGCGGCGTCATCGCCGGCTCCGCCGAGCACCGGGGTCAGCCGGCTGGCGAGTTGTTTGCCGAGCTCGACGCCCCACTGGTCGAAGGAATTCAGGTTCCACAGGACGCCGAGGCAGAACACCTTGTGCTCGTAGAGCGCCAGCAACTGGCCCAGCGTGCAGGCGTCCAGCGCCGGCAGGAGCAGCGTGGTCGACGGCTGGTTGCCGGGAAACACCTTGTACGGAACGAGCGCTTCCGGCACGCCGGCGGCGCGCGCCTCGGCGGCGGTCTGGCCGAAGGCGAGCGCGGCCGATTGGGCGAGACAGTTGGCGAGCAGCGCCGCATGGTGACCGCCGGGCAGCGGAAAGTCGCTGTCGCGCAGGGCGATGAAATCGCAGGGAATCGTCTGGCCACCCTGATGGATCAGCTGATAGAAGGAGTGCTGGCCATTGGTTCCCGCTTCGCCCCAGAGCACCGGACAGGTGCCGACCCCGGCCGGCTCGCCGTCGCGGTCGGTCTGCTTGCCGTTGCTCTCCATTTCGAGCTGCTGCAGGTAGGCTGGCAACAGCGCGAGCGACTGGCTGTAGGGCAGCACGGCCTGCGTGCCGGCGCCGAGGAAATCGGTATTCCACAAGGTCAGCAGGGCCAGCGTCAGCGGCAGGTTGGCGGCTGCCGGCGCCTCGACGAAGTGCCGGTCCATGGCGCGGGCGCCGGCCAGCAACTGCTCGAACTGGCGCCAACCAATGGCCAGCGCCAGCGACAGGCCGATCGCCGACCACAGCGAAAAGCGGCCGCCGACCCAGTCCCAGAACTCGAAGACGTTGTCCGGAGCGATGCCGAACTGCCGGGTCAGTTCGAGGTTGGTCGACAGGGCGACGAAGTGCTGGCCGACGGCGCTTTCGCGGCCCGCCGCTGCGAGCAGCCAGGCGCGTGCGGTACGCGCGTTGGTCAGCGTCTCGAGCGTCGTGAAGGTCTTGCTGGCGATTACGAACAGCGTCGTCCGCGGATTGAGGTGGGCGAGCAGCGGGGCGATGTCGGCGCCGTCGACGTTGGCGACGAAATGGACATCGAGGTCCGGCTGCTGCTGCGCCGCCAGTGCCCGCACCGCCATGCGCGGGCCGAGGTCGGAGCCGCCGATGCCGATATTGACGACGTCGGTGATGCGTTGCCCGGAGAAGCCTCGCCATTCGCCACGATGAATGCGGTGGCAGAAGGACTCGATGCGGTCTAGTACCGCATGCACGGCCGGAACGACGTTTTCGCCCTGCGTCGGCAGCTGTGCGTCGTGGTCGGCACGCAGCGCCATGTGCAGCACGGCCCGATGTTCGCTGTGGTTGATCGGCTCGCCGGCGAGCATGCGATTGCGCCAGCCGGCGACATCGAGTTCTTCGGCCAGGCGATGGAGCAGCGTGAGGGTCTCGGCGGTGACGCGCTGCTTGGAAAAATCCACCAGCAGACCTTCCAGCTCCAGCGAAAAACGCTCGAAACGCTGGGGGTCGGAGGCGAACAGATCGCGCAGATGCACCCTGAAAACGGACTGGTGATGCTTGATGAGGGCTTGCCATGCAGGCATTTGTGTATTGGGCATATCCGGACGCCTCGAAAATCTATCGTATAAAAATACAGTCTCGCCAAGAGTAGCCCCATCTGAAACTCGCTTTTACTGAACAGACGTGAAAATCAATCCAGCAAAACCTCGACGAGTAGCAGAAATCCATTCTGAAGCAACAGGCCTAATGACTATGAATATTGTAATTCAAGAAAACTACTCATACTCAAGCTGGTTCCCGACTCGCCTCACGAGCCGGACCAATCCGATCCCAATCAATGCTCCCAGAAAATCTATCGCCCCGTCGGCAACGTCCGCCTTCCTACCTTCAACGAAAAGTTGCAACACCTCGGTGCTCACGGCCAAAAACAGCAGATCGATCAAAAGCAATGGCCCTCTTTGATCCGGCCTTACCACAGCAAGGATGCCGCCAAGCACAAAAAACATCGCACCATGAGTCAAACTGCTCCACGATACTCCGATGGAATCGTCCGGCTGCCACGCAAACATTTCGCAGACCCACCGATCCAGTCCATTCTTCACATCACCCGGCATAAGAACCCCCCACAACACTACAATCAGAGCTACCAACAAGCCAGCGGGACTACGCGCGCGCATCGCCCACGATCTTGCAAGCAGTATAAGGACAAGCCCCCAAACAAGCATCAGCCCCCGCGATGCCCAGAGGGCGGACTCCCGCTCAGCCAACCATTCGAGGCGAAGATTCTTGACTAGGAGCTCTCCAGATACGCGCACCAGCCTCGCCATCAACACAACGCTACCAGCATCCGGACGCAACAGAATTACCTCCTCGAAATCGGCCGCAGCCGATCCACTCAAAGCCAGCAATACCTTCGAGGATGAACGGCCCTCGTTCTTGATCTGTAACACAGCGATCTGTGCCGCCCCTTTAGGGTCATCCCTTAAACTAACTCCAACGGCCCGCACCGAACCATGCACACGAAACGCCACCGCACCTGCGGAAGGGCGGGCCGACCAGCCCAAAGCCTTGATACCTGCGGGATTCAGTGCTGATAGTGAAAGCCCCGCGGCTCCGAACGCCACCACGGGTGCGCCGGCGAGAACCGTAGCGCCCTCTTCAGCCGCAGGGACCGCCACAGGGATGAACACTCCCTTGACAACATACCGAACGGACGTCGAAGTAAGGATAAGTGACGCGATAATCAAGACAACGAACAATAGATGGACAGACCACCTCCCTGCCATGACTACCTTTCGAAAGCCCATAGCAACTCCACGGTCAACCAATTTACTCGCACTCCGTTGCAACATCACTGGCGTACCTTTTACCACTGGAGAATCGGTCTGAATATGAAACGCACTCTGCTGGACCTCATTTTCCTCTGCATCCTCCTGACGGTAGTGAGTCCTGTCGTAGCTGAAACCACAATCACTGCAAGCGACCTGATGTGGCTCAATCGGGTAACCTATGGCATTAACCAGCAAACTATCGAAGCATTTTCTCGGCTAGGCAGGGCTGGATTCCTCAATGCACAACTTCAGCCCTCAGATGAAACCAGGCAAGAGTTGAACTCTGGAGCCCCCGAAAGGCCTTTGAACGACCTACAGAAAGAGCGCAGCCAACGACGCCAACACGCCAACACCTTGCCCCCAGGCGAAGAAAAATCTCGTCAGCTGATAGAACTAGGCTTAGAGCGCACACAACTAATCCGACAGGCGACCGAACTGCACCTAACGCGCGCAGTTTACTCACCGGACCAGCTTAAAGAGCAATTGGCTTGGTTCTGGTTCAACCATTTCACGGTTCACGGCGGTAAAGGCGATATCGCCACCATGGTTGGCAACTACGAGGCAGCTCTCCGCCCTCATCTTCTTGGGAAATTCAAAGACCTGTTACGCATCTCTCTGCATCATCCCGCCATGTTGATATACCTTGACAACACCCAAAATCGTGCAGGAAAAATAAATGAGAACTACGCTCGCGAGCTACTTGAACTCCATACACTGGGCATTGACGGCGGCTATACACAAAAGGACGTACAAGAACTCGCTCGTATTCTCACAGGCCTACAAGCGAATCTAAGCGGCGCTCCACCAAAACTCCCAAAGGACCGCGAAGCCGAGTACGTACTCGATGGCGTATTCCAGTACAACCCCGCCCATCACGACTATGGGGACAAGACTTTCATGGGCCGAAGCATCAAGGGTCGGGGGTTGGACGAAGTCAATGAAATACTCGATTTTTTGGCGGATCACCCTGTTACGGCACGATTCATATCGCGCAAGCTCATAGAGTATTTCGTGGCCGACACCCCACCAGCCCGTCTCATATCGGCTGCTACCGCCACATTTCAACGCACCCAAGGGGACATAGCCGAGGTACTTCGCGTTATTCTAGATTCGCCGGAGATGGAAGCATCCCTCGGCAAGAAATTCAAATCACCCTTTCAATACAGCATTTCCGCCCTGCGTCTTTTACACGGCGGGGCACCATCCCCCCTTCCGCCGAACGAGCTTCGACTAGCTGAACAGCTGGGAGAGCCTCTCTTTGGCAGAACAACACCGGACGGGTACCCTTTGGTCACAGCCCAATGGGCTACGCCCGCACAACTTCTCGGCCGTATCCAATCAGCGGATCGCTTGGCCAAACGCTGGCACGGCGACATGCAGAAAGCTCCATCATCAACCGACGCACCGTGGTGCATATACCAACCACTGCTAAGCTCGACAACACTGCAGGCCATCTCCTCCCAACCGGAGCCTACACGTGCGGTTCAGATGTTTCTTAGTGCCCCAGCATTCATGTATCGCTGACAAGGAAAACATGCCATGCATCGCCGACGCTTCCTTCAAGCAGCCAGCGCGCTAACGTGTGTTGGCAAGACCAGTCAGCTGCTAGCCGTCCCCACGCAGCAGAAGCACCGATTTATGTTTATTCTTCTGCGCGGTGCATATGATGCGGCGAGCGCTCTCATTCCAATATCCAGCGACTTTTACTACGAAAGTCGTCCTAACATCGCAATTCCGAAAGATGCCGCAATCACGCTGGATGGAGACTGGGGACTCCA
>JAFLDQ010000142.1 GCA_017302355.1 Dechloromonas sp.
AGCGAATATGCAGCAGGCACCACCGCCAGCGCTCGATCGGCCCGAGCAGTTCGCGCGCATTCGCCGGCAAAAGGCGAACGGCCACCTCTTCGGTAAGGAATCTGCCGAGCAGTTGGTCGGCGGCGGCGAACTCATCTTCACAATTGGGCCCCGCTTCGAGCACTTCCTTGGTGAGCTCGTCAGGCGCGTCCACTCGCGCCAGATCGGCCTCCAGGAGCGGCTTGTAAGCCTGCAGCAGCTCGCGCAAGGCGAACTGGAAATCGGGATCATGGACATCCTCCCGATCTGCGGGACTGAGTTCCCTGACCACATGCGTCAGCGCTTCCGCCAGCTTGGACGGTGCGCTGTTGCCGTCACCCGGACGACCACCTTTCTTCTCTTGTGCCATGTCAGCCTCCTGTTCCACACCAAGCGTTTACCGCTACCCGACGGCAGTCGGCCCCGTCCGTGAAGTGTAGGCCATGGCCAAGACCGGGGTTAGGACAAATCTGCTGGCGATTGGAAGCATCCTGCGGTGGTGCTCGGCACCCAGTGGATGGAAAAGCCCTACACCCGCCCGATCGGCAGGAGTATCCGGTGCGCCATGTCAGCTGCTTACTTCTAGGTCTGAAGGATAGGAAATCCAACGGGACCAACGAGAGCATATCGTTCTGACAGAAAAGGCCGTTTACTGGACAGTCTGGGGGCCGTGAGCGTTTTAATGAGGGTGGCCAACGGCACACCACCGAAAACGAACGCCAAAACATAGACGCGCGTATCGGCAACGGCGACCGTCACACCTTGGTCTCGGGACCGCGGCCAGCGCGCTCGCGACGCACTTCGTGCACAACCTGTTCAACGTCGGCCTCGGTCAGATGAAGTTCGGCAGCTTTCGCCTGGCCGAAGGCATTCATTTCAGCCCACCAATTCTTGCGCTCATACTCAGGCAGGGTTTCGCGCACCAGCTCGCTCATCGTGCGGTGCTCGCGCCGAGCGATCTCCGCGCTACGGGCGAGCATTTCCGGCGGCAGGGGATCGCGCGAGTTTTGGTCGTTCGCTTGGCTCCATAGGTATCAATCTTGCTTAATCGTGTCCAGCACCATTTGCTGATGGACACGCTCGCGGCGGCGCTGGCGGCGCCTTGATGCAGGCGCCGGACGCGTTGTGCCCGCTGTCGTGGTCGAGGCGCCGGGGTCGCCCGGCGACGCGACCAGCGCACCGGATCGGCGGCATCAGCCGTCGCCGAACTTCCTTCTCTTGAAGCTGCGCTCCCGGTCGCCACCGGCGGCGCCTTCGTCGGGGCGCAGGTTGATCGGCACGCCACGGACACGGACGCGCTTCAGCGCGTTCTCGGCTTCCCTGGGCATGCCGGCCGGCAGTTCGACGGTGCTCGATTCGTCGTAGAGGCCGATGCGGCCGATGAAGCGGCTTTCGATACCCGCTTCGTTGGCGATGGCGCCGACGATGTCCTTGACCTGGACGCCGTGATCGCGGCCGACGTCGATGCGGTAGCGCACCATCTCGCCGGCCGGCGCCGGACGCCGCGGCTTGTCGTCGAAGCGCGGGCGATCATCGAAACGCGGGCGATCACCACGATCGTCGAAACGCGGCCTGTCGCCGCGATCCTCGAAGCGTGGGCGATCGCCACGCTCGGCGAAGCGCGGGGTGCGCTCGCGGTCGGCGAAAGCTGGCGGCCGGCGGGTGTCGACCGGGGCAGGGCGGGGGGCCGGAGGATCCTCGCCGGCGATCTGCAACGGCTTGGCTTCCTGCGCCATCATCGCCAGCGCGGCGGCGACTTCCTCGGCGCCGACATCCTGCTCCTCGGCAATCTGCGAAACGATGTTGGCGAAGAACTCGAGGCCCTCGGCGTTCAACACCTCGGCGACGCGCTCCTTGAAGCCGGCGACGCGCTTGTTGGTGACGTCGGCGCGGCTGGGCAGGGTCAGCGGCGCGATCGGCTGGCGGGTGGCGCGTTCGATGGTGCGCAGCATGCGGATCTCGCGCGGCGCGACGAAGAGGATGGCGTTGCCGGTGCGGCCGGCGCGGCCGGTGCGGCCGATGCGGTGCACGTAGGCTTCGGTGTCGTAGGGGATGATGAGTTCTTCCCCCTGCTCTGTCCGAAGTGCGGCGGCGAGATTCGGATTATCGCCTTCCTCACCGAGGCATCGGCCGTCCGCGAGATCCTCGCGCACCTGGGCGAGCCGACGTCACCGCCGCCTATCGCGCCGGCCCGGGGTCCGCCGCGGTGCGGGATCGCCGATGCCGAGCAGGGCGAGTTCGACCCGCAAGCTCAGCCGGCGCCGGACTACACATTCGATCAGCGCGTCGCCTGGTAAAGGCCACACGAAGACGATCCGATCGGGCTCGTCAGGCGCCGCTTGCGCCATGGGTCGCCGCGGCGGCCTCATCGGCCAGCGCGGTGGCCCATGGCCATCTTCACGCTACAATTCTGGCGAGGTTCTCAGGTTCCATCGGCACGCTTTCCCCGAATCACGATGGCTGTCAGGGCCGGTCAGGGCCTAGAACACTTGCGGAAATGGCGTTCGATGTCCTGTCCTTCTCATAGTTCGGGATCGGCCAGCGGTCTGAACACGGAGCCTGTCTCGGCCACACGCTGGACGCTTGCCTTCCGGTATTCGGACGCAGAAACCCCGGTGTAGCGGCGGAAAATCCGCGTGAAGTAGGACAGGTCGTTGAAGCCGACGGCAAACGCGACCTCGGACACGGTCACCCGGGGCGACGCCAGAAGTTCCCAAGCCTTGGCCACCCGGCTGCGCAGCAGGAAATCGCAAAAGGTCCGGCCGTGCTCGCGTTTGAAGACGCGGCTGAATTCGGACACGCTCAGATGGCACAAGCTGGCCGCTGTGGCCAGCGAAATCCCTATGTCCAGGTGGGCGCGGACGTAGTCGCTGGCCGCCGCGGTGGCGGCGCGTGGCATTGACCGGCCGACCCGTTCGCCGAACGGGACTGGTTGCGAAGGAAACAAATTGTGCCGCTCCCCCGTCGCTCGTGTTGTTTCTGCGAGGCGATAGAGCGCCCTAGCTCGCCAAGCCAGTTCCTCAAAGGTGACCGGCTTCACCAGGTAATCCCAGACGCGCGAGCGGAATGACCAAGTGGCCAGCGCTTCCGAGTGGGCCTCGGTCAGCATGAGAATCGGCAGCGGCGGAAAGTACAACTTGGTCGCCTGCAGCGCTTGCAGCCGGCGCCGGTCGGGCTGGTCGAATTCGAAGCAGATGAATGAAGGGCGATGCACCGTGATTGCCTCACCGATCCCCGGCGGTTCGCTCACCTTGATGCCCTGAAAGGCAGTCGCCAACTCTTCGCAGACGCTCGCTTCGGCGCTGGCGACGCGCAAATCGACCCACAGAAAGCGTTGCCGATTGGCAGCGCGGCCTGCCGCTGGCGACGCCGCGTCGATCGAAGTAGGCACGCGCCGGTGAACCTTCTGGATTTCACATTCCGTTGGCACGGTCACCTCCCGCTCAATGTCACTCCGAGACCCTGCTCTTGCGAACCCTTGGGGGTGGCAGAACCTGCAGATCCGGGGACTATTGGTCCAGTCCAGAAATGACGATGTTTTCGGGCCGAATGCAAAAAGGCCTCATTACATTATAGGCAACACTTGGGAAAAGTCATTGATCGACCTGGCTCTTGCCCGTGGGTAAACGACGGCTTTGCCGATCGCCGACTCATGGCCATGCGGTCAAGCGTTTACCCGGTGGAAGAACGGCGTTGCGAGCAACGACTCGGCGTCACGCGCGTCGACTCGCTGCTTCGGCGAGGCCGCGGAGAATTCGTAACGCCGGCCAGTCGAACTGCCGTGGATCACCACCGGCGAGTGCTCCAGGTAGCGCAGCACGACATGTCCCGACGCGCCAGCAGTACCGCTTGCCGCCGCGCCAATAGCGGATGCGGCCGGGTGTGCGCCGCCAGATCGTTGATAAACGGACGACGTCGCGGCGCTAACGTGCGCCACCGGCGGACTCGCCGTCTGGCTTTTCTTCAGCGCTTCCCTGCCTTGGCCACAGCATCCCATGATCGATATCTCCGCCGATTAAGAGTGGTGGTGCCTGGATTGCCTCAACCTGCCGCCCACAGCGTTCGAGCAGGCAGGCCGCGCCCGACAGCCCGAGCCAGGCGATCAGCCAGGTGAGTAATTCCGTAGTGAGGATCAGTGCCAGCGGTGCCGCGACCCACAGGCTGAGACACTGAAAACAATCCATCAGATGACCGATGCCGCTGTCCCCCAGCGCTCTTCGCAAGCGAAGTACCAAGTCCGCCGGCCCGTCCTCGTTGGCAAGCAGGTGGGTCAGTCGCCACGTCGCGAGTGTAGTCAAGAACAATGCCGGCCAGAATCCGATCTCGGTCATCGCTGCGTCCCCGGGGAGGGGTCGGTTACGGACCGGCCCCTCCCCCGTGTGCTTCAACTCAGGTGGGCTTCAGGTCGTTGCAGATCTTCACCGGCCACGAGGCGTGCGCCCAGTTGACGCCCGAAGAGCGTACAGTACGGTCGTAAACCCACAGGTCGAAGGTGTAGACGCAGCATTCCTGGCGGGGGATCGTGAAGGCGTCCGGTACCGCGTAGGGCAGGCTGCCCTTGCAGGCGAGGTCCACCGCCCGCAGATCGAACTGAGCCAGCGTACCGTAGACGTCGCCGGCATGCGGATCGAGCGCATTGCATGGATCGCACTTCCCGATGCGCTTGGTCCCCTTGAAACACGGTGCAGTTGGCCCCATGGAAATAGGGATGGTGATCGTGGGCCCGCCCTGTTTGGTGACGTGGATCTGGTAGTAGTCGAAGTTGTCGTTCGGGCGCGTCAGCGGCAGTGCATCGTTGATGTACGGGTCGTAGGCAATGCCGGAGAGCGGCAGGTTCCATGCCGCGGAGCATTCGGGCGGATTGGCGAACTGGCTGACAAACAGATCCTCGCACTTCGGCACGGCATCGATGCGAATTTTGGCGCAGATTGGCTTGTTGTCGATCCACAGCCGCTGGGTGTCGCAGTAAAGGTTGCCATCGGTATCCTCGACCATCAGGCGCAAGGTGACCAACCCGCTCAGTTCGCAGAGCCCGGTGTGGCTTGGCCAGCACGATGGATCGAGGCGCGCCTGGGGCTCCGAGTGCAGGCAGTACGGCGGGAAGAACACCGGCACAATGCAGTCGGTATTCCAGACGGCGGTCAGGTTGGACGTATCCTTGCGCATGTTCGAATCGCGGTACTGCCAGACCGTGTTGAACTCGACCTTCCAGATGTTGCTCCACCCGGCGGTGAAGCAATCGAGTTCGAACCCCGGCTTGTAATCGATCATGTAGCGCTTGATCCGCTTGCCGTCGCAACCCCCGACGAAGGCGCCGCCGTAGATGTACAGGCATTCGCCGAACGACATCTCATCAGTGCTCGGGAATCGCCGCCAGGTACCCGGTGGGTCTTCGCAGATGCCCGGCACGCTCTCGATGAATCGCGCGTTCGGATCGGCCCAGACCGTGTCGAGCGCGGCGCCGTCTACGCTGATGATTCGTACTTCCTGCTTGAACAGGGAGAACTGCGTCGTACAAACCTGGGTTGTGCCCTCGACCGAGAAGACGGTCATTCGGATGAAGTAGAGGCCGGGATCGCGCGCGCTGGTGTCGAAATAGCCCAGCAGCCCGTTATTGACGGCAAAGTTCCCCTGCGCGCCTCCGCCGGGTGGAATCGGCGGATAGTGGAAATCGGACGCATGCCAGTTGATCCCGTCCTGCGACCATTCGAGCACATAGTGGTGGAACATGCCACCGGCCGCCGTACCGCGAACGGCGACGACGAGTGCCTTGATCTCGACATTGACCTCTTCAGGGACGCAGCCGGTCGGCTCGGTCAACTCGCAACTCAGCGGGCGGAAGCACTGTCGCAGGCAACGCCGATAGAAGAGCAGACAGCGGACGAAATCGCGCAGGTTGCGAATCCGAGCCAAGCAACAGCCGAAGCGGATCGCGCACAGACACCAGCACCGGCAGAACCAGAACCACGGCTCTTGCTGGTGCTTGGCAAACACCTCTTCGCCCAGCAAGGCAGGCGCCACGTCGGGGGCCAGCAGACGCTCGAAAATGGAGCCGGCGGTATCGTCGTCTTCCAGACAGTCAAGCTTGCCGCTAATGATTTCGTCGGGAATCCCGCTCGGGAATTCGGCGCTGGCCAGTTGATCGGAGAGATAGGGCTTGTAGGCCGCCGCCATTGCCTGCACCAGCCGCGCGAAGTCGGCGCGCTCGGCGCCATTCAGCGCATCGCCGACTGGCGTGCCAATCGCCTGGCGAACGCAGCGCCAGAAGCGGTACAGGTAGTAGTTGGAAGTCCGGAAGGTGTGCGGCCGGCGACACAACAGCCAGCCGAAGATGATGCAGCAGCGAATATGCAGCAGGCACCACCGCCAGCGCTCGATCGGCCCGAGCAGTTCGCGCGCATTCGCCGGCAAAAGGCGAACGGCCACCTCTTCGGTAAGGAATCTGCCGAGCAGTTGGTCGGCGGCGGCAAACTCATCTTCACAATTGGGCCCCGCTTCGAGCACTTCCTTGGTCAGCTCGTCAGGCGCGTCCACTCGCGCCAGATCGGCCTCCAAAAGCGGCTTGTAAGCCTGCAGCAGCTCGCGCAAGGCGAACTGGAAATCGGGATCATGGGCATCCTCCCTATCTGCGGGACTGAGTTCCCTGACCACATGCGTCAGCGCTTCCGCCAGCTTGGACGGTGCGCTGTTGCCGTCACCCGGACGACTACCTTTTTTCTCTTGTGCCATGTCAGCCTCCTGTTCCACACCAAGCGTTCACCGCTACCCGACGGCAGCCGGCCCCGTCGCTGAAAGTGTAGGCCATGGCCAAAACCGGGGTTAGGACAAAGCTGCTGGCGATTGGAAGGATCCTGCGGTGGTGCTCGGCACCCAGTGGGTGGAAAAGCCCTACACCCCCCCGATTGGCAGGAGTATCCGGTGCGCCATGTCAGCTGCTTACTTTTAGGTCTGAAGGATAGGAAATCCAACCGGACCAACGAGAGCATATCGTTCTGACAGAAAAAGCCGCTTATTGGACAGTCTGGGGGCCGTGAGCGTTTTAGTGAGGGCGGCCAACGGCACACCACCGAAGACGAGCGCCGAAACATAGACGCGCGTATCGGCAACGACAACCGTCACAGCTTGGTCTCGGGACCGCGGCCAGCCCGCTCGCGACGCACTTGGGATTTGAGGCGCAGTGGAACGGAAAACCGGGTTAGGCCTATGTCATTTGCGGGGTTCAGCTTTTCCAGCCAGCAAAGCTCGCCACGACCGCAGTCCCTTCGAATCGTGAGCTTCCGGTTACGACCCAAAGCGGAAGTAGCCCGATTAGGATAGCGGACGTTCAGCGTTCGAGCTAACCGGACCGTTGCGGTGTGTGGCTAAAGGCTCAGAATGAAATGGCGGGCATTTAGCCGCATGCCGCAATGGCTCCGGTTGAGCGAATGGTAGGCGGCATTTTCACTTGTGATGAGCGTCAGCAAGCGTCTTGACACCGAAGAACATGTTGTCCCTTTCATTGGCCCACTTTCGGAGGGCCTGGGTGAGCACCTGCTGATTGGCGCCAAGATGCTTCAAGTTGTACTCGTAGAAGTGCTCGCCGCCGATGTCCGCTGGTAAGGAGGAACCCTCCTGCTTAAAGAGAAAGGTTGCCTTTCCGAGCGCATCTGCTAGCCCCAGTTCGTAGTACACATTTGGATTTGGAGTTGTGACATCAGCAACGATGACTCCTGCCTGCGTAATGCTCCTCCAAACATTTGTCCGGAGGTCACCCAAGCGTACTATGGAGTCGCCACGAGTGGCTTCAAAGCCAGCATCCTCGATTCCAGGTTTGAACAGATTCTCGTATACCTCGTTGGACCATGGCTGACTGAAGGGCATGACGACAAATGCTTCTGGGTAGTCGACCCTTATGTCTTGATCGGTTTCAGGACCCTTAGCAAGGGTAAATGTGCTTACGAGCTGCCTGGCGGCCTTAGAGAGTTCGAAGGCGTTTCCAACCCGCTTTACCACGCTGGCATCTTTCAGAATTTGCCACGTGTCAACGTCGCAGTGGACTCCAGCGTTCCGGAGTTCGTCTTCGGTTAGAACCGGGTGAGCACTGCGCCCGCTGCGATGAGCGTACTGATAGAGCAGGTGAACCATCTTCCACTCCTGGTGTCGGCTCATCTCGATCTCCTTTTAGGTAGACGATTCACGGTGATGGGTTATGCCGCCTAACGTCGGGTAGCCGAACACGGTTGCCCGCGCCCGGCCCCCTAAGAACCGTGCTTGCACCTTTCAGCACACACGGCTCAAGCCTCTACAAAGGCATCTTTCGATACCCGGTTTCACAACTTTCATTCGGGCATACTACAGGTTTCTACGGCAACTGAGATGTTGCATCTGAAGGTTGCTTGCGGCATCCGATCCGCCATCCGTCCGTTTCACGATGTGGCGAACACCCCAGGGAGTGCTCGTCGTGATGGAATTTTGACAGACCGAACACAGGCCGTCTTGCCTTTGCCAGACGCGGTAAAACTTCCTGCGACCGCACACTGAATACAGCATTTTCTTGCCCCATCGGGCCTCGAAGTACTGTTCCCATTGGCGGTCATGCGGGTTCGCGTCAGCTTTGATCTTGACATGCCGTCTTATCGGCGTATCCGACTCTAGCAGCAAGGTAAGTTCCCTTTTCGTTCCATCCTCTTTTTCTTCTGTTGCGGCAAATACCCAGCTTCGGGTGCCTCGGGTCTTGAAGTACCAGCGCATGCAGATGGACATGTCGGCCGAGATCCTGCTTCCACGTTATGCAGCACCAGCAAGAACGCCGACACGCCGCCCAGATGTCGCGGGTTGGCGGCGAATTCGGTAAGCGTTGCCGATACCGCGGAGAACAGCGTCTCGTGAAGCGACCGTGGTGCGGCGGCAATCAGGCCATTGAGGTCGTGCGGCAGCGTGAACACCAGGTGAAAGTAAGGCACGGGCAGCACTTCACGCCGCCTTGCGGCGACCCAGGCTTCCTTCGCCCGGGTCTGACATAGCGGGCAGTGCCGGTTCCTGCACGAGTGATAGACGTGCCCAGACGTCGACCAATCGGAACTTGCTTTCTGCCCTCATGGAAAACCCCAAAAAGACAGAAAACTATACAAATCAAGGGGCTGTGAACAGCCCCTTTGTAACTCATTGAGCGTAAACGATTATTTTGGAGGGTTCACGACGATGGCATTCATGGATTGCCCTGGGTCACATGGCAGTTATTGCCATCTTTTGCTGTTTGTGGCACTTTAGGTGAGATAAGGAGGTGCTCCATGCAAAGCATGAATATTTCGCTGCCCGACCCCTTAAAGAAGTTTGTGGATGGACAGATCGCCCAAGGCCGCTACAGCAGCGTGAGCGAATATGTACGCGAGCTGATCCGCGCCGACGAGAAACGCAAAGCCGAAGAACAGCTTGAAGCGAAGCTGTTGGAAGGACTGAGCGGCGCTGAGAGTGAACTGACCCCGG
>JAFLDQ010000143.1 GCA_017302355.1 Dechloromonas sp.
TGGTCAACAACATCTGGTCGCTCTCCGACAGCGGAACCGGCGGGTCGTACAACAACGCGACGATCCAGCCCTTCATCAACTACAACTTCGCCGGCGGCCTCTATCTGACCAGTTCGCCGGTCATCACCGCCAACTGGAAGGCCGAGAGCAGCCAGCGGTGGACGGTGCCGGTCGGCGGCGGCATCGGCAAGATCTTCCACCTCGGCAAGCTGCCGGTGAATGCGCAGTTGTCCGCCTACTACAACGTGGTGGCGCCGGACGACGGCCCCAACTGGCAGATTCGCGCCCAGGTGCAGTTCATGTTCCCGAAATAGGCGGGGTGTGCGCCGTGGCGCCGGCCGGTTGCGGTCGACGGCGTTTTTCCGGCAAAAACCCGGGATCCGGGCAGCCTGAGCGGATTTCCCGGCGACCGGACGACCATCGCCCGCACCGCCGGGGTGGCGCGGTTGCGCGTTTGGGCCGGCGCGGGTCTGGCCGGTGCGCCGAGCGACCGGCGGCAAGACCAGCCCTGAACGGCTACGACTTTGCCGGCCGGCGCCAGCCGAGCACGGTATAGACGAGGATCGCCGTTCCGGCCAGGCCGAGGCCGAAGACCAGCGCGATCAGAAACCAGTCGGCCGGGCCGCCGGCATCGGTGAAGCCCGACGACGAGACCCTGGCCATCAGCACCAGCGCCAGCACGCCGCCCAGCAGGCCGGCGAATTCGGCGCGCACCAGGCGCTTCGAGTTGATCGTCCGCTCCTTCAGCAGCAGCGCGACGAAGGCCGCGGTGCCGACGACGATGACCGCGATCATCAGCCACAGCAGGGGCCCGAGCATTTCCTGGAAGACGACCAGGAAGACCAGCGGATCGAGTTCTTTCATTTGTCCATTCCTCCGGAATCAGGCGCGGCCGCGCAACATGCTGATGTAGGTTGGCTTCAGCGCCATCGTCTTCATCACCCAGCTGATCCACAGCTCTTCCAGCGGCGCGATGACGCCGGGGAAAGACGGGACCAGGTTGTCCCGGTAGTCGAACTCGACCAGCATCGCCTGACCGAGCCGGGTGATCAGCGGGCACGAGGTGTAGCCGCCGTAATGCGCGGTCGATTCCTTGCCCTCGATCGTCGCCAGCAGGTGATCGACGGCGACCGGCACCTGCCATTTGACGCTGGCCGCCGTCTTGCCCTTGGGCACGCCGGCGACGTCGCCGACCGCAAAGATGTTGGCGAAACGCTTGTGCCGCAGGTTGTGCCTGTCCACCTCGATCCAGCCGTCGTTGGCCCAGGCGCCTTCCATCCAGCGCAACGGGCTGTTGCGCACCGGATCCGGCGCGCGCATCGGCGGGATCACGTTGATGAAGTCATACTGCAGCTCGACCGGGCCGACCGGCGTCCTGAAGACGGCCAGCTTCCTGCCGGGATCGATGGATTGCAGCACGCGTTCATAGTTCATCTTGACGCCGCGATCCTCGAACAGCATGCGGACCTTTTCATGGACGATGGGCACGCTGAACAGCACCTTGTTGTTGGCGTTGTAGACCAGCTCGGCCTTGCCGCGATTGCCGCGGCGGCGCAGGTAGTCGTCGGTGACGAAGGTGTACTTCAACGGCGCCCCGGCGCACTTCATCTCGGTGTCCGGACGCAGGAAGACGCCGACGCCGCCGTTATCGGCGAAATTCGACATCGCCCGCCAGGTGGCCTCGGCCTTGGCCGGGCTGTGGTAGATGCTGCCCAGGCCGTTGTTGCCGATCTGCCCGACATCCATGCCGGCAATCGCCGCGTAGTCGAGCTTGAGGCCGGTGGCGACGACCAGGAAATCGTAGGGCACCGGCTTGCCGCTGGCGGTGACCAGCTTGTTGCCTTCCGGGTCGAACTCGGCGACCGCTTCCTCGATCAGCTCGACGCCACCCGGCAGGTATTCGCGCGTCGTCGACACGACGTACGACAACGGCTTGATGCCGGAAGCGACCAGCGTGAAGCCGGGCTGGTAGAAATGCTCCTTGCGCGCGTCGATCATGGTGATGCTGGCGCCGTCGAGGCGCGCGGCCAGGTGCGAGGCGGCGGCCAGGCCGGCCGCGCCGGCGCCGGCGATGACGATGCGCGCCGGCGACTTGAGCCTCGCCGCCGCCCGCGCCGTCGCCGGCGTCAGCAGCAGGCCGCCAGCCCCGGCAGCGCCGAGGCGCAGGAACGAACGCCGGCTCAGCCCCTGGCGGCCGGCGTCGTCGAGAATTTTTGCGAATGTCTCGTGATCCATGACTTTCCCCCTCAAGATTACGCCGGGGACAGAATTGCCGGCCAGCGTATTACAAAATTAGCACATACTGAATTAAAGGGCGAGAAAAAGCGGCCTCGCGGCCGCCTTCACTCGGCCCTCAATGGGGGAAGTACATCTTCGCCCTGTCCAGCTTGTAGGTCCACGGCAAACCGGCGTTCTTCCAGCCGTTGACCGTGCGCTGGCCGGCCTTGGCGCCGTCTTTCGCCGCATCGCCCTCGAAGCCCTCGGTGATGCTGTAGACGCGCGTAAAGCCGGCCATCTGCAGACGGTCCTGCGCCTTCGAGCTGCGGTCGCCGGAGCGGCAGATCAGGATTACCGGCGCATCCTTGCCGAGCCCCATTTCCTTCATCCGGCGCTCGATTTCCGGAACGAAATCCTGGTTGGGCGCGAGCTTGTACATGAAGCGCTTGTCGTCCCAGTCGCTCATGACCTCCGGATGCTCGGCGAAAGGCACGAGGGCGTCGGCATCGCCCGGCCAGCCGACGTACATCGCTTCGGCCCGCGTGCGGATGTCGAAGAAAGCGACGCCCCCGGGATCGCTCTTCTTCATGTCGTACGCCTGCTGCGGCGTCAGGTAGAGCGCCAGCTTGCTGCGCTTGACTTCCGGCAGGGCCGACCAGCCGGTGCTGCCCGGCGCCCAGTCGGCGGCGTTGGCGAAGGTGGCGGCGAGCACGAGGCCACCGGCCAGCAGCGGCTTGCAAAAGACATTTTTCATCAGGCGATCCCCAAGTTGTTGTCGACGCCTTTGCGCTTGGTCAGGTTGACGCTGACCGGCTTGACGGCCTTGATTTCACGCAGGCAGCCGGCGACCTTCCACCTCTTCGCCGGGCCGGCCGGCTGTCCCTTGCGCATCATGTTCCGGATGCGGACGCCCCCATCCTGGCGATCCGCTCAAACACATGCTACAGGATCATCGGCCGCCCAGGCAACGGCGACGCACTCCAGCCGAGCCGGGCGTGCTCGCGATCCGGCGTCCGTGACCCGGGCCGGCGCCTCGCTCGATCTCCGGATCGATCGTGACGCGAAGACCAGCCGCCGGCCGAGCCAGTGGCGCGGCTGGATTCGCGAGCGAATCAGGCGATCTTCGTCTCGTCGGTTCGCGTTTCGCCCTTGTTGTCCTTCCACGTCAAGCTGATCCGGTCACCTGCCGCCCCCCCCTTGAACCGGAAGGCGAGGTAGGGATTCTTCGACACGGCCGTGCCGAAGTCGGCAGCCAGAACCACCCGGTCGTTGTGCCTGGCGGTGACTTCGGTGATGAACCACGCCGGAAAGACGGCTCCAGCGGCATCCTTGCGCTGGCCGGATTCCATTTCGTGGCTGATCAGCACCTTGACTTCAGTAACGCCATCCTTGGCGGTGGCACGGATTTTCGTCGGACTTGTTGCCATCGATAACTCCTTGAACTCGCGAAACGCACTGACCGGTCATCCGCCGCAGCCGCCGAGCGTGACCCTGATTTCCTTGTTGGCCATGAAGAACCTGTCGCCCGCCTTGACCAGGACGTAGACATTGGAACTCTGCGCCATCTTGACCCTGGTCTGCACATTGGCCTGCGTGCCTTCCGGCAATCGGAACGCCACCGCGAGCGGATTCGGATTCTTTTCGACGAGGATGGCGATCATGGTCACGTTGGGCAGCGTCGAACTGATCCCGAGGTGCACCGCGGCGCCGTTCTCGGCGATGTCCGGGCCGCTGAGCTGGACCTCCGTGCTGTCGACCAGCGATGCCGCCCCGATCGCCTTGAGCGTCGCGGCCATGCTCCTGGCCTCGAAGGCCGTCCTGTTCGATTCCGCCAGCGCCATGCCCGGCCGGATGACGCCGGCCGTTGCGAGCAGACCCAGGAGTGCGGCTCCGGACCCGGACTTGAGTACCTTGCGGCGTTGCTTTTCCATGATCTTTCCCAGAATGTGTTTACCGTGCGCCCTGTGCGAAAACGCCTTTCCCGCGATCCCGGCCTGATCCAGGAGAACCCGGCCAGGTAACGCCAGCGCCCGGACCATCCAGGCGACTTCCGGCTTCATCCAGGCCGGCGGATCGCACGGAAGAAGCCAGAACCCGTCATTGTGCAACGCAGCATGCAATTTCGTCAAAAGCGCTATACCCTCCGCCGAACGCGGTTCGCCCCGCCCCGGGCGACTCAGCCCGCCTACCCATCCAACCCACAGGAAATGTCCCCATGAACCCACCCACTGCCATCGCCGCACTGTCCCTGCTCGCGCTCACCGGCGCCGCTCAGGCCAGCGACCCCAATCTGGCCCGCAACCTGGCGGCGACCTGCGCCAACTGTCACGGCACCAACGGCAGGGCGGTCCCGGGGGCCGGGATGGATGCGCTGGCCGGCGTGGAGAAGGCCAAAACCCTGCAGAAGCTCGCCGACTTCAAGAGCGGCGCCAAGCCGGCAACGATCATGCATCAGATCGCCAGGGGCTATAGCGACGAGCAGCTCGACCTGATCGCCGGCTATTTCGCCGCGCAGAAATAGGGGGAACGAACCATGATGCCGATGAAGAGACGCGATTTCCTGAAGGCCGGCGCGGCAGCCGGCGCGATGGCTTCCCTCTATGGCTGCGCCGGCGGCGGCGGCAAGGCCAGCGGCCATGTCGTCGTGGTCGGCGGCGGCTACGGCGGCGCCACCGTCGCCAAGTACCTGCGCATGTGGAGCGAAGGGGGCGTCCAGGTGACGCTGATCGAGCGCAACCCGGCCTTCATCTCCTGCCCGATCTCGAACCTGGTCATCGGCGGCACCAAGACCATGGCGGACATCACGGTGAGCTACGACGGCCTGAAGAACAAGTGGGGCGTCCGCCTCATCCGGGACGAGGTGGTTGCGGTCGACGCCGGCAAACGCACGATTTCCCTGAAGGCAGGCGGCGCCATGACCTACGACCGGCTGGTGCTGTCGCCCGGCGTCGATTTCCTGTGGGACCAGGTTCCCGGCCTCAACAACCCCGAAGCCCAGGCGAAAATCCTGCACGCCTGGAAAGCCGGCCCGCAGACCGTCGCCCTGCGCAAGCAGCTGGAAGACATGAAGGATGGCGGCACTTACGCCATCACCATCCCCAGGGCGCCCTATCGCTGCCCGCCCGGCCCGTACGAACGCGCCTGCCTGGTCGCCGATTACTTCAAGAAGAGCAAGCCGAAGTCCAAGGTCGTCATCCTCGACGCCAACGAGGATGTGGTGTCCAAGAAGGGCCTGTTCGTCAAGGCCTGGAATGAACTCTACAAGGGCGCCCTCGAGTATCGCCCGAACAGCGAGGTCAAGGATGTCGACGTCAGGACCGGCACCGCCGTCCTCGAATTCGACAAGTTCAAGGCCGACGTGTTGAACGTGATTCCCCCGCACCGTGCCGGCGACATCGCCGCCAGGTCGGGACTCCGGCTGATCAACAACCGCTGGGTGGACATCAACTGGTTGAGCATGGAATCGAACAACACGCCGGGGATCCACGTCCTCGGCGACGCCATCTTCCCGGCGCCGACCATGCCCAAATCCGGCCACATCGCCAACCAGCACGGCAAGCTGGCCGCAGCGGCAATCCTCAACCTCCTTTCCGGGCAGGAGCCCAACCCCGACCCTCTCGTCATGAACACCTGCTACAGCTTCGTCGATTCGAAAAGCGCGATTCATGTCAGTTCCGTACACCGCTACGACCCGGCAACCCGGGTCGTGCAACCGGTCAAGGGGGCGGGCGGCGTCTCGGCCGCGCGCAACGAGATGGAAGGCGTGTTCGCGCTCGGCTGGGCGAAGAACGTCTGGGCCGACATGCTGGCCTGAGAAACTCGCGCACAGTCGGAAAAAGGCCGCAGTCGCGGCCTTTTTCTTGTCCCCTCGCAATCCGCCCCCGGTCTGAAAATCGGCCTTCCGCAACCGTCGACCGCAACGACCGTCAGCGCAGCACCAGCGCCAGCGCCAGCGGCAGAAAGACGAGCGCGGCGAGGTTGCCGATCAGCACGATCGAGGCCACCCGCTGCGGTTCCTGCCGGTAGCGTTCGGCGAAAAGGAAGTTGAGAACCGCCGGCGGCAGCGCGCCGAAGACCAGCAGCATCGCCGCATCGCGGCCCTGCAGGCCGAGCAGCTCGATGACCCCGGCGGCGATCGCCATGCCGGCCAGTGGGCGCAGGATGGCGCTGCCGGTCGCCACCTTCCACTCCTTGAAGGAAACGTCGGTCATGCGCACGCCGAGCGAGAACAGCAGCAGCGGCACCGAGACGTCGCCGAGCATCTTGATGGCGATGACCAGCGGCTGCCAGACGGGGATTTTGAGGAGCGCCACGGCCAGCCCGGCGAGCGCGGCGGCCACCACCGGCACGCGCCAGAGCGTCAGCAGGCGGGCGCCCGGGTCGAGCAGGCGGGCGCCGAACGAGAAGTGCAGCGTGTTCTCGACCATGAACAGGATCACCGCCGCCGCCAGCGCCTCCTCGCCCCAGGCCAGCACGGCGAGCGGCAGGCCGATATTGCCGGAGTTGTTGAACATCATCGGCGGCGCCAGCGTCTTCGGCTGGCAGCCGATCAGCCGGGCGATCGGCCAGGCGAGCAGGCCGCAGGCGGCGAGGACGAGGAAGCCGCCGAGCGCCAGCGGGGCATAGGCGGCGAGATCGAAGGACTTGCCGGCCATCGCCGCGAAGACCAGCGCCGGAACGAAGACGTCCATGTTCAGCCGGTTGGCCACCGCCATTTCCGGCTTGTGCTGGCGGGCGTAGAAATAGCCGGCGGCGACGATCCCGAAGATCGGGAAGAGGATGCCCGGGAGCCGAAAGGCGAGGCCGTCGCCGCTCACAGCACGTAGCGCGACAGATCCTCGTCGGCGGCAAGTTCACCCAGCCGCTGATTGACGTAGCCGGCGTCGATGGCGACTGCTTGCAGACCGGCCTTGCCGGCGTCGAAGGACACCTCCTCGAGCAGCTTTTCCATCACTGTGTGCAGACGGCGGGCGCCGATGTTCTCGGTCTTCTCGTTGACCTGGAAGGCGATTTCGGCCAGCCGCCGGATGCCGCCCGCGGAGAATTCCAGGCGCACTCCCTCGGTGTCGAGCAGGGCCTCGTACTGCCGCGTGAGACAGGCGTCGGTCTGGGTCAGGATCGATTCGAAGTCGCTGACCGACAGCGAATCGAGCTCGACGCGGATCGGAAAGCGGCCCTGCAGTTCGGGGATCAGGTCCGACGGCTTCGCCAGATGGAAGGCGCCGGAGGCGATGAACAGGATGTGGTCGGTCTTGATCATCCCGTACTTGGTCGACACCGTGGTGCCCTCGACCAGCGGCAGCAGGTCGCGCTGCACGCCCTGGCGCGAGACGTCGGCGCCCTGCATTTCCGAACGGCTGGCGATCTTGTCGAGTTCGTCGAGGAAGACGATGCCGTTCTGCTCGACCGCCCGGACCGCTTCCAGCTTGACCTCCTCGTCGTTGACCAGGCGCGCGGCCTCTTCGTCGGCGAGCAGCTTCAGCGCCTCGCTGATCTTCAGCTTGCGCGACTTCTTCTTGCCGCCGCCGAGGTTCTGGAACATGCCCTGGATCTGCTGCGTCAGCTCCTCCATGCCGGGCGGCGCGAAAATCTCGGCCTGCATTCCCGGCGAAGCGACCTCGATCTCGATTTCCTTGTCGTCGAGATCACCCTCGCGCAGCTTCTTGCGGAATTTCTGGCGGGTGGCGCCGTCTGTCGCGGTCGACTCGCCGTCTCCGGCCAAAAAGCCGGGGCCGCGCGCCGCCGGCAGCAGCACGTCGAGAACACGATCCTCGGCGGCATCCTCGGCGCGCGTGCGCATCTGCTTCATCGCCCGCTCACGCTGCGACTTGATGGCCATGTCGACCAGATCGCGGATGATCGTCTCGACATCGCGGCCGACATAACCGACCTCGGTGAATTTGGTGGCCTCGATCTTGATGAATGGGGCGTCGGCGAGCCGCGCCAGGCGGCGGGCGATCTCGGTCTTGCCGACGCCGGTCGGGCCGATCATCAGGATGTTCTTCGGGGTGATTTCCTGGCGCAGCGGCTCGGCCACCTGCGCCCGCCGCCAGCGGTTGCGCAGCGCGATCGCGACCGCCTTCTTGGCATTCTTCTGGCCGACGATATGCTTGTCCAGCTCGTGGACGATTTCCTGCGGGGTCATCCCGGCGCCGCCACTCATTCCAGCACCTCGATCGTGAAATTGCGGTTGGTATAGATGCAGACGTCGCCGGCGATTTCCAGCGACCTGGTGACGATGTCGCGCGCTGCGAGTTCCGTGTTTTCGAGCAGGGCGCGCGCCGCGCTCTGGGCGTAGGAACCGCCGGAACCGATGGCGACAATGCCCTGCTCCGGTTCCAGGACGTCGCCGTTGCCGGTGATGATCAGCGAGACTTCCCTGTCGGCGACCGAGAGCATCGCCTCGAGGCGGCGCAGCGCGCGGTCGGAGCGCCAGTCCTTGGCCAGCTCGACCGCCGAGCGCAGCAGATTTCCCTGATGCTTTTCCAGCTTGGCCTCGAAACGCTCGAACAGCGTGAAGGCATCGGCGGTGCCGCCGGCGAACCCGGCGAGGATGCGCCCCTGGTACAGCCGCCGGACTTTCCGGGCGGTCGCCTTGATGACGATGTTGCCGAGCGTGACCTGGCCGTCGCCGCCCATGGCGACAGAATTGCCGCGGCGCACCGACAGGATCGTCGTGCCGTGATATTGCTCCATTTTTCTTCCTGATCTTAGGACTTGGGGACGATGATGCGGGCAAACTTGTTGAGGCCGACCACGGCCATCAGTTCGGCCACCAGATGATTCGGGCTGCGCAGGATCACTTCCTTCCCGCTGGCCTTGAAGGGCGACAGGCGGTTGACCAGTTGCCCGGCGGAAAAGAAGTCGAGCCGGCGCACCCCCGAAAAGTCGATCACGACGTGCTCCGTCACACCGAGGACGTGAATCAGGTCGTCGAACCGGCTGTTCCTGATCTCGCCGCTCAGATAATGCGCGTTGTCCGCGCGCTTGGCCGGCTTCGCCACAGGGAGGGTCGGCGCCCGGACGGCCTCCCAGGACGGCGGCGAACGTTCGAAGGTGACGGCGAAGTCGATGGCGCACTGCTCGAAGTCTTCCTGCGTCCCGTTGCGCTGCAGCAGCTCCAGCACCAGCAGCCAGGTCCGCGCATTCTGGGCCTCGCCCACCGTCAGGCGACGGCGCAG
>JAFLDQ010000144.1 GCA_017302355.1 Dechloromonas sp.
CAGAAGCAGCCGTGGTTTCTGGCGATCAACCCCAACGGACGGATTCCGGCGATCGTCGATCACGACGCCGGCGGCTTCGCGGTCTTCGAATCGGGCGCCATCCTGATCTATCTCGCCGAAAAGACCGGGCGGCTGATGCCGGGCGACCCCAGGGGGCGATCACTTGTCCTGCAGTGGCTGATGTTCCAGATGGGCGGGATCGGGCCGATGATGGGTCAGGCCAACGTCTTCTTCCGTTACTTCCCGGAGAAGATCCAGCCGGCGATCGATCGCTACCAGGGCGAATGCGCCCGGCTGTTCGGGGTCCTCGACCGGCAACTGGCGAACCATGAATACCTGGCTGGCGACTATTCGATTGCCGACATCGCCAACTGGGCCTGGGTGCGGACGCACGAGTGGTCGGGGGTGCCGGTCGACGGATTTCCGAATCTGCAGCGCTGGCTGGCGCAGATCCGGGCGCGGCCGGCGGTGCAGCAGGGGATGCTCAAACCACCTTCCAGCGTCGATTCGCGCGACGACGTGGAGACGGCGCTGAAATTCTCCGAGGAGGCGCGCAAGATGGTCGAAATGGGACAGTCGCAGTCGCAACAGGCGGCGCAGCAATGAAACTTCTTCCATTTCCAAACCAACCGTGACTTGGTCGACTTCGCCTTGCCGTGCTGCCTGCGCTGTCGGCGGCTCGTCTTGGCGTCACAATGAATCTGAAAATGGAATCGTACCTTGGCCAGGGCGCGCAGTCCGCTGGTCCGGGCGCCGCGTGCCGAACTGGACTGCCGCCCGCGCCGCTACTCGCGCAGCGGCTGCGCTTCGCCCGGCGAGCAATCGACCTGGAACACCCGCCGGTCTTCCAGGCGCACGGCGGTCAGGTGGCCGCCCCACAGGCAGCCGGAATCCAGCGCAAGGAGATTCGCCGTGATGCGCAGGCCAAGCGCCGACCAGTGGCCGGTGACCAGGATCGAAGCGGCGCTCCGCCGGTCGGAAATCTCGAACCACGGCAGATAGCCTTCGGGGCCGCTGCCCAGCTCGCCCTTGCTCTTGAATTCCATGTTGCCATCGGGCGAGCAGAAGCGCATCCGTGTCATCGCATTGACGATCACCCGCAGACGCTTCTTGCCGGTGAGATCGTCGGACCAGGCGGTCGGCTTGCTGCCCCAGAGGTTGAGAATGAACTCCCGGTATCCGAGTCCCTGCAGCGCGGCTTCGACCTCGCCCGCCAGTTCGCGGGCGCGCGCGGCGGACCATTGCGGCAACAGGCCGGCATGGACCAGGCAGTAATTGCCCTCGATATGACAGAGCGGCTGCTGGCGCAGCCATTCGAGCAGTTCGGCGCAGTCGGGCGCATCGAGGATCTCCTGCAAGGTGTCGCCCCTGGTCCGGAATTCCGTACCGCCCTCGGCGACCATCAACAGGTAGAGGTCGTGGTTGCCGAGCACGGTGATCGCCGAAGACCCGAGCGATTTTACAAAGCGCAGGGTTTCCAGCGATTTCGGGCCGCGATTGACGAGGTCGCCGACCAGCCACAGGCGGTCGCGCGCGGGATCGAAACCGCAGGCGTCGAGCAGCCGCTGGAATGAGTCGAAGCAGCCCTGAATGTCGCCGATGGCGTACGTTGCCATGAGTTCCTGGTTCCCTGTCCGAGCGTTGGTGGAAATGCGGCGGGCCGGGTTCCAGCCGCCGCGGCTGATTTTCAGGTCCGGTAGTAATCGCGATACCAGGCGATGAAGCGGCCGACGCCTTCGCGCACGCTGGTGCCCGGTACGAAGCCGACCCAGTCGTCGAGCAGGTCGGTATTGGCGTAGGTCGCCGGCACGTCGCCGTCCTGCAGCGGCAGCAGGCGCTTCTCCGCCTTCATCCCGAGGGCGTCCTCGATGGCGCCGATGAAATCGAGCAGCTGCACCGGATTGTTGTTGCCGATGTTGAAGATGCGATAGGGCGCGCTGCTGGTCGCCGGGTCGGCGGAAATCGGGTCATATTCCGGGTTGACCGCGGCAGTCCTGTCCACGACGCGGATGACGCCTTCGACGATGTCATCGACGTAGGTGAAGTCGCGCTGCATGTTGCCATGGTTGAAGACGTCGATCGGCCGCCCTTCAAGGATCGCCCGGGTGAACAGGAAGAGCGCCATGTCCGGCCGCCCCCACGGACCATAGACCGTGAAGAAGCGCAGGCCGGTGGTCGGCAGGCCGTAGAGATGGCTGTAGGTGTGGGCCATCAGCTCGTTGGCCTTCTTGGTGGCGGCATAGAGGCTGATCGGGTGATCGACGCTGTCATGCTCCGAAAAGGGCATTCGCGTGTTGCCGCCATAGACGCTCGAACTGGACGCGTAGACCAGGTGCCGGACGCCGTTGTGGCGGCAGCCTTCGAGAACGTTGGTGAAGCCGACGACGTTGCTGTCCACATAGGCGTGCGGATTCTGCAGCGAATAGCGGACGCCGGCCTGGGCGGCGAGGTGGATGACCTTGTCGAACTTCTCGGCCGCGAAGAGCGTTTCGATACCAGCCAGATCGGCGACGTCCAGTTTGACGAAGCGGAACTTCGCCTGTCCGGTCAGCCGCTTCAGGCGGTCTTCCTTGAGGCTGACCGCGTAATAGTCGTTGAGGTTGTCGAGGCCGACGACGTCGTCGCCGCGCGCCAGCAGGCGCAGCGCGGTGGTCATGCCGATGAACCCGGCGGCGCCGGTGACGAGGATCTTCACGGGGCAACCCCTTGCAGGAAAACGATGATTTTACCGCAGTGCAGCAATGTCAAGTGGTGTTCGACCATCCCTGGATCCCTCCGGAACCGCCGGCGATCAAGCAGCGCCGGCTTCCCTCGGAGCGCCCGCCCGACGGGTGATCGGTGGCGGCGCCACAAAAGCGGGGGTTGATCAGGCGACGCAAGCGAATGCAAGCGGTCAACAGCGGTTTTCGGGATAATTGCACCTTCGACATGTCGCCATTCTAGTTGCCGATGCCCACCCCGACCGTGAAAAGTTCCTCGCTCGCTCATGCGATCGACGGTTTCTCCGCGGTCAGCCACCAACGTCGTCATGGCTCCCGTACCGTGGCGCGATTGCCGGCGCCGGACGCCGCAGGCGCCGCACCCGCGGCGGGCCGTTGCTGATGGCGCGCCTGCTCTACAGCCTGGCCATCTATCTGGCGACCCCGCTGATCCTGCTGCGGCTGTTGTGGCGCGCCCGCCGACAGCCGGAATACCTGCAGCATCTGGCCGAACGCTGGGCCTTCGCCGGCCTGCCGGCGCCCGCAAGGCTGATCTGGGTTCACGCCGTGTCGGTCGGCGAGACCCGCGCCGCCCAGCCGCTGATCGAAGCCCTGCAGACAGCATGGCCGGAACATCGGATCCTGCTGACCTGCATGACGCCGACCGGTCGCGCGGCGGGGCGGGAAGTCTACGGGGACAGGGTGCTGCAGGCGTACCTGCCCTATGACTATCCCGATGCGGTCGACCGCTTTTTTCGCCACTATTCGCCGAGCTTCGGGATCCTCATGGAGACCGAGATCTGGCCGAACCTGCTGGCTGCCGCGCGGCGCCGGGGGGTGCCGGTGGTTCTCGCCAATGCCCGGCTTTCCGGGCGCTCGGCGCGCGCCTACGGGAAGATCGCGGCGCTGGCGCGGCCGGCCTTCTCCGCCCTCGCCGCGGTGGCCGCGCAGACGGCCGGCGATGCGCAGCGGATCGCAGGGCTCGGGGCGGGCAACGTGAACGTCTGCGGCAACCTCAAGTTCGATGTCGCGCCGGCCCCCGACAGGATCGCTCTCGGCAAGGCCTGGCGCGCGGCGCTGGGCGGCCGCCCGGTGTGGCTGGCGGCGAGCACGCGTGATGGCGAGGAAGCGCTGGTGCTGGAAGCATGGCGGGAAATCGCCGCCACGCGGGCGCTGCTGGTCCTCGTCCCGCGCCACCCGCAGCGCTTCGCGGAAGTCGCGGCGCTGTTGGCCGGGCGCGGCATCGACTTCGTCCGGCGCAGCGATGGGCTGCCCGGTTCCCAGACACAGGTGTGGCTCGGCGACAGCATGGGGGAAATGGCCGCCTACTACACCCTCGCGGATATCGCCTTCATCGGCGGCAGCCTGTTGCCGCTCGGCGGGCAGAACCTGATCGAGGCGGCGGCCTGCGGCTGCCCGGCAGTCGTCGGCCCGCACACCTTCAATTTTCTCCAGGCGACCGCCGATGCCATTGCCGCCGGCGCCGCGGTGCGGGCGCCCGATGCGCCGGGGCTCGCCGCGACGATCGGTCGGGCTTTGGGCGACGCTGGCGAACTCGGGAACATGCGCGCCGCCGCCACGAGCTTTGCCGAAGCCCATCGCGGCGCCAGCGCACGGACGCTGGCGCTGATCCGTTCGGCGATTACTGGGTAGCGCTTGGGTCGAGCAGCGCGTTGGCGGCCACCACGTCGTCCTCGCTCAGCGTGCCGACCGCCGCTTTCAGCCTGAGCTGCGACATCAGCGTTTCGAGCACCGCCCTGGCCAGGTCGCGGCGGGTGACGTAGACCTGGTTGTCGGCATTCAGCACGTCGATGTTGATGCGCACGCCGACTTCGAAGCCGAGGCGGTTGGATTCCAGCGACGATTGCGACGAGATCAGCGCGGCCCTGAGCGCGCGCACCTGCGCCAGCCCGTTGGTGGCGCCGAGGTATTGCTGACGCGCCTGGAGGGCGGCGTTGCGCCGGGCCTGCTCGAGGGTCGACTCGGCGGCCGCGCGATTGGCGCTCGCTTCATTGGTGCGGGAACTCACCAGCCCGCCCTGGAAGATCGGCAGGTTGAGCTGCACCCCGATGTTCTCGAAATCGGTCTCGAGCTGGCCGCCGACGGTCTGCGCGAAGGCGGTCGACTTTCCCTTGTTGGCGACCACGTCGACGGTCGGATAGTGGCCGGCGCGCTGCCGGTCGACCTCGCGCGAGGCGATTTCCAGCGCCGCCATCTGGATCTGGACGGTGATGTTGTCGCTTTCGGCGGCGGCGGCCCACTTCTTCATGTCGGCGGGCTGCGGCTGCGGTATTTCGGCGTCCCGGCGCAACGGCGCGAGCGCGCCCGGCTCCTTGCCGATGATCGCCTCCAGGGCCCGCTGCCTGACCTCGAGATCGCTTTCGGCGGCGATTTCCTGGGCGGTGGCGAGGTCGAAACGGGCCTGCGCTTCCTGGGCATCGACGATGGTCGAGGTGCCGACCTCGAAATTGCGTTTGGCCGATTCGAGCTGCTGTTCGATCGAGACCTTGTTGGCGCGCACCGCCTTGAGGTTTTCGTTGGCGTAGAGCACGTCGAAATAGGCCTGGGCGACGCGCAGGATGAGATCCTGTCCCGCCTGGACGAAATTGGCTTCGGCCTGGGCGACCTGGAACTTCGACTGGTCATAGGCGACCCAGTTCTGCCAGCGGAACAGCGGCTGGCTCAGCGTCAGCGTGTAGCCGTTGCTGTTGAAGTCCGCATTGGTCCGGTTGCCGCTGCCGCGCAGATACAGTTCGTTCTGGTTCCAGAAGGAATTGGCGGTCAGTGACAGTGTTGGCAGCAGGCCGGCGCGCGCCTGCGGCATCCGTTCGCGTCCGGCCTCGAGCGTCGAGCGGGCCGCCGCGTAGGTCGCGTCGCTGGCCTGCGCGTCGCGATAGATCTGCATCAGGTCGGCGGCGCGCAGCGGCGAGACCAGCATGGGGGCGACAAGCAGCCAGACGAATCTTTTCATGGTGTCCTCAATAACGGGGCAGGTCGGGGGCCACTTCGTCCGCCCAGGCGCTGACGCCGCCGGTCAGGTTGATGAGCGACGAATAGCCCTGGCGTTCGAGAAACATGGCAACCTGCATGCTGCGTCGACCGTGATGGCAGATAATGACGATGTCGTCGTCGCGCTTCAGTTCGTTGCTGCGCAGCGGGACCAGGTGCATGGGCATGTGCAGCGAGTCCGGCAGGCGGCAGATCTCGTATTCCCAGGGTTCGCGCACGTCGAGCAGGACGGGCTTGCCGCGGCTATCGTCGGACAGCCAGTCAGCGAGTTGACGCGCGCGAATCTGCCGCATCAGAACGAGAAGGCGGGCTTCGCTTCCCCGCCATCGAGGGCGGGAACGACCGTCTCGAACAGGTTGACCGTGTTGAAGACGCCGTCGCCGCTGCAGGTGACCAGCTGAGCCTCCATGACCGGGGCCGTGCCGACGATGGCGGCAAGACGGCCGCCGACGCGCAACTGTTTCAGCAGCGCATCGGGCAGGGTCGGCAGCGAACCGGAAACGACGATGACGTCATACGGACCGCGCGGAGACCAGCCGCTGGCCCCGTTGCCGACTTCGACCGTGACGTTGCTGACGCCGGCCCGCTCCAGGTTCTGGCGGGCGATATCGGCGAGCGCCGGGCGCGACTCGATGCTGATCACGTGATCGGCGCGAGCGGCCAGCAGAGCCGCCATGTAGCCGCTGCCGGTACCGATTTCCAGGATCTTGTCGGTCTTCCGGATGCCGAGTTCCTGCAGCAGCCGGGCCTCGACACGCGGCGCCAGCATCACCTGTCCGCTGCCGATGGGGATTTCCATGTCGGCGAACGCGAGATTGCGATAAGGCGGGGGTACGAAGTCCTCACGCTTGACGACAAAAAGCAGGTCGAGAACCTGCTGATCCAGAACCTCCCACGGCCGGATCTGCTGTTCGATCATGTTGAAGCGCGCTTGCTCGATGTTCATTGGGGTCTCCGCAGGCTATATATTAGCACGGGCTAATATCTTCGTTCCGACAAAAAGACATTATACCCGACTCGCCTGCAGTCCCTGGCGCAACAGATCCATGTGGATCGCCAGATACTGGCGCGGGTCGATCTCGTTTCCCAGGCAGGAAGCCATCGAGAAGCGCCAGACCAGCAACATCAGGATCGGCGCGATCACCACTTCAATCGTCGTCTCGACGTCCATCGGCCGGAACTCGCCGCTGGCCATGCCGCGCCGGAGCGCGGCGCCGACCAGCGCGCGTCCGCGGCGGATCACGTTTTCATAGTAGAACTGGGCGACCTCGGGAAAGTTGCGCGCCTCCGCGACCATGAGCTTGGGAATTCCGGCGTACTCCGTCTCCCCGATCCGCGACCACCAGTTTTCCAGCAGGCGTTCGAGCAGATCGGCGGCGTTTCCGGAATGGCGGGCGGCGATGGCCTCGCCCTCGGCGACCACGGGCACGATGCCTTCCTGGATCACCGCCTTGAACAGCGCTTCCTTGCTGTCGAAATACAGGTACAGCGTCCCTTTCGAGACGCCGGCGCGCAGCGCCACTTCTTCGAGCCGGGTGGCGGCGAAGCCCCTTTCAACGAACAGGTCGAGCGCCGCCGCCGTCAGTTCGGACGGACGGGCTTCCTTGCGGCGCTTTCTCGACGGGCAGGCGGCGGACATCGGTAAGGTGATGACTCGGGAGTCATTACGGTACCGCCGGACGTCCTCGCCGGTCAATGCGCTCCGGGCGACGGACGGCTGCGGCCGGAACTCGCCCGCCGTCCGCGGTGGACCGCGCAACCTTGCATTTCCGCCGTCTTTCCAGTAGCTTGCAACTTCTCGTTAGGGGTGCCGGCTGCCACGGTCGACTGAGAAATACCCTTCGAACCTGACCGGGTCATGCCGCCGCAGGGAAACGAAACTTCTCGCTCCTTGCCCGTCTCACCGGTTGCACTCACGCCTGGAGCCACAATGAACGCCAAAGACATCTTCCTCGCCGCCGACGCCCATGTCGACGAGGCCGCAGTGCAGCCGCTGCCCAATTCCCGCAAGGTCCACATCGAAGGCTCGCGCCCGGACATCCGGGTGCCGATGCGCGAAATCTCGCAGGCCGACACGCAGACCGCCTTCGGCGGCGAAAGGAATCCGCCGATCTACGTCTACGATTGCTCCGGACCCTACTCCGACCCGGCCGCCACGATCGACGTTCGCAACGGCCTGCCCGCCCTGCGCGCCGGCTGGATCGCCGAGCGCGGCGACGTCGAGGAACTGGCCGATCTGACCTCGGACTTCGGCCGCATCCGCGCCGCCGACCCGGCGCTCGACGAGCTGCGCTTCCCCGGCCTGCACCGCAAGCCCCTGCGCGCCAGGCCCGGCAGGAACGTCAGCCAGATGCATTACGCCCGCCAGGGCATCGTCACCCCGGAGATGGAGTTCGTCGCCATCCGCGAAAACAACAACCGTCGCGCCTACCTCGAATCGTTGCGGTCGACCGGCAAAATGGGGCAAAAAATGGCCGACCTTCTCGGCCGCCAGCACAAGGGCCAGAACTTCGGCGCCAGCCTGCCGGAAGAAATCACCCCGGAATTCGTCCGCGACGAAATCGCCCGCGGCCGCGCCATCATCCCGAACAACATTAACCACCCGGAATCCGAGCCGATGATCATCGGCCGCAATTTCCTCGTCAAGATCAACGCCAACATCGGCAACTCGGCCTTGGGCTCCAGCATCCAGGAGGAGGTCGAGAAGATGACCTGGTCGATCCGCTGGGGCGGCGACACCGTGATGGATCTGTCCACCGGCAAGAACATCCACGAAACGCGCGAGTGGATCATCCGCAACAGCCCGGTGCCGATCGGCACCGTGCCGATCTACCAGGCGCTGGAAAAGGTCAACGGCAGGGCGGAAGACCTGACCTGGGAAATTTTCCGCGACACGCTGATCGAACAGGCCGAGCAGGGCGTCGACTACTTCACCATCCACGCCGGCGTGCTGCTCCGCTACGTGCCGCTGACCGCCAAGCGGATGACCGGCATCGTCTCGCGCGGCGGTTCGATCATGGCCAAGTGGTGCCTGGCGCATCATAAGGAAAGTTTCCTCTACACGCATTTCGAGGAAATCTGCGAAATCATGAAGGCCTACGACGTCGCCTTCAGCCTCGGCGACGGCCTGCGCCCCGGTTCGATCTACGATGCCAACGACGAAGCACAGCTCGGCGAACTCCGGACCCTCGGCGAACTGACCCGGATCGCCTGGACGCACGACGTGCAGGTGATGATCGAAGGCCCCGGCCATGTGCCCATGCACATGATCAAGGAGAACATGGACCTGCAGCTCGAATACTGCGACGAAGCCCCGTTCTACACCCTCGGCCCGCTGACCACCGACATCGCGCCGGGCTACGACCACATCACCAGCGGCATCGGCGCCGCGATGATCGGCTGGTACGGCACCGCCATGCTCTGCTACGTGACGCCCAAGGAACACCTCGGCCTGCCCGACAAGGACGACGTCAAGGAAGGCATCATCACCTACAAGCTCGCCGCGCACGCCGCCGACCTCGCCAAGGGCCACCCCGGCGCGCAGATCCGCGACAACGCGCTGTCCAAGGCGCGCT
>JAFLDQ010000145.1 GCA_017302355.1 Dechloromonas sp.
GGATCGACCGCGGCGGCCAGGTCACCTACCACGGCCCCGGGCAGGTCGTCATCTATCTGCTGCTCGACCTGGAACGGCTGCAGATCAAGGTGCGCGAACTGGTGACCGCCATCGAGCAGGCCATCGTCGACGCGCTGGCCGATTGCGGCATCGCCGCCGGCCGCCGTCCCGGCGCCCCCGGTGTCTATGTCGGCGACGCCAAGATCGCCGCTCTCGGCCTGAGAATACGGAACGGCTGCAGCTACCACGGCCTGGCGCTCAATGTCGACATGGATCTTTCCCCGTTTGCCGCGATCAACCCCTGCGGCTATGCCGGGCTCAGGGTCACGCAGACCAGCGAGCTGGGCGCCCCGCTCACCCTGGCCGAGGCTGGCGAACTTCTCTGCCGGCACCTGCGGCAACAACTGGATAGACAACATGGCTGAACAAGGCGTCAAACAGAAAGGCGAACTCAAGACCGCGCGCATCCCGATCAAGATCGTCCCGGTCGACCAGCCGCTGAAGAAGCCCGACTGGATCCGCGTCAAGGCCGGCAACAGCGCCGGGCGTTTCGGCGAAATCAAGTCCATGCTGCGCGAGAAGAAGCTGCACACCGTCTGCGAGGAAGCCACCTGCCCCAATATCGGCGAATGCTTCGGGCGCGGCACGGCGACCTTCATGATCCTCGGCGACATCTGCACGCGGCGCTGCCCCTTCTGCGACGTCGGCCACGGCCAACCGCTGCCGCCCAACCCGGACGAGCCGCGCGAACTCGCCGAATCGGTCGCCGCGCTCCAGCTCAAATATGTGGTCATCACCAGCGTCGACCGCGACGACCTGCGCGACGGCGGCGCCCGGCACTTCGTCGACGTCATCCGCAATGTCCGCGAACTGTCGCCGGCCACCACCGTCGAAACGCTGGTCCCCGACTTCCGCGGGCGTATGGAAATCGCCCTCGACGTGCTCGGCCAGGCGCTTCCCGACGTGTTGAACCACAATCTGGAAACCGTGCCCCGCCTCTACAAGCAGGCGCGCCCCGGCGCCGACTACCGGCATTCGCTGGAATTCCTGAAACAATTCAAGGCGCGCTACCCGCAGGTGTCCAGCAAGTCCGGCCTGATGGTCGGCCTCGGCGAAACCGACGAGGAAATCCTCGACGTCATGCGCGACCTGCGCGCCCACGACGTCGAGATGCTGACCATCGGCCAGTACCTCGCCCCGAGCGGGCATCACCTGCCGGTCAGCCGCTACGTTCATCCCGATGTATTCCGGATGTTCGAGGCGGAAGCGAAGAAGATGGGTTTCACCGGCGCTGCCTGCGCGCCGATGGTCAGGTCGAGCTACTGGGCCGACCAGCAGGCGCACAGCGCCGGGGTCGCCTGAAGACTGCCGCGGTCGACGGTTCCTGCGCGCCAGAAACGCCGTGCCTCCCCCTGCAAGCCACGTCCGGTAATTCCCTTTCCAGATCCATTGTGACGCGAAGACGAGCCGCTGACAGTGCAGGTAGCACGGCAAAGCGAAGGCGACAAAATCACGGTTGGTCTGGCGTCCACGGCTTCATTCAGCGCCATGACGGTCTGAGATCAGCCCGCCTTGAACCGTGCAATATTTCCATCGATGTGTTGATTTGCACGGATGAATCCCCGTGCGGGCGACGGGGTCAGGTCCTGCAATCAAACACTTGGCAACTTACGTATATGGGAAATATCGCAATGCAAGACCTGACCCAGAACATTGGTTACTATCCTGAACGCGAGCTTCGAACTGTAAGTGTCCTACGGTGCCCGTCCAAAACAGGGGTGCCAATGACAACTTCACATCCGGAACATGTCGTAAGCCTTGGCTAGAGGCCTTTGCTGTTCCCGGCGCTAATTTCCTTTTCGCACAGCCTTTCATTGCTAAAGGCGTACTCGACGTTCACCCGCCCTTCGGAATTGGATGATGCGGATGCGTAGACAGCAACGCTTCGCAAGTCGGTTGGCAAGGATGCTTTGTCGCCTTCCCACGTTTTCATGAGGAAGCGTTCCTCCTTGGCCAGCGCCATCATCCAGTCATTGCTATTTTTCCAAATCGAGCCGGGAATAACGAGGTCGGTTTTCTTACCTTGGCCATAGCGCTCTGACAAGCGCGCCTCAAGGTCATCAAATTGCGATCTCAGTTGGTGACCGAAGCTATTGGTCGGCATTTGCTTGCCAATCGCCTTGATCCAGCAAAGTCCTGTTCTTGGTCCAATGTGCACGATGTAGTTGCTGAAATCGGAATTGGGAACCGGAACGTCCATAACCTCAAAGATGCCAGGCTTGAGCTCATTGAGGGTGCCGTTAAACATACCCTCGGTCATCCCCATGACCAGCCCAAAGGGGCCGTCGCCGGCAGAAACCTTTGATGGCTTCGGGGGCGCTTTGGTGTCCGGTTGAGTTGGGGCTGAAGATCTGCTTGCTGAGGCTGAGGCAGGAAGCAGCGCCAGCCCATACTTGGCCGCCAGATGCTTTTGCTGAAGCTGAGCCAAGGTCAGTTCTTCAGTCGCCACCTTGGTTTGCTTGATCATGCCAAACAGGCCTCCGGCCCCCGCTGCTTCGAGACGGCTGGACACTAGCGATTGCTCGAGGGCGGATATTTCCTTGGATACCTTCTCGGCAAGTTCTGGATCGGCGGTGGTGACCGGGACTACCACTTTGATGGAAGCACCCGATTCCATGGCGGCGATACGCTGTTCGGTCAATTCCTTGGTGACCTTAAGCGTTTCGACGCGTAACTCCATCATCGCCCCAATAAGGCCGCCTGCTGTCTTTTGGCGTTGCTCTGCGGCAGTCAGTTCCGACTGCACAGTGGTCAGGGAAGACTTGAGGGATTCAAGCTCCTTCTTTTGTTCGTCGGTTAGTGTTCGACCGCATCCAGCGGAAAGAATCGCGACGGCAGAAAATATGGCGATGGTAATTGGGCTCTTATTCATGTGAGGATTCTGGGTTGCGAGAATTCAGAGACTTGCTATCAGCATTATTGTCGGAGGTGATATTACAGCATCAATCAGACGAACGGGGGGCAGCGACGGGGTCAGGTCTTGCAATCAAACAATTGGCGACTTACGCATATCGGAAATATCGTAATGCAAGACCTGACCCCGAACACCTTCGCAGCTGGCTAATGGCGACCGACAGGAAAGTTGCGTCTTGATGGGCAAAAATCGCCCAGAAACGGGCATCCTGACCACAAAGAACACCCAAGTGGCAAGATATGCCGAAAAAACATTCCCGGCTGACTTGAAAAACTCAATTGATCAGCGTTTCCCTAGATACGGCAGCCAATTTTGGCTGATCATCGTGACTAGCAACGCGACAAGATTGAGCACCAGGAGAGCAGCCAATATCTTGACGTATTTCGAGCATGAATCGTTTCATGCGAACAGACGGCGCAACGAGGCGAACAGGAGTCTCGCCGAGAACAGCACGAATGCCAAACCGCCCGGTGACCGTAATGACTCGGCGTGCAGTCGCCATGCGTCGTGCATTCTACCTTGGCACGCGTATTCCCATACCACACTGTGACACAAACTTCCATAACGACGACGCACGGTGGGTTCGTAGCGAGTGCCTGCGTAGCTCTTCGACAGTCTGCGCCATATCTCCGGCGCGGCTAGACTGTGCTCGGCACTCTTTGACAGCGAGTCCGGCGTAGTTTCGTAGTAGCAATACGTCGGCTCATCCAGGAAGCCGACCCGATGGCGCCTCGCCAACTGGAGCGCCGTCAGTGTCCATTCCATCTGTCGGAACTCAGCATCGAATGCCGAGAGATCCAGATTTTCCCTGCGCAGCGTCAGCGCGCACGCACCCCAGCCCGTGTGCATCATCGTCTCAACAAAATCTTCAAAGCGCGCTTCGGGCGGAGGAAACACCCTTGTTGCCGTAGATTCGCATATGCGCAGTCCGTCGGTGACAAGGACATCGACCTCGGGGTGCTCGCGGAAATAGGCGATCTTGCGTGCCAGCGTGTTCGGCATCAACTCGTCATCGTCATCGAGGAATGCGAGAAACTCGCAGTCGGCCAGTTCGGCACCCACGCGCCGCGCCAGCGGATACGAGCCGGATCGCAGTCGGATGACGCAAGTATCAGGCTGTCTTGCGAGCCCGTCCAGCAAAGTCGAACTGACACGAGGGCCGTTCGCAACGACGAGGATGGAGTAGTCATAGCTCCCTGCCATAGCGCGCACTGACTCGCAGGCACGCTTCAAGAGATCGCCTCTAGCGTCATCGCAAACTGACGCTATAACAACTGTAAACAAGTGTTTGGCACTACTCGATGGCGGCGACAACTCAAAAGTCCTCAAAACGCGTACTCGTCGGACAGGCCCAGCATACGTCGCGCAGCTTGTGTGACATCACCAACCAGCGCGACCGGTCCACAGCGTAGTACGTCCCAGGAAGGCGCCCATCTCAAAAGGGGCCAAGCTCAAAAGGGGCCAGGCTCAAACTTTCAGAGCACCCCGCTCCACTTACCCAAGCGCCAACTCGGGAGCCCGAATCACCTCGGGTGCCGGCTTCTGTTCGGTGATCCATAGATCGTAATCAAGCTGCATGCCCAGCCACAATTCCGCACGACCGCCGCGGTCGGGGCCGAGCCAGGCCTCGATACGGCGCGCCATTTCCGGTGAGATCGCCGCGTGACCATTGAGGACGCGCGACAAGGCCGTGCGTGTGACGCCGAGTTGCTGCGCCGCTTCGGTCACCGTCAGACCCAAGGCCGGAAGGATGTCTTCCTTGAGGGTTGCGCCGGGGTGCGGCGGATTGAACATGCGTCCCATGGGTATCTCCTGGTGGCCATCCCGATAATCGACCAAGACCGCATCCTCGTCTTCGAGGGCAAAGGTCAGTCGCCAGTTGCCATTGACCCAAACCGACGAGTGCCCTGCGAGGTCCAGCGACAGCGAATGTAGCTGCCAGCCCGGCACGTTCATGTCTTCTGGCCGTTTGGCGCGATCCAGTTGCTTCAGTTGCCTCGTCAGCCGCGCGGCATGATGCGGCTGGATACCCGCCCTCGCGCCGGTCGCCAAGAATGCTTCGATACCTCCATGACCAAAGCCCCGGATCATCCGTGTAGCGTAGCTTAACGGCCACCCGAATTCAAGCAACAAGCTTGCCCGTAGCACGAGCAATCAGATTGCTCGGACACATGTGGCACTGTTCTGCTGCGGTCGACCGGCCGCAGAGGCCGAAAACCAGAATCCCCGGACGCAGCCGGGGATTCCATCTTCTAGCGCGCGCCCGGTGGGGGCGGTGGCATCCCGGGAGGCGGCGGTGGAATGTCCCAGCTCTGCGGATTGGTGATCACCCGCGGCTGGTAGGTCATGCCGGCGGGTACCGGAACCGAATGGCCCTTGACGTACATGCACTGGATGTAGGCATGGTTGTACTGGCGCTGCGTGCCATAGCCCGAGGCATAGGCCGAATTTGCGCCATAGGCGCTGCCGCCCACCAGACCGACTCCGGCGCCGACCGCGGCGCCCTGTCTGCCGCCGATCGCCGCGCCGGCCAGCGCGCCAATCGCGGTGCCGACCACGGCGCTGCCGACCGCTGACTGGTTCGCCGCGTCCTGGGGGGTCACGCCGCCGATCTGGTAATAGGCGTACTGACGGCACTCGCTGTCGTCGAAGCGGAAGCTGTCCATCGTCGCGTTCCGGCCAGGCATCACCAGGGTGGTCGGCCCGGTCGGCATGACCGTGCACGCGCCGAGGAACAGGGCGCCGGCCGCCAGACCGATGCGCGACAGGAATCTTTTCTGAATGGTCATGGCCTATTGCCCCGGTCGCGGCGGAACCGCCTGCCAGCCGCCGGGACATTCCTTCACGTAAGGGTAATACCGGTTGGAACCCCGGCAGAAATACCAGTATTGCCGCCCGGGAGTTTGCACCTGCTCGCCGACACTGTCGCCGCGTTCGATATAGACCTGCGGCTCCGGCGGTGGCGCGACGACCGCTGGCGCCGGCGAGTAGTAAGGGTCAGCGTAGAGGTAGGGGCCCGAATAATAGGGCCACGAATAGTAGGACCACGAACGGTAGGGTCCCGGATAGAAGGGGCGCGGATAGTAGTACGGGCGCGGATAGGCCGGACCCCAGTACGGGCCGGGGCCGACGTAGACGCCGACCCTCCCGTACACGCGCCTGTCCGCCCAGGAATTCCCGATTCCAGCAACCAGCAATGCCGCGAGAACCAACAGGATCCTTTGCGCCTTCATCCGAATCACCTTCGATGCATTCCCGGATGCACCCAAGGACAGAATAGACAATTTGTCGCCGGGCGACTGCAACAATTTGCTACAAGATGTAATCGGTGGCGGCGCGGCGATCAGAGCAGTTTCATCTTTTTCGCCATTTCGCGCAGTTCACCGCGGAAGTCCGGATGGGCGATCCCGATCAGGGCCTGGCAGCGCTGCTTGGCCGTCTTGCCGCGCAATGCCGCGACCCCGTACTCGGTGACCACATAATTGATGTCGTTCTTGCCGGTCGACACGTGCGTGCCCGGCTCCAGCGTTGGCTGGATGCGCGAGATGGTGTCGTTCTTGGCGGTCGACGGCAGGACGATGAACGACTTGCCGCCGTGCGAGCGGTTGGCCGCACGGACGAAATCGGACTGGCCGCCGGTACCCGAGTAAGGGGTATAGCCGAGGCTTTCCGATCCGCACTGGCCCATGAAATCGACCTGCATCGTTGCGTTGACCGCGTGCAGGTTGTCGTTCTGGCCGGCCAGGAAGGGATCGTTGGTGAAATCGACCGGGTGCATCTCGAGCGCCGGGTTGCGGTTCATGAACTGGTAGAGCTTCTTCGAGCCGAGCGCGAAGGTCGCCAGCATCTTGCCGTGGTGATAGTTCTTCCGGCGGTTGGTGATGACACCGGCCTCGACCAGCGTCATGATGCCGTCGCCGACCATTTCGGTGTGGATGCCGAGGTCTTGCTTGTTGGTCAGCTGCATCACCACGGCGTCGGGGATGCCGCCATAGCCGATCTGCAGCGTCGCGCCGTCGGGAATCATGTCGGCGACGTACTTGCCGATGGCTTCCTGCACCGGCCCGATCTTCGGCAGGCCGACCTCGAAGATCGGATCCTCGCTCTCGCAGAGAGCGGTCACCTGGCTGATGTGTACATGGCAATCGCCGTTGGCGAAAGGCACGTTGGGATTGACCTCGAGGACCACGGCGCGCGCCTTGTCGACGGCGGCCATGGTGTAGTCGGTCGCCAGCGAGAGCGAGAAATAGCCGTGCTCATCCATCGGCGAGGCCATCGTGAAGACGACATCGGCCGGGATCAGGTTGCGGGCGATCAGCCCCGGCAACTCGGAAAAATACGCGGGAAGGTAGTCGATCCAGCCTTCCTGGCCGCCGGCGCGTGAGGCGCCGCTGAGGAAGTAGGCTTCGTGACGGACATTGTCGACCGTCTCCTGGTCGAAATAGTCGAACTTGCGCAGCGCCAGAATCTGCGCGACCTTGACATCGCGGAAATCGCGCCGCTGCTCGGACAGCGCCGCCAACAGGGTCGGCGGCTCGCCGACCGCGGTCGGGACAACGACAGTATCGCCGTTTCTGATGACACGGACCGCGTCGGCGGCGGACATGCGTTTTTGCTGGTAAAGCGACTGTACGGACATCTTGGTCTCCCCTTTCTATTTAACTGCGTTGATCAAATCTTGCGGTTGCTCCCGGCCACCATGCGGAACTCGAACAGCCGGCACTCCAGCGGCCCGTTGAACAGCGGCGTCTTGCGACTCGGCTTGAGACCGACCAGCTTGGGCAGGCGCAGGTCGGCGGTGAAGAAGAAGCAGTTCCAGCCGGCCCAGTTTCTCTTCAACGCCGAGCCGAGCCGCGGGTAGAACGCCGCCAGTTCGTCGATCTCGCCAATCCGCTCGCCGTAGGGCGGGTTGGCGACCATGATGCCATGATCGGTCAGCGGCTGCGTTTCCAGCAGATCGCCGCGGTCGACCGTGACCATGCCGCCAAATCCGGCTTCGTGCAGATTGCGCCGGGTGGCGCGCACCGCCTTGTCGTCGCTGTCGTAGCCGCGGATGGCGAGCGGCTCGCCGGGCTTGCAGCGCGCCTCGGCCGCCTGCCGCAGCCTGGCCCAGGTCATCGCCTCGAAGCTGGCGAGCAGTTCGAAGGCGAAGCCGCGATCGATGCCGGGCGCCCGGTCGAGCGCCATCTGCACCGCTTCGAGCAGGAAGGTGCCGCTGCCGCACATCGGGTCGATCAGCGGCGTGCCGGGCTGCCAGCCGGTAAGCTTCAGGATGCCGGCGGCCAGGTTCTCCTTGAGCGGCGCGTCGACGCTCGCCTTGCGCAAGCCGCGTTGCCACAGCGGCTGACCCGAGGTGTCGATGTAGAGTGTGCACTCGCTCTCGGAGAGAAAGACATGCACGCTGACATCCGGGTTGCGCGTGTCGATATCCGGACGCTCGCCGCAATCCTCGCGGAAACGGTCGCAGACCGCGTCCTTGACACGCAGCGTGACGAAATCGAGCGACTTGAGCGGGCACCTGATGGCCGTCGTCACCACTCGCATCGTTCGCGACACGGCAAAATGATTCGGCCACAGCTGGCGCACCGCCAGCCGGTAGATGTCCTCTTCCCGCGCGTACGGCCCCTTGACGATGTGCCAGAGGATGCGCGTGGCGATGCGCGATTCCAGATTGGCGCGGTAGCAGGTGCTCCAGTCGCCGGCGAAGAACACGCCGCCGTGCGTCGACCGCAACCCCTCGCCGCCGAGGGCGCGCAGTTCCGCGCTGAGCAGTTCTTCCAGCCCGCGCGGGCAGATCGCGAAATACCGGTTCATCAGAAGGGTTTCAGGACGACGAGAAAGACGACGGCGAAGAGTACCAGCACCGGCATCTCGTTGTAGAAACGGAACCAGACATGGCTTTTCGCATTGCCGCCGGACTGGAACGCCTTGAGCAGGCGCCCGCAATGCCAGTGGTAGATCACCAGCAGGGCGACCAGCGCGGTCTTGGCGTGCAGCCAGCCGCCGGAGAAACCGTAACCGAACCACAGCCAGAAACCGAAAACCAGGGCCAGCACCCCGAGCGGCGTCATGAAGCGGTAGAGCTTGCCGGCCATCAGCAGCAGGCGCTCGCGCTCGGCGACACTGTCAGGCGGCACCATGGCCAGATTGACGAAGATTCGCGGCAGGTAGAACAACCCGGCGAACCAGGCGACGACCAGCGAAATGTGCAATGCCTTGAGGGTCAGCATCCAGC
>JAFLDQ010000146.1 GCA_017302355.1 Dechloromonas sp.
ACTGCTCGCCGGAATTGTCTTCAACGACGGCGTTCCCATACCCACCAATGAAACCGAACAGCAATGGCTCGCCGCCTGATCAACCAATGCCACACGCATCCCATACACCAGATTTGACTTTAGCTCGCGCGGATTCAGGCGGCGCTCTCCGCCGTGATGCCGCAGATGAAGGGAGCGCGTCATGTCTGATTTCTGCGACGTTCAGCACAGTCTGTCCGTGCTCGATGACATGGCGTCACGGATGCAGCGCGGCATAGCTCAACTTCCTGAGACGCGTTATCCGGCGACGCTGCACCCGAACGCACCGGGTAACGACGCCGATGATGAGCAGATTATTTGGACCGATCCCGAGCCACTGCCGAATGAAGTGGACGACATCGAACCCTTCCGTCCCGAGATGCTGCCTGAGTCCCTGCGTCCGTGGATCGTGGATATTGCCGACCGTCTGCAATGCCCGCTTGATTTCGTGGCTATCCCCGCCGTAGTCAGCCTGGGGGCGGTACTCGGGCGCAAGATACTGGTCAGGCCACAAGCCAGAACCCCGTGGTCTGTCGTGGCGAATGTCTGGGGCTGCATTGTTGGCAGACCTGGCAGCATGAAATCCCCGGCTGTCTCCGAAGCGATGCGCCCATTGCACCGGCTGGGCGCTCAGGCACGGGAGGCGTTCGACATCGAACGCAGCGCATGGGAAGGAGAATCTGAGCTTGCCAAGCTGGCATCCACGGCAGCCAAACAGAAGGCGACAGCCAGCTTGAATAAGGGCAAGTCGGTACAGGCCAGCGACCTGCATGTCGACGTGCCCGATGAGCCGGTATTGCGACGCTACACGGCGAATGACGGCAGCCTTGAAGCGTTGGGCGAACTGCTGCGTCAGAACCCGAACGGCCTGCTGATCGAACGCGACGAGATAGCCAGCCTGCTCACCCACCTGGGCCAAGAAGAAAACGCCGGAGCGCGTGGCTTCTACCTGAGCGGTGCGGACGGCAAGGAGGGTTACACCTTCGACCGTATCGGACGGGGGTTGAACCTGCATGTTCCGGCGGTCTGCCTGTCGCTGCTCGGGACAACGCAGCCGGGCAAGCTGGGGGCGTTCCTGGGCGATGCGCTACGGGGCGGCGCGAGTGACGACGGCATGATGCAGCGGTTCGGCCTGCTGGTCTGGCCTGAGCAGTCGGCAGAGTGGCGCAACGTCGACCGCTGGCCGGATAGCACGGCGCGCAACCGGGCCTATAGCGTGTTCGATCACTGCGACCGCCTGACGCCTGATTCTGTCTCCGCAGAAGATGATGAGGGTGAACGCTTCCTGCGCTTCGATCCTGCGGCGCTGGAAGCCTTCACCGAATGGCGCGGCGAACTGGAGGCCATGCTGCGTTCGTCCGACCTGCACCCGGCGCTTGAGTCGCACTTCTCCAAGTACCGGAAGACCATCCCGGCCCTGGCGCTGATCTTCCACCTGGCTGAAGGAGGCATCGGGCCAATCAGCGAAGTCTCGACACTTCGCGCTCTGGCGTGGTTCGACTACCTCGTGAGCCATGCCAAACGCTGTTACGGGGCCAGCCGCACAACCGACAGCACGGCGGCCACGCGCATCCTTGAGCGCATCCGCAGAGGGGATATTGCCGATGGTTTCAAGGCGCGCGAATTGAAGCGTAACCAGTGGTCAGGACTGACCGATTCGGCAACGGTCGACCGGGCTTTGTTGTTGCTCTGCGACCACAGCTATCTGGTCGACATCAAGGTCCATCATGGCGGTGGGCGAGGTCGCAACACCGAGGTTTATCGCATCAATCCCAAGGTGGTGAATCATGGGATTTCGTGACCGCCTGCAACGCGAAATATTTACGGATATGCCTGATGTAGCACTGACAAAACTGACAAAAAACATTTCTGTCAGTGCTGTCAGTGCCGTTTCAGGTGGGCACGAAAATATTCCGCCTGTTTTTGTCAGTTTTGTCAGTGCCGATTCTGGGGTATCCAAAAATATTCGCACCTTGGAATCTGGCCCGGAATCGGCGTCGACCGCAGCGAGTGCGACCGCCCGGAACTGGCTGATTCACTACGCCGACCGCGATCCGCTACAAGTCGTGTGTGTACCCGAGGCAACCCATGCGCAGATCATGGCGTGGTATCCCGAGGCAATCGCGGCGGAACCGTTTGTCGGGCTGGCGGCTGAGGAACCGCCGAAGCCTGACACCTTCCCCGATGACCGGCGCACCTGCGACCAGTGCGCGAACCTGTTAGCGCGGCGATGCACTGCTGCGAAGCGTGGCGAGATTGTGTCGAGCCGGAACTATGAACCGATCCGCGACCTACCCCGGCGCTGTGAGGGCTACGCACCGGGCGCGGCTGATCCCGATGGGCGACCGGGCCGCGAACGCTGGCCGGGTCTAATCCAAAAAGGAAGTGAATGATGCGAACCATTGAAGCGGAAACCATGACCGACACGACGGTCATCACACACGATGAATCGGCACCTGTGGCGACAGTCGGCAACTATGCGGCGGTGCGGTTCAATGCCCTGCGACACGGCATTCTTTCCAAGCTGGCGGTTCTGGCACACGAAGACCGCGCCGAGTTCGACGACCTGCTGGCAACGCTGATCGAGGAACATCGGCCGGCGGGCATGACGGAACGGCACCTGATCGAAGAGCTCGCCACAATCATCTGGCGCAAGCGGCGGGTATTGCTGGCCGAAGGCGCGAGGATCAACGAGGGCTTGAAAGGCGCGATGAATAGCGCGGCATCGGTCATCAAATCGGCGGCACCGTTCCAGCGTGGCCTGGGCGGCGAGAATGCCGACCTGCGGGAATTCATGGAAGGCACCCCCAAAGAGATTGCCGAACGCCAGCGGGACGCGGCGCTTGATCTGGCGGCAACCCAAAAGGCGGCGGCGATACTTCGCAAGGGCGGGCCGAATGCCTACGCCAAAGCCCGGCGGGCGCTGATTCAGGATTACCGCGACTGGTGGGATGAGCATGTCGAGGAGGAATCCTACCCGGCCACTGCCGAAAGGCTGGCCGAATTCATCCGCGAATCACTGGAACCGATCTGCGCTCGCATGGCGAGGGAAGCCGAATACACCCCGGCAATCAAGGCGCAAACCTTGGGCGAAGGGCTGCAAGCGCACCGATTGGAGACGTTGAGCCGCTACGAAACGCACCTTGACCGCAAATTTGAGCGGACATTGGCGATGCTTTTGAAGCTGAAAGACCTGCGGGGCGCATGAAACCGGACACCATCAAAACCGGCGCAAGGCCAGCAACGGCAAGCGATTTGGATCAATTGGCCGATAACCATGATGTGAACTTCCCAAATGATTTCGGCAAAATCGGAGCGTAAAAAAATGGGCGGCATGGGCAGCGGGCGACGGAACCAGGGCGGAATGATCACCACGGGGGATATGCATCCGCTGGATATTCGTAAGCTACACCGCGATGGCCTGCTGACACCGGGCCGGGCCTTCGGCTGGCATTGGACGGTCAACGGCAGGGAGGTGGCCTCTATCCAGGCGCGAACTGAAGTCGACCGCGTGATCCTCTATTACCAGAACCGAACCAGAGGTGGCGAGTGGCAACCGATGGAGTACCCCGTCACTCTGGAATGGACAGCCTGCCACCTTGGCGGGCAACGGGCGTGGTTCCTCTGCCCGGCCAGAGGATGCGGGCGGCGCATGGCTGTCCTCTACGGCGGTTCAATCTTCGCCTGCCGGCACTGTCACCAGTTGGCCTATGCGTGCCAGCGAGAAACGGATGATAATCGAGCGATGCGACGGGCGGACACCATCCGGCGGCGGCTTGGATGGGGTGCAGGGATAGCGAACCCGGAAGGCGGCAAGCCCAAGGGGATGCACTGGCGCACCTTTGAACGGCTGAAAGCCGAGCATGATGCTTTTGCCAATACGTCATGGGCGGGCGTGGCCGAGCGGCTTGGGCTGACGAAGCGGCGGCTTGGCGACTTGGGGCGTGATCTTTGTGACCTGGGCCGCTGAATCTGTTTCGCAAAATCGGTGTTGGCGCCGCGCGGCAATTCTACGGAACAACTGCCGCCTCATGGCGCCCTGCATCTGCACGCGCCGGTCAATCACCGCCTCGGGCACGCCGTAGTCGGACACCACGCCGGCCTTGACCCGCTCCGGCGTGAAGCGATCGAGCAGGGATCCTGCCTTGTCGTAGAGGAAGCCCGTCGCCTTGTCCAAGCGGGTGGCTGTGGTGATGCCGCGCATGACCGCATCGACCGGCCTCCAGGTTGCCGAAGACTTGGCGATGATCGCGTCGGCGCGCTCGGCGGCCGTGGATTGCTGGGCCTGCGCGGCGGTTGCCCGCGAGAAACGCGGACGTTCTGCCGCCTCACCACGATGATGGTTCTCGATCCAGCGCAGCAAATCCTCGCGCGTTTTGACCTTCGGCATGCCACGTCCTGACAGACGCTGTTCCAGTTTCGCAACGATCGTTGCCAGGCCGCGATAGTTGTTGTTGGCGGGAGCGCCGAATTTTGCTATGATGGGTTTGTCGGACGTAACAGGAGTAGCCGCCCTAGCATTGTGCTCAACGGTGTTGATACCTGCGCTTCCCGACACCAAGTCCCACCCCGCAAAGGTGGGATTTGTACTTTCAGGGTTCAGTTTTCCGGTGACTGCCTCTTTCATCTGATCGGCGTCGACGTACAGCACGTCGCGATCCTTGTGCTTGCCGTTCAGCCAGTCGGCCACTACGCCATTCTCGCGCGGATAGGCCGAATTCACGATCATCGCCGGTGCGTTCCTGAACTGTCCGGTGACATCGACGTTGATGACCACCGGTCCTTTCTCCGTCAGGATGTTCGTCACCAGCGTGCAATTGCCGCGTTGCGCACGGTCGGCCACCACCATCGCCGGGCGATACAGCGCGCGCACCAGCATGGCCGGTGTCACGCCGCGCATATCCTCGGCGTGCTTGCCGAAGAACGCCTTGTTCTGCACCGTGGCGTCGATCAGCATGAAAAGCCCCTTTGCAGAGTCCATCTCCTTGCTGCCAATCGCCCCAAATACATGCGGAGCGCGTCCGAGCGCCACCATCGGCAACGATGCCTTGTCGCCCTTGATCGATTCGTTCAGATTGGAAATCGCGCCGCCAATCCACGCCTCCAATTGTGAGCGCGGCGACACCAGCGGCAACGACAACGCCCGCGACAGCAGCGCATCGGCCGGATTCTTCTTCCGCCACAACGCCGCCAGCTTCTCGAACAGCGGATAGTTGCGCTCGGCCAGATCGTCGATGCTCCGGTATCCGCGCGCCTTGGCCTCGGCGGTCAGCCACTTCTCCTGCTTGGTCACATCCTCGGACAGCAGGCCATCGGCCAGGCGAGTGCCAGCCATCAGCGGGCTGCCCTTGCCACTGCGCACCCACTCGCGGGCCGCGCGCACCAGATCGGCGACAAACAGATCGGCCTGCGCCTGCTCGTCGAGACCGGCTTTCAGCCAGCCGTCGAGACGGGCCGCCAGGTTCTTGGCGCCAATCTTCTGCAGCCAGTCGCGCACCACGCCGACCACGCGCCGCCAGCCCTTGAGCGTTGCCAGTTCGGCAGTCGGCATGTCGGCCAGCACTTCCTCGGTCGCCTCGATGTTCGAGGCCAGCTTGTTGCGCGCCTTGAGCGCCGCGGCCGCCTTGCGCACGTTCTGATTGTTCATCCAGACGTGTTGCAATGCCGCATCCAGCCCTTTGCCGAGCGCGCCGCGCAGCCCGTAGTGCGTGATTTCGTGCGTCGCCAGCACATGCTCGGCGCGCGCTTCGTCGGCAATGCCGGAAGCGAACAGGTAAATCTCGCCTTCGTGCGTCGCGCCCTCGACATCCTCCCAGGCGCCGGCCCGGCGGATGAAGTCGCGCAGCGCCTTCTGCGCCGGGTCTTTGGTGGATAGCCCGTCTGGCGATTCGAGGACATGCACCTTGGGCAGGTTCTTCAGGCCGCGGCCGACGCGGTCTACCACGGCCGACAGGTCACGCAGCGCCATGCCGGAACCGTTGCCTCGGGAGAACGTCGACTTGTCCGTGCGGCCAACCGTGTCGCCCTTCTCGCCGGGAGCCTTGCTGAACCGGATGTCCGGATTGTCGGCGTCGAATGTGCCGCGATTGGCGGTCGCGGATTTGATCTGAGTTGGGGAGAAAACAATGATCTGGGTGTTCTCATCGGAATCGAAAGCATCCCAATTTGCTTTCTCCACAATCACCCCATCCGGAATTCCTTTTGAATCAACAAAATCAATAAGCGTGCTTAAAATTTTGTTGTTGACGTTGTCCGAGCCGTATAACTTGCTATTCTCAATTTCTTTCGGGTCTGTGCTGAATAGGTCTATCTCGTTAGAAATTCCATGCGCCACATAGTAATTCCCGCATGAATAGCCTTAGTAACAATGAATGGATTGTCGACTTTGATGAAAACCGGCATTACGTTACCGGCATCGTGCCCGAGGTCTTCATATTGACTGCTTGCCCCGGCGTAGTGCGATGCCACGTAAGGGTCGCTTGTGAATTCGATAGCATAGCGCGCGCTGGAAATTCCGTTCTCACCAGCCCTGCTTGGGTCAAATTCTGAAAAATCACTGTAGGTTCCGTGATACACAACCATCGGCTCTTTCGTCACCGGGTCGATGACCTTTGATGCGCCGGCCTTGACACGATCAAGCAGCCGGCGCACACTTTCAGTCAAGCCCGCCTGTGGTGGTTGTCGATTTTCGATGCCACGCTCAATCCCGCTTTGCGGGGCATCCAGCGCGGGCTTTTCTACGTCTATCGACTCCACCGAATACAGCGGATTTGGCTCATTCGGCCCGGTGGTTTCCTTGACCGTCATCTTGACCATGACGACATTTCCATCATGCCCGATCATTGGCGCAACGTAGCGACGAATCGCCTTGATTGTCGGCTCGCCTTTGCGGTCAGCATGGCTCGTATTCAACAACGCATGGCGGAATAGTTGGTCAAGATTGGCAACAGCCAAGGCATGATCGACGGCATTTGACGATTTTAGCGTAGCGCTGCCACTTGTCATCTTGCCGAGATTGCCATTGGAAACCGTCGCCCTCAGCTTCGTCGAAAGATTTTCTATCGGCTGATTGACGAACTTCGTGGCCAGTTCTCGCGCTTGATCCAGTGTGCGAGCCGCCCTGCTTGCAGTCGCATTGGCAGCCGCTTCCCAATCCCCGAACCATGCCTTGAACAAGGGCGTGCGCACCTGCACCCACTGGCGATAGTTGAGCTTCGTCTTGCCGTCGGCCTTGGCCTTCTCCCATGCCGTTTCGCCGCCGTAAGCCTTCTCGACCTCGGCATACTGCCGCTTCGCCTCTTCCAGCGGCGCATCGAACATTGACGCCAGCACGGCCGCGCCGTCCTGTTTATTACCGTAGTCAATTACCGTAGTGCCACTACGGTTATTCGCAATTACCGTAGTGTCAGCAGCCAGCAACGCATCATGCGCCATCTGGATCAAGTCATTTTCAGTAAGAGAATTGGCCCAGGCGAACACACGGAAGCGCTCTGAGCCGGCGAACGCCGCACCCACCTTGCGCAGCGCCTTGCGGAACCACGCCCGAACGCGCTGGGTGAAGGTGGATTTCGGGTGAGCCTCGATGTAATACGCCAAGCCCTCCTCGAGCACATGCTCCGGCTTGGTATCTTCTGGAACCCGCGCAAACGCCGCCTGCATCGCCTTGTTGCCCATCTGGCGCATGCCGTCGGCAGCCTTGAGAATCTTCTGGAATTCGGCGTCGCTCTTGCCCAAGTGCATCACATGAACGGCAACCTCGTGCTTTACCAGCCCCTCGATCTGGCTGGCCGTCCAGTCCTGCGGAATGTTGTCGGCGATGATGTGGACAGTGCCGTCCTGCGGGTCGACGTAGGCGCGGATGCGGCCCCGGTCAGCGGAGAATCGCGTCTTGCCGGTACGGTCATAGGTGATGCGGCCCGGCATCTCGCCGAAGTACAGCGCGCCGGCTTCCCGGTAGTCCAGGGGCATTGCCGCGTTGGCGTTGGCGTAAGCCTCGCCGCTGCGCCGGACAACCAGCGTCAGCCCGTGTTCGTCGGCGAATCGCTGGAAACGAGTCGGAACCTTGACGCGGGGCGGCCCGGTGACGATGGCGCGTCCGTCGTCGGCAACGGTGAAGGTGATGCCGCGCCCGGGCGCTTCGATACCAGCCGCAGCACGACGTAGGGCGCGGAGTTCGGCCCCGTCGATAGTTCTGTTGCGAGCGGTTTCAGGCTGTACTTCATACTCGGATTGTGCGCCTTCCGCCTGCGAATAGAAAGCATCGCCAAGAATCCGTGCCGGAATCTCTGCCGCCGTGTGAATCTTGACCAGCCCGCCGTCGATCAGCGCCCGGATGGCGTTGCCGGCCTTGCCGGGAATGGAGGCGATGGCGGAGCGGAGGGATTGGGGGGTGTGAGTGTTGGCGGGCTGCTGGCCTTGGCTGTAGCGCGAACCGTACCGATTGACGACATCGGCCTCAGTGACTACACTATCCATGTGGCCTTTCATAAGGTCCGCTACGCTCGCAGGCAATGGATGACGAGTAGCGGAACCCGAAAGGTCATTTTCATTTCTGACGTAGCGCAACAGTCCAGATTTTGTCCAGTACGCCAGTGACGCCCCGGCATCGGACTTCTCATGGACGCTAGCCACATCGTTGATAACAAGCGCGCCATGCGCCTTATTCAGATGCACGATGGCAACAACCGGCTTGTCGTTGTTCGAGGCGATTTCGGTCAGGATAACCAGGCCGTCTCCGGTCGCGCTATTGAATACGGCAAGCGGATGCGCCGGCCCCGATTTTTCTGTACACGAATTTGGGGTTAAATCGTGTCTGAAGAAGGAGTCGTAAAATGCTGAATCAATCGAATGTGGGTGGGGTTGCGCCGGGCTTGCCGGAAGGAGCGCGTAGCGCGACTGGAGGCGAGCCCGGCGCGGCCGCCGAGGTGAAGCGGTGGTCGGCGGGACGGAAGAAGGGAGTTGTGCTGCGCCTGCTGCGCGGCGAGCCGGTCGATGCCGTCTCGCGCGAGGTGTCGGTGCCGATATACAAGCTCGAACGCTGGCGCGACCGGGCGCTTGCCGGCATCGACGCCGGCCTCAAGGAACGCG
>JAFLDQ010000147.1 GCA_017302355.1 Dechloromonas sp.
CCCATCTCCGCCGGAAGCAATTCCGGCAGGACGAAGTACCAGATGAACAGTTGGACCAACAACGGAATGTTGCGGAAGACCTCGACGTAGGCGGCGGCAAGAAGTCCGAGCCAGCGATTGGGAACGGTGCGCAGCACGCCGATGATCGAACCGACAACCAGCGCGATGACCCAGGCGCTCAACGACAGCGTCACGGTCCATTTCAGACCTTCCAGCAGCCAGGTGAGGTAGGTGCCCTCACCGGTCGCGCTGGGCTGGAAAAAGACCTGCCAGTTCCAGTTGTAAGCCATCGCTCCCCCGAATCAGGAAAGGGCCGCCAGGGAATTTGTCCCTGGCAGGCCGTCGACCGCAACCGGCGGGATCAGTCGAATGCCTTGTCGTTGGGAGCGCTGGCCAGCGCCTTCATCTCATCCGACATGGGCATGTTCAGGTTCAGTCCCTTGGGCGGAATCGGATTCATGAACCACTTGGCGTAGATCTTCTCGGCCTCGCCCGAGGACAGCGTCCTGGTCAGCGCGGCGTCGACGACCTTCTTGAATCCCGGGTCATCCTTTCGGATCATGCAGCCATACGCCTCCTTGGACTGGGGAGTGCCGGTGACGATCCAGTCACCGGGCTTCTTGGCCTTGGCCAGTTCGCCATAGAGCAACGCGTCGTCCATCATGAAGGCGACGGCCCGGCCGGTTTCGAGGGTCAGGAAGCTTTCGCCGTGATCCTTGGCCGAGATGATGTTCATCTTCATTTGCTTCTCCTCGTTCATCTTGCGCAGCAGGCGCTCCGAGGTGGTGCCGGCGGTGGTGACGACGTTCTTGCCGGCCAGGTCGGCGAAGTCCTTGATCCCCGAATCCTTCTTCGTCATCAGCCGGGTGCCGATGACGAAAATGGTGGTCGAGAAGGCAACCTGCTTCTGGCGTTCCAGGTTGTTGGTCGTCGATCCGCACTCGATGTCGACGGTTCCGTTCTGGACCAGGGTGATGCGGTTGGCCGAGGTTATGGGCATCAGCCTGGTGTCGAGCCTGGCCAGCTTGAGTTCCGCCTTCACCGCATCGACGACCTTCAGCATCATCTCATGCGAATAACCGATGACCCGCTGCTGATCGTCATAGTACGAGAAGGGGATCGACGACTCGCGGTGGCCGAGGGTGATCGACCCGCTGTCCTTGATCCTCTTGAGCGTTGCCGACTCCTGGGCGAGGGCGAGGGCGGGGGTTGCGGTGAGCGTCGTGGCGATGAGGCCTGCGGTCAGCAATTTGGCGAGATCCATCTGTTTTCCTCCAGAGAAGCGTTTATTTTGGCAGCCACAGTGTACGACAACCATATTGCCGGAAGTTTTCCGTCAGCCTGCCGGCGCGGTTTGCGCGGCGACATTTCCCCAGCCCTGGGCGGTGCCGGTCGCCATTCCCCTTCGCAGGGCACGCCGAGATTATCATGTTCGACCCCTTTGGTCAGAAGTTCGGAAATCCCCAACGGATCCGCCTGCGCACCCGGGCAGGCCCGGGCAACCCGGGTCGCTGCCTCGCCCGCCGCGTCGACGGCGCTGACGGCAAACCATCCATTGCGTTCGATCGCGCGGGAAGTCAGGCGGTTTCGGCTGCCTGCTCCCGCTGCTGCAGGAGCCACATCCGCGCGTAGGCGCCGCCGGCATCGAGCAATGCCGCATGGGTGCCGCGCTCGATGACGCGGCCCGCCTCCATGACCAGGATCTCATCGGCATTCATGATCGTCGACAGGCGGTGGGCGATGATCAGCGTCGTGCGGCCGATGGCGGCGAGTTCGAGTTGGCCCTGGATCGCGCGCTCGGTCGCCGAATCGAGCGCCGAGGTTGCTTCGTCGAAAATCAGGATGGGCGGGTTCTTGAGCAGGGTGCGGGCGATGGCGACGCGCTGCTTTTCGCCGCCGGAGAGCTTCAGGCCGCGCTCGCCGACCCGCGTGTCGTACTTCTGCGGCAGCGACTCGATGAAACCGTCCAGCTGGGCGGCGCAGGCAGCGGCGAACACTTCCTCGCGGCTCGCAGCGGGGCGTCCGTACTGGATGTTGTAGAAGATCGAATCGTTGAACAGGACGGTGTCCTGCGGGACGATGCCGATCGCCGCGCGCAGGCTGCCCTGCCTGAGGCTGCGCAGGTCGTGGCCGTTGATCCGGATGGCGCCGCCGGTCACATCGTAGAAGCGATAGAGAAGCCGCGCCAGGGTCGACTTCCCGGCACCCGAATGGCCGACCACGGCGATCGTCTTGCCGGCGGGGATGGCGAAGTCGAGGTTGTGCAGGATGACGCGATCGGGCTCGTAGGCGAAGTCGACCGCAGCGAAATCGACCTGCAGCGCGCCGCCCGGCAGGTCGCGGGCATCGGGGGCGTCGGCGATCTCGCGATTCTCCTTGAGCAGGTCGAACATGCGCTCGATGTCCGCCAGCGCCTGGCGGATTTCGCGATAGATGACGCCGAGAAAGTTGAGCGGGATGTAGAGCTGGATCAGGAAGGCGTTGACCAGCACCAGGTCGCCGATGGTCATCCGGCCGTCGACGACGCCGCTGGCGGCGCGCCACATCATCGCCGTGACGCCGAGCGCGATGATCAGTTGCTGGCCGAGGTTGAGCGCCGACAGCGTCGTCTGGCTGCGCGTCGCGGCGTCTTCCCACTTGAGCATGTGCTCGTCGTAGCGCCGCGCCTCGTAGGCTTCGTTGTTGAAGTACTTGACCGTCTCGTAGTTGAGCAGGCTGTCGACCGCCCGCGTGTTGGCGGCCGAATCGGTTTCATTCACGGTGCGCCGGATATCGATGCGCCAGTTGCTGACCTTCACCGTGAACACGATGTAGGCGACCAGCGAGACGGCGGTGATCAGCACGAAGCCGAAGTCGTACTTGACGAAGAGAATCCCGAGCACGAGAGCCATTTCGACGAGCGTCGGCAGGATCGAGTAGAGCGTGTAGGAGATCAGGCTGGAAATCGACCGGGTGCCGCGCTCGATGTCGCGCGAGACGCCGCCGGTCTGACGTTCCAGGTGAAAGCGCAGGCTCAGCGCGTGCAGGTGGCGGAAGACCTCGAGCGCCACCTGGCGGACGGCGCGCTGGGTGACGCGGGCGAAAAGGAATTCGCGAAGTTCGGTAAACAGCGCGGTCGAAAAGCGGAGGGCGCCGTAGAGAACGAGCAGCATCACCGGCAGCGCCAATACCTGGTCGGTCAGCGAGAGCCCGTCGATCAACTCCTTGAAGATGACGGGAACGCCGACATTGGCGACCTTGGCCCCGACGAGGCAGGAGAGCGCGACCAGCACGCGGAGACGATAGGCCCAGAGATAGGGGAAGAGGAGGCGCAGCGTCTGCCAGACGTGAATGTCGGACACGGGCCGGCCGGCCGGCGGCTTGGGGAGGGTGCTTGCGCGACGCATGTTGGGGTGCCGTGATGTTCTTTTCGCCAGTATAGGAAAACTTGGCGCTTTCCGCGAAAATTAGCGTTTGGGTGAAATTGGACGAAACATGGGCATCGGTCTCATCAACCTTCCGCAGAAACAGCCGGTCCTGCGCACCGTGCCGATGCCGGCGGATGTCAACCAGAACGGCGATGTCTTCGGCGGCTGGGTCATGGCCCAGGTCGACGTGGCCGGGGCGATCCCCGCCATGCGCCGCGCCCGCGGCCGCGTGGCGACGGTGTCGGTCAATTCCTTCCAGTTCAAGCAGGCGATTTCGGTCGGCGATGTCGTCAGCCTCTACGCCGATATCGTCCATGTCGGCAACACGTCGATCACCGTCAATGTCGAGGTTTATGCCGAGCGGAACTATGCCAGCCCGGTGACGGTCAAGGTGACAGAAGCGCAACTGACCTACGTGGCCATCGATGGAAGCGGCAAAAAGCGTTCCGTCTCGCCGGAAAATGCGTAAAATCAGATCAGTGGAAAACTGTGTTGAAGTCGGGTGAGAAAATGAACGAACTGACCATGCGTACCGTGCCGGCGCTGCTTCTGCTTGCCTTCTCCGGCGCCGCTTCCGCGGCGGGCTTCCGGCTCTGGGAACAGAACGCCAGCGGCATCGCCACTTCCTACGCCGGATCCGCCGCGGTCGCCGACAACGCCAGCACGATTTATTACAATCCGGCCGGCATGACCGGGCTTCCCGGGATCCGGCTCTCCGCCGGCGTTGTCGGGATCAGGCCAAATTTCAAGTTCAGCAACGAAGGCTCCAGCGGCCTGCTGGGAACCGGCGGCAACGGCGGCGATGCCGGCAGCTGGTCGGCAGTGGGCAATGGCTATTTCTCCTGGCAGCTTGCCCCGGACTGGTTCATCGGCCTCGGCATTTCGTCGCCATTCCGGCTGGACACCGAATATGACAACAACTGGATCGGCAGCCACCAGGCGCTCAAGTCCCAGATCACGACGGTCAATTACAACCCGTCGCTGGCCTGGAAGGTGAACGACAAGGTCGCGCTCGGCCTGGGTCTGAGTTATCAGACCATCGATGTCGAACTGACCAACCTGACGCCCGCCGGCCTCTACCGGTTCGCGGGCGACGATGCCGCCTGGGGCTGGAATGCCGGCGCGTTGTTTACCCTGTCGCCGGCGATGCGTGTCGGCGTTTCGTATCGCTCGACGATGAATTACACGCTGGACGGCGACCGCACCCTCGGCGCCACGCCTTCCGCTTCGGCCAGCGCCAACCTCAAGCTGCCGGATACCGTCATCGTCTCGGTCTGGCAGCAGGTTTCGGATCGCTGGGAGGCGATGGGCGACCTGTCCTTCACCCGCTGGAACACGCTCGACAACCTGAACGTCCGTTCCGTTGCCGGGGTCGATACCGAGGCGATGAATTACGACAACTCCTGGCGCATTGCCTGGGGCGCCGCCTACAAGGCCAGCGACGCGTGGAAGTTGAAGTTCGGCATCGCCTACGATCGGTCGGCGATGTCGGACGAGAACCGCACGGCCCGCCTGCCTGACAACAACCGTCTGTGGTTCTCGTTCGGTGGTCAGTGGAACGGCGGAGTCTACGGCCGGATTGATGCGGGCTACGCCTACCTGCATATGAAGGATCCGGGCATCAACCAGATCCAGACGTTCACGATGCCGGGCGGCGCGCCCGGAATCAGCAACCTGCGCGGCTCCTACAGCGACAGCGGCCATGTGCTGGGAATCCAGTACTCGAACGGCTTCTAATTCGATTTCCAAACCAACCGTGACTTTGTCGACTTCGCCTTGGCGGGCTCCTTGCACGGCCGGCGGCTTGTCTTCGCGTCACAATTGATCTGGAAATGGAATAGGGCAGCCGTTCAGACGCCGGGCGCCCTGCGCAGGCGCCTGGCGAAAACCTTCATCTCCTTCGCCGCCTGGATGTCGCCTCTGGCCTCGGCCACGGCGATGCCGCGTTCGTAGGCCGCCAGCGCACCGGCCGCATCGCCGGCTTCCGCCAGCGCCTTGCCGAGCGCCTTCCAGGCCGCCGAATACCGGCTGTCGCGGTCGACCGCTTCCTGGAAGCATTTTCCAGCCTGCGCCGGATCGCCGGCCTTGAGGTATTCGTTGCCGAGCGAGAAGCGGAGCAGGGCGCCGTCGCGCGGGCCGCCAAGCAGTTTTTCGAGGGATTCGATGCGCGGGTTCATCTAGAATTCGGGTTTCGTTCCAATGTCACAGGGAAACCATCCATGGCCAAGACCATCATCGCCACGCCCGACGCCCCGGCCGCCATCGGCACCTATTCGCAAGCGGTACGCGTCGGCGACACCGTCTACCTGTCGGGGCAGATCGGCCTCGATCCGGCGACCATGCAAATGGTAGACGGTATCGACGCGCAAATCGTTCGCGTCTTCGAAAATCTCAAGGCCGTCGCCGAAGCCGCCGGCGGCTCGCTGGCCGATGTCGTCAAGGTCAACGTCTTCCTGACCGACCTCGCGAACTTCGCCAGGGTCAACGAGACGATGGCCCGCTATTTCAGCGAGCCGTTCCCCGCACGCGCCGCCGTCGGCGTCAAGGAACTGCCGCGCGGCGCGCTGGTCGAGGCCGACGCGGTGATGTTCATCGCCTGACCCGCGGCGGATGACCCCGGCCGGAGCCGGTGCACCGATTCGCGCCCCCGAGGCGCTGCGCAAGAAACTGGCAAGGATCGGCCTTCACTGCGAGGCCGATTTGCTGGTGCACCTGCCACTGCGCTACGAGGACGAAACCCGCATCACGCCGGTGGCCCGCGCCCCGTGGGGCGAGCCGGTGCAGGTCGAGGTCGTCGTCGCTTCCTGCGAGGTGCAGTTCCGGCCGCGCCGGCAGATGATCGTGCGCGCGCTCGACGACAGCGGCGAGCTGACCATGCGTTTCTTCAGCGCCTACCCGACCCAGCGGGCGGCGCTCGGCGAAGGCTTGCGGGTGCGCGCTTTCGGCGAGGTCCGCAGCGGCTTCTTCGGCGCCGAGATGGTCCATCCACGCTTCCACAACGCGGCCGCGGGCGATCCGCTGCCGACGGAATTGACCCCGATTTACCCGTCGACCGCAGGCGTCGCCAATTCGGCGCTGCAAAGGCTGATCGCCAAGGCGCTGGAGGTTGGCGACCTGTCCGAAACCCTGCCCGACGAACTGCGCCAGCGCCTCAAGCTGCCCGGTCTCGCCCGCAGCCTGCGTTTCCTGCACACGCCGCCGCCGGGGACCGATCTCGATACGCTGCACGCGCGCAATCACCCGGCCTGGCGGCGGGTCAAGTTCGACGAGGTGCTGGCCCAGCAATTGTCGCTGCGCCGCGCCTACCTCGCGCGCCGCGAGCGGGGCGCGCCGGTGCTGGTGACGCGCGACGATCTCGGCGCCCGCCTGCTCGACCGCCTGTCATTCGGACTGACCGGCGCCCAGTTGCGGGCGATGGCCGAAATCGCCGGTGACTTGGCCCAGCCTTACCCGATGCAGCGCCTGCTGCAGGGCGACGTCGGCGCCGGCAAGACCATCGTCGCCGCGCTTGCTGCCTGTCAGGCGATCTCGGCTGGCTGGCAGGCCGCCTTCATGGCGCCGACCGAAATCCTTGCCGAGCAGCACTACCTCAAGTTCAAGGACTGGCTGGAACCCCTTGGCATCCGCGTCGCCTGGCTCTCGGGCAGCCTGAAGAGCGCGGCCAAACGGGCGCAACTGGCGGCGACGGCGGCCGACGCGCAACTGGTCGTCGGCACCCACGCGCTGATCCAGGAGGGCGTCGATTTCGCCCGGCTCGGCCTGGCCATCGTCGATGAACAACACCGCTTCGGCGTTGCCCAGCGCCTCGCCCTGCGCAAGAAGGGCGACAACCCGCACCAGTTGATGATGTCGGCGACGCCGATTCCGCGCACGCTGGCCATGAGCTACTACGCCGACCTCGACGTCACCGTGCTTGACGAACTGCCGCCCGGCCGCACCCCGGTCAAGACGCGGCTGGTCGCCGATAGCCGGCGCGACGACGTGGTCGGCTTCGTCAAGAAACATGTCGACGAAGGTCGCCAGGCCTACTGGGTCTGCCCGCTGATCGAGGAATCGGAGGCCCTGCAGCTGCAAACGGCGCAGGATACCTGGGAGGCGCTTTCGGCCGAACTTTCGGGGTTGACCGTGGGGCTCGTACATGGCCGCCTGAAGGCCGACGAAAAACAGGCGGTGATGGCCGCCTTCGCCGCCGGCGAGGTCGACGTGCTGGTGGCGACGACGGTGATCGAAGTCGGCGTCGACGTGCCGAATGCCAGCCTGATGGTCATCGAACACGCCGAACGCTTCGGCCTCTCGCAACTGCACCAGCTGCGCGGCCGCGTCGGGCGTGGCCGGTACGAATCGAGCTGCGTCCTGATCTACGCCGGCCCGCTCGGGGAGGTTGCCCGCCAGCGCCTGAAGATCATCTACGAGAACAGCGACGGCTTCGAGATCGCCCGCCAGGATTTGCAGATCCGCGGCCCCGGCGAATTCGTCGGCAGCCGGCAAAGCGGCGTGCCGCTGCTGCGCTATGCCGACCTGGAGATGGATGCCGATCTGGTCGAAATGGCGCGCAATGTGGCCGAGGAAATGCTGACCGCCCACCCCGACCTCGCCGAGCGCCATCTGCAGCGCTGGCTAGGGTCGCGGGAGGAGTTGCTGAAGTCGTGAAATTGGCCATTCCCGCAATTGCGCTGGCGGTGAGTGCATGATTTATGATCCATACGTACCCAGATTTCGTCACAAGGTCCCTTATGAGTTCGGCAACAATCAAGCTGTTCCTGCCACATGGAGACGCCAAGCGTCTTCGCGTTGGCGAGGTGTCAAATTGGACAGGGAAGGCGCTGGCGGCTCCCCGAACCGAACTGGATGATCTGCTGCTTCGTGAAGAGGCCGAAAGTGCGGGCGTCTATTTTCTCTTCGGGGTCGATCCCGAGAGTGGCGATGCCTTGGCCTATATCGGTGAGGCTGAGGTTATTCGAGATCGCCTGAGACAGCATAAAGCGCGAGATTTCTGGAATGCTGTCGTGGTCTTTGTCAGTAAGGACGAAAACCTGACCAAGGCGCATATTCGTTACCTTGAGAACCGGCTGCTCAACGAGGCAAAGCAAGCAGGCCGGTATCGCCTCGAAAACTCCAATACGACGAATCCTAAGCTTCCTGAGTCAGACCGTGAAGACATGGAGGTGTTTCTTTCGCGTATTCAGCAAGTCCTTCCGGTGCTTGGCTCGGATTTGCTGACGCCGATTTCCGGGTCGGCAAAGAGCGCCAAGCCCCAGAGTGAGCTTTGGTGCAGGAACAAGGGCGCGCTGGCTCGGGGGAGAAGAACCGAAAGGGGATTCGTCGTCTTCAAGGAGTCGACCGCGGTGCTTGCCGAGCGGCCATCAGCGGAGAACCAGCATCCGTTTGTCGTTGCCTTGCGAAAGAAACTGGTCAAGGACGGGACACTCACCGAGAAGGACGGATTTCTGGTGTTCACGAAGGATGCGGAGTTCGATAGCCCCAGCGCGGCGGCGGCCGTGATTCATGGGGGCGGGGCGAACGGCCTTACTGTCTGGAAGGATTCGACAGGGAAGACATTGAAACAGATCGAAGAGGGCTAGTCGGAGTTCGTCGCAGTTATTGGAACAATGCTTGGCGTGAGAGGGCCAA
>JAFLDQ010000148.1 GCA_017302355.1 Dechloromonas sp.
TCGGCGGCCAGCAGGGTGTTGCGCAGTGCGGCGGCGAGATTCCCCGGGGGGTCGGGGTCGACAAAGTAGCGCGGACCGCGGGTGTGGATGATCAGCCGGTTCGGCAGGGCGAATCCCGGGGTGACGACGGCGGCCCCCAGGGCGAGCGGCGCCAACCGGATGCTGCATGGCTCCAGCGCCGGACCGGCGGCCGCATGGATGGCGCCGCACACCCCGGAGCCCGCGCGCAGATGCTGATTGGCGGAATTGACGATGGCATCGCAATCCGCCTGCCGGACAATGTCGCCCTGGACGACCGTGATGAGGAGGCCGGAACCGGTCAAGGCGGTCATCCTGCCCGATTGCCGGGATCAGTCGGCAAGTCGCACATTTCCTGCAGCGGACAGCTTGATCCCGGTTCGGCGATTTCTCTTCTGGACGGGCAACGGCGCTCGCTCAATTCGCCTTGCGGCCGAATTTCTCGGTGAGCTGGCTGAGCTTTTCCAAGCGGCGCCGCTCGGCTTTGGCGGCCTCCTGCACAACCCTGGCGGCTTCCTGTTCCGCCTTGTGCTGCTCCGCCTGCTTCCTGAAGCGTTCGCGCAGCAGTTCCGCGGAATGGGTGCGCGCCTCGTCGGTGACTTCGCCGGCTGGCGATCCGTCAAGGTTGAGACGCGCACTCGCGATCTGCATTTCCTTGAGGTAGCGCGTCGACATCGTGTGACTGCGCAGCGCCAGACGGAGCGCCTTGCGGTTCACGTCCGGATCCTGCGCGATCAGCTGCTTGTCGATGCCGATCGCCAGCGGGCTGAAATCGCGGAACACGGCGAAGCGGCCCTGCAGATCCTTGAGCAGGGCCCGCGCGTCGACAGGCGAATCGGGTTTCTGGTCGGCTTCAGTCATTGGGGAGAAAATTCCTTACGGGCAGCGAAGCGTAGCACGAAGCGAGGCTTCACCGAAACCCGCTCAGGCCTTGTCGATCTTCCTGAACCACGCCTGCATCCGCTTCCAGCCATCCTCGGCCTCTTCCTTGCGGAAGCTCGGCCGGTAATCGGCGTGGAAGGCATGTGGCGCATTGTCATAGACGTGAATCTGCGAGAGCCGGGCCGCCTTGCTGCCCTCCTTCAGCGCCTTCTCCATCTTCTCGATGGTCTCCCGCGGGATGCCGGTATCGAGGCCCCCGTAGAGACCGAGCACCGGCGCCTTGAGGTCGGCGGCGACGTTGATCGGATGGCGCGGCGTAACTTCGTTGACGTCGCCGACCAGTCGCCCGTACCAGGCGGCGCCGGCCTTGACCTGCGGATTGTGGGCGCAATAGAGCCAGGTGATGCGGCCACCCCAGCAGAAGCCGGTGATCGCCAACCGGTCGGTGTCGCCGCTCACCTTCGCCGCCCACGCGACGCAGGCGTCGAGATCGCTCATTACCTGCGCATCCGGCGTCTTGCCGGTGATCTTGGTCAGGATATCCTGCACGCTCGAAAGCTGGCGCGGGTCACCCTGACGGGCAAAGAGCTCGGGTGCGATGGCGCAGTAGCCGAGCTTGGCCAGCCGCCGGCAGACATCCTGGATGTGCTCATGGACCCCGAAAATCTCGGAAACCACGAGGACCACCGGCGGCCTCACCGCGCCCTTGGGCAACGCGCGATAGGCGACCATCTCGCCATCCTTGACCGGTACCCTGACTTCGCCCGCGAACAGGCCGGCGTCGTCGGTCCGGATCGCCGTCTGCGCCATCACCGGCTGCATGGACAGCGCGAAACCGGCGCCGAGGCTGGTGACGAGGAAGCCGCGGCGGGTGAACGCCTGTGCCGGCACGAGGCTCTCGAATTCCGGATCGGGGGTCATCAATGGTCTCCCTGGTGGCGACTACATCAGGACGATATCGTATTGCTCTGGTGAATAGCTCGGCTCCGACTGTAGCGAAACCGGCTTTTCGATGAAATCCGACAGCATGGCCAGCGATTGCGATTCCTCGTCGAGAAAGAGATCGACGACGGCAGGCCCGGCAAGCACGCGGTACTCACGGGCGTTGAACTGGCGCGCCTCGCGCAGCAGTTCGCGGAGAATCTCGTAGGCGACGGTGCGCGCGGTCTTCACTTCGCCGCGCCCGCCGCACGTCGGACACGGGTGGCAAAGCACGTGCGCCAGCGATTCCCGGGTGCGCTTGCGCGTCATCTCGACCAGACCGAGCGCGGTGAAGCCGTTGACCGTCAGCCGGGTGTGATCGCGGGCCAGCGCCTTGTTGAACTCCTCGAGCACCGCCTTCCTGTGTTCCTCGCTCTCCATGTCGATGAAGTCGACAATGATGATGCCGCCGAGGTTCCGCAGGCGGAGCTGGCGGGCGATGGTCACCGCGGCTTCGAGGTTGGTCTTGAAGATGGTGTCGTCGAAATTGCGCACGCCGACGAAACCGCCGGTGTTGACGTCGATGGTCGTCATCGCCTCGGTCTGGTCGAGGATCAGGTAGCCGCCAGACTTCAGATCGACGCGGCGGGCCAGCGCCCTCTGGAGTTCCTCCTCGACCCCGTGCAGGTCGAACAGCGGGCGCTCGCCGGTGTAGTGTTCGAGCAGCGGCTTGACCGCCGGCGTGTATTCCTCGGCGAAGCTGCGCAGGCGCTGAAAGGTTTCGCGGGAGTCGATCAGGATGCGGCTGGTATCGGGATTGACGAAGTCGCGCAACACGCGCTGGCTGAGCGAGAGATCCTGGTAGAGCACGCTCGGCGGCGCCGCAATCCGGGCCTTGTCGCGGATGTCGGCCCAGGTCTTGCGCAGGTAGGCGATGTCGGTGGCGAATTCGGCGTCGCTGGCGTTTTCGGCCATCGTGCGGACGATGAAACCGCCGGGTTCGTCGGCGGGCACCAGGCGGGCGATCCGCTCGCGCAGCGCCCCGCGCTCGGCTTCCGCCTCGATGCGCTGCGAAACCCCGATATGCTTCTCCTGCGGCAGATGAACCAGCATGCGGCCGGCGATCGAAATCTGCGTCGACAGCCGCGCGCCCTTGGTGCCGATCGGGTCCTTGACCACCTGAACGACGATGCTCTGACCTTCCGCCAGCACCCGCTCGATCGGCCGCTCGGTCGCCGCTTCCCGCGCCTGCCAGATGTCGGCGACATGAAGGAATGCGGTCCGCTCCAGCCCGACATCGATGAATGCCGACTGCATGCCGGGCAGAATGCGGCAGACGCGTCCGAGATAGACATTGCCGACCAGACCCCGGCTGGCGGTGCGCTCGATATGCAGCTCCTGGACGACACCCTGCTGCGTGACGGCGACGCGCGTCTCCTGCGGGGAGTAGTTGATCAGTACTTCTTCGCTCATGGGGATAGAATTCTCGCTTTGCCGCATTCTACTATGGCGCACGTTCCGGAACTCCTCGCTCCCGCCGGCTCGCTGGCGATGATGCGCACCGCCTTCGCCTTCGGCGCCGACGCGATCTACGCCGGGCAGCCGCGCTACAGCCTGCGCGTTCGCAACAACGAGTTCGGCGACCTCGACAAACTCGCTGCCGCCATCGCCGAGGCCCATGCCCAGGGCAAGCGCTTTTTCGTCGTCAGCAACATCTTCCCGCACAATGCAAAAGTAGGCACTTACCTCGCCGACATGGCGCCGGTCATCGCCCTTGGGCCCGATGCGCTGATCATGTCCGACCCCGGCCTGATCGACATGGTGCGCGCGACCTGGCCGGAGCAGGCCATCCATCTCTCCGTACAGGCGAACACCGTCAACTGGGCCGCCGTCCGTTTCTGGCAAAAAATCGGGGTCGACCGCATCATCCTGTCGCGCGAGCTGTCGCTCGACGAAGTCGCCGAAATCCGCCAGCGCTGTCCGGACATCGAGCTTGAGGTCTTCGTGCACGGCGCGCTGTGCATCGCCTATTCCGGGCGCTGCCTGCTCTCCGGCTACTTCAACCATCGCGATCCGAACCAGGGCAGCTGCACCAACTCGTGCCGCTGGGAGTACAAGGTGCATGCCCCCGGCGATCGGGAAATCCTGCTCGAGGAGAAGGAGCGCCCCGGCGAACGGATGCCGATCGAGGAAGACGAACACGGCGCCTACATCCTCAACTCGAAGGACCTGCGCGCCATCGAGCACGTCCAGCGGCTGGTCGAGATCGGCGTCGATTCGCTGAAGATCGAGGGGCGGACGAAGAGCCCCTACTACGTCGCCCGCACCTGCCAGGCCTACCGCCAGGCGATCGACGACGCGGTGGCCGGCAAGCCTCTCGCCGCCGAACTGCTGCGCGAACTCGAAGGGCTGGCCAACCGCGGCTACACCGACGGCTTCTACCAGCGCCACCACGACGCCGATTACCAGAACTACCTGAGAGGCCATTCGGAGTCCGGCCGCAGCCTCTACGTCGGCGATGCCGTGCGCTACGACGCGGCGCGCGGGTTGATGGAAATCGAGGTCAAGAACCGCTTTGCCGTCGGCGACCGTCTCGAAAGCGTGCATCCGGCCGGCAACAATGAGTGGGCGCTCGCTCGCATGGAAGACGCGGCCGGCGAAGCGATCGCGGTTGCTCCCGGCAACGGCCATCGGGTCTGGCTGGACCTGCCGCCGGAGAAAGCGGGCGCCTTCATCGCCCGCTTCGTCTGAAACGGCCGCTGTGGAATCCGGACCATGAACGCCAACCGCATGCCGCTGATCGACGCCTTCAAGGCGATCGCGTCACAACTGATCGTCCTTCACCATCTGGCAGCCTACGGGCCGCTCGCCGGCGCCGCACGGGAGATCATGCCGGGGACCGTCGGCTGGTTCTACGATTACGCGCGCATTGCCGTCCAGGTCTTTCTCGTCGTCGCCGGATTTCTTGCGGCGCGCGGCATGTCGCCGCAGGGCGGGGCGCTGGCCGGATCGCCGTGGCCGCTGATCGCCAGACGCTACCTGCGGCTGGCCATTCCCTATTTCGTCGCCATCGCGCTGGCCGTCGCCGGCGCCGCGCTGGCCCGCCTCTGGATGGACGACGAGGCCATTCCCGACCCGCCGACGCTGGCGCAGCTCGCCGCCCATGCTCTGTTGCTGCAGAGCGTGCTCGGCTTCGATTCGCTGTCCGCCGGGCTCTGGTATATCGCCATCGACTTCCAGCTTTTCGCGCTGATGACGCTGCTGCTCTGGGCCGGACGCGCGGGCGGAGCCGCGCCGGCACTGGTGCTCGCGATGGCGGCCGTGGCGTTGTTCCTGTTCAATCGCCACGAGAACCTTGACAACTGGGCGATCTACTTCTTCGGTTCCTACGGGCTGGGCGCCGCCGCCTGGTGGACCGGCGACCGCCGACGACCGGCGGCTTGGCTGGGGGTCATCGCCGGCGTCGCTCTCGCCGCCCTGTACATCGACTTCCGCCTGCGCATCGCCGTCGCGCTGGCGGTCGCGCTGGCGCTCGCCTGCAGCCGGCGCAGCGGCCTGCTGGAGCGCTGGCCGGAGTGGCCGCTCCTCGCTTTCCTCGGACGCATTTCCTATTCGCTGTTCCTCGTGCACTTCCCGGTATGCCTGCTGGCCAACGCACTCTTCATCCGCCTCGGCCTGAACGCGCCGGGCGCCGCGCTGGCCTTCCTGGCGCTGGCCTGGGCGGCAAGCGTCGCCGCCGCCACGCTGTTCTACCGCTGGGTCGAGAAGCCGGCGGCCAGCGGGCGGATCGCCGCCGCGCTCGGCCTTGCTGCAGGCAAGGCCTGAGCGGCAGACTCCGGTTTGCCGGTCAATGGCTCTGCGCCCGGCGGAGCGCTGGGGCCGTCCTGCACTTCATCCCATCTTGCGCAGGATTCCGTTCATCTCGTCCTTGGAAAAGGCTCGCAAGGTCTGCCCCCGGACATTGCCCGCGGCGCCGATCGCCAGAGCAAACGCCGTTGCCGACTCTTCGTTCTGCGCTTCGATGACCGCAATCAGATCATATTGCCCGAGGGTCCAGTAGATTCGCGGCATGCTGGAGCCGTAATTCTTCGCCGCTTCCATCACGGCTTCCGCGCGTTTCGTGGTGTCCCTGACGTTGCGGATTCCCTGATCGGTGAAGTTCATCAGTGCAATGTACGTTCCCATGATTGATCTCCTCATGACAAACGGGACCTCAGACATCAGCCAGACCGGCGACGGTCCGCGAAACGCCGGCCCTAACGTCAGGTTCGCCCGGTTACCGCTCCGGCGATCGGCGAGCAGAACCAGATCCTGTTGCCCTCGCTGTCGAGAAAGCTCCCTACGTGGAAACCCTCCGCGGGGTATGGCTGCACCGAATCGGCGATGGTCACGCCGCGCGCCCTGAGTTCGCGCTCGGTGGCGGGCGCATGATCGGTTGCCAGGGTAATGCGCGGATTGAGGTGATCCGTGGGGAGGGCATACCAGCCGTCGTGTGCGGGCTTGAGCATGACGATGACGTTGCCCAGCTGGAAGCCGACCTGGCGCGAGCCCTCGAATGCCCGGGGCAGGCCCAGCGTTTCGCCGTAGAAGCGTGTGGCGCGGGGCAGGTCCTCGACGGCCAGCGCGATGACCTTGAGTTTCTGAATGCCCAGAGAGCCCATGCACGGCCTCCTTTCCATTTCAAGAAACAGGAGATGCTGTTGTGCGAATCGCTTCCATGCCTTTCGACAGCCATTCCGGCCATTCGGTTCTGTCTCTCGCCCGACCGCTCCGCGCCACCCGGTGCGCGACGGCGAAGGACGGGAATACGGAAGGCCGGGAATCAGGCTTGCCCTGCCGGTCGCCCCCTTGCGACGATGCCGCTACAATGCCCGCATGGCCATACAGCACGCCGCGATGTCAGCGAGTTTTCCTCGGTACCCCCGACAGCGTGCCAATCCTGCGTAATTCGCGATGCGCATCCTGATCGTTGAAGACGACCCGATGATTGGCGCCAGCATCCGCACCGGGCTGCGCCAGGACGGCTACACGGCGGATTGGGCGCGTGACGGCAATTCCGCCGAACTGGCCGTGGCGACCAACGAATACGATGCGATCCTGCTTGACCTGGGACTCCCCGGCAGGAGCGGGCTGGAACTTCTCGCGCAATGGCGGCGGAAGCGGAACGCGGTGCCGATCCTGATCATCACCGCCCGGGACTCGGTCGAAGACCGGATCGCCGGTCTCGATGGCGGCGCCGACGACTACCTTGTCAAACCCTTCGACCTCAACGAGCTTGCCGCGCGCTTGCGGGCGCTGCTGCGCCGGCGTTCGGGACGGGCGACCCCGGTGATCGAGCATGGGCCGCTGCAGCTCGATCCGGCCACCCATGAGGTGCGCCTGAACGGCAACGAAATCAGGCTCTCGGGCCGCGAGTTCGCACTGCTGCATGCCCTGCTGCAGGTTCCCGGCGTGCCGCTGTCGCGCAGCCAGCTGGAAGACCGGCTTTACGGCTGGGAAGAGGAAATCGGCAGCAACGCGGTCGAGGTGCACATTCATGCCCTGCGCCGCAAGATCGGCAGCGAACTGATCCGCAACGTTCGCGGCGTCGGCTACATGGTTCCGCGACCGGCATGAACTCGATCCGCGGCAAACTGGTGCTGGCGCTCACCGCGGCAATGAGCGTCGTCATGCTCCTTGGCGCCTGGGCGACCTTCAGCGCGGCGAAGGAAGAAGCCAACACCATCTTCGATTACCACCTGGAGCAGATTGCCCTGGCGCTGCGCAACCAGACCTTCCAGGGTTCAACCGAGGCGCTGGCGGGCGAGACGAGTTTCGATTTCGTCATCCGCGTCTGGGATCGCAACGGGCTCACCATCTATTCATCGCGTCCGCATCGCCCCCTGCCCGGGGTTGCCCGCCTCGGCTTCGCCACGGAGCGAACCAGCGAGGAGACCTGGCGTGTCTATGCCCTGCAATACCGCGGTGAGACCATTGCCGTCGCCCAGCCGACCCGCGTGCGCGCCAGGCTGGCGGCGACGGCGGCGTTGCGCACGCTGACCCCGTTCATGGTCCTGTTGCCCCTCATCGCCTTGCTGATCTGGCTGATCGTCAGCCGGGAACTCCGGCCGCTGACCGGCCTTGCGCGTTCGGTGCGGACCCGGACGCCCGAGGCGCTCGATCCGTTCAGCGAAAGCGGGGTTCCCGACGAGGCGCTCCCGCTGGTCAGTTCGCTCAACGAACTGCTCGGTCGCCTGCGCGGGGCGATCCAGGCGCAGCGCGATTTCATCGCCGATGCGGCGCACGAACTGCGCACGCCATTGACCGCCCTGCAACTGCAGGCGGGGTTGCTCGAGCGTGCGACGGGCGAGGCCGAGCGTTCCGCGGCGCTGCGCGATCTCAAGGCCGGGCTCGAGCGCGCGATTCACACCGTGCAGCAACTGCTGGCGCTGGCGCGCAACGAAGCCGGCGCAACACGGGCCGGGTCGGCCGAAATTTCCCTCGCCGAGGTGTCGCGCCAGGTCGTCGCCGACCACGCCGCGCTCGCCGATGCCAGGAAGATCGACCTCGGCGTCGGCGCCCTCGCTCCGGGGTCGACCATCCTCGGCGATGGCGAGGCCATGCGCACCCTGCTCGCCAACCTCGTTGCCAACGCCTTGTGCCACACCCCGGCCGGCGGCAGGGTCGACGTGAGTTGCGGGATCGACGCCGGCAGGGTCTGGCTGGAGGTCGTTGACAACGGCCCGGGGATCCCCGCGGACGAACGCGAGCGCGTGTTCGACCGTTTCTATCGCCGCAGCGGTCAGGGCGCCAGCGGCAGCGGCCTCGGGCTGGCGATCGTCCACAGCATTGCCCAACGGCACCAGGCCGAGATCCGCCTCGAAGACACGGTCGGGGGCGGACTCACCGTCCGTGTCGTTTTCCCCGCCGCGCCGCCGACCCGGTGATCGGTCAGGATGCGCAACTCGACCCCCGATCCGGCGCGTGGCGCCCGATCTTAAGTCAGGCTTAAGTTTCCCCAGGGCATTCTTCGCCCGTCGGCAGGCACCGGGCCTGTCCAGCATTCACCCAGGAGAACGCCATGCAAGCAAACAAACTCAAGCTGACCGCCGGCGCGGCCGCCGTCGTGGCGGCGCTGGCCGGCGCCTACACGCTCGGCCACGCCAATTTCCCGGCAGCGCAAGCCACGGCCTTGCCGGCCCCGGCGTCGCAGGCGACGACGCCG
>JAFLDQ010000149.1 GCA_017302355.1 Dechloromonas sp.
CCGGCTTGGGCATCTCTTGCGCCAGCCACCGGGAAAGCCCCAGGCCGCGCATAAATTCGCCGAACAACGCCAGCCCCGCATTCGCCGTCAGCAGTTCTTCCGTCGCCTCGAGCTTGAACGGAAGCACTGTCTGTGCCAAAGTCCCCATCGCCCCGCCTCCTTTCGTCACCCGATAGGTGAGTGTCTCGATCACCTCAACTCTACCGGATCGCTTGTGTGGCGGGGATCATCAGAAACTATGTCGTTTCAATCGCGGAAACTGGGGAGAAAGATTCGCAGGCGTACCCGGATGCCAGACGCTCAGGCGACCGTGACCTTGGCAAACCTGCGCTTTCCAACCTGGAGAACGATTGTTTCCCCTGCGGCGACGGCGCGCGCCTTGTCAGACACCCGCTCGCCATTCGCACGTACCGCACCCTGCTCGATCATGCGCATGGCCTCTGACGTGCTTCCCGTCAGCCCGGCCTGCTTCAGGATCTGGATCAAGGCGAGCGGCCGGCCATCACCTCGCAGCATCAGTTCGGGCATGTCGTCAGGCAGCACCCCCTGACGAAAGCGCGCCTCGAACTCCGACAACGCATCTTCGGCCGCCTGTCGGGTATGAAAGCGCGCGACGAGCTCCTGAGCAAGCATGACCTTGACATCCCTGGGGTTGCGGCCAGCGACGACTTCAGCTTCAAGGCGCACGATTTCCGCACTGTCGCGAAACGACAACAGATCGAAATAGCGCCACATCAACTCGTCCGAAATCGACATGACCTTGCCGAAGATCTCGCGTGGCGCTTCGTTGATCCCGATGTAGTTGCCCATGGACTTGGACATCTTGTTAACACCATCGAGACCCTCGAGCAGCGGCATTGTCAGCACGCATTGCGGCGCCTGGCCGTAGTGCTTCTGCAATTCGCGCCCAACCAGCAGGTTGAATTTCTGGTCGGTGCCGCCGAGTTCGACGTCGGCGCGCATGGCGACAGAGTCATAACCCTGGCAAAGAGGGTAGAGAAATTCATGGATCGCGATCGGCAGGCCGCCAGCGTATCTCTTTGCAAAATCGTCGCGTTCCAGCATGCGCGCAACGGTATGCTGCGCCGCGAGCCGGATCATCCCGGCCGCACCCAGATCATCGAACCAGGTCGAGTTGAAGACGATCTCGGTCCTCTCGGGGTCGAGAATCTTGAATACCTGTTCCTTGTAGGTCTTGGCATTCTCCAGAATCTGTTCCCGCGCCAAGGGCGGACGGGTGACGTTCTTTCCCGTAGGATCACCGATCAATCCGGTGAAGTCCCCGATCAGGAACATGATGTGATGACCGAGATCCTGAAAGTGCCGGAGCTTGTTGATCAATACCGTGTGGCCGAGGTGAAGATCCGGCGCCGTCGGATCAAAGCCGGCCTTGATCCGCAATGGCCTGCCGCTCTCCAGGCGCGCGATCAGTTCGCCATCGACAAGGAGTTCGTCGCACCCCCGCTTGATGACTTGCATGCTCCGTTCGACATCGACCATCACCACACCCCTGAACCTCGTTGTTGCCACCCGGGAAAACTGCCGGCTCCGATGATCGCCAAGCCGCCAAGCAAACGAAAAAGGGCGGCCCGAGCCGCCCTTCCGGACCTCTTTCGAACTACGCCGAGAAAGACGAGCCGCAGCCGCAGGTTGACGTGGCGTTCGGATTACGAATCACGAATTGCGAACCCTCCAGACCTTCCGAATAGTCGATCTCCGCACCAACGAGATACTGATAGCTCATCGGGTCGATCAATAGCGTTACCCCGTTCTTGTCCAACGTCGTATCGTCTTCACTGACCTCCTCGTCGAAAGTGAATCCGTACTGGAAACCGGAGCAGCCGCCGCCGGTGACGAAGACTCGCAGCTTCAGGCCCGGATTACCCTCTTCCTCGATGAGTTCCCTGACCTTGGTGGCTGCACTATCGGTAAACACGAGGGGCGACACCATTTCCGTAACAGCATTCATTTTCGGCACTCCTGAAGAAATCGTCAGCGATTATGCGGGCCCGCAAGGATCCGGTCAATGTTGTTAGTTTGATGCAGCAAGCTTTAGTTCCACCGACTTGCCTCCACGTTGAACGAGCCGGCCCTCGATGACCGCACCCTGGTGCATTTCGATCAGCGCATATTCGACATCGCCAACGATCTTCGCCCGGGACTGCATCTCGAGAAACTCTGTCACGGTGACTTGGCCGACAACCGAACCATTGCTTACCATATGCGCGACGCTTACCGCGCCCTCGACCTGCGCCTGCTCGCTCAGCACCAGCGTCGACGAGCTCGCCCCCTCGGAAGCCTCGACATTGCCCTTGACTTCACCGTCGATTCTCAACCCTCCCGAAAACCTGATGTTTCCCTCGATCCGGGTACCGGCACCGATCAGACTGTCGATGCGTCCCTGCACCTTGCTCTCGTCCTTCTTCCCGAACACCGCCTTCTCCTAGAGTTGCGCCAAGCGCTTCGCCCTGAGTGTATCACCCTGAAGAATTCGCGCCTCCACCGACTGCAGGCGCGCTCCCGCCGGCGACTCGAAAGATGGCTCTTCCGGTAATTCTTACCGTAGAAATTACCGGAAGAGCCCGAAAGATCCTTCCTTGCGCAGGAGATTCCTGACTTCCAGATGAAATTCTCCCGCCCGCTCACGCCGCGACGGGATCACCATTTCCTGCGGATCAAGAAGTTCCGGCGGCGCTTCGGCATCACCGCGCCTAGAGTCGTCGTGCGGACTCACGTTTCCTGGCCTTGGTACGCTGCCGGCGGCGCCTTGGTCGCTTTGGTTGTCCTGATGCTGGCTGACTTGGCATTGCAGCCTGACGACGCCGGGGCGATGCAAACGGAATTGGAGTCTCTGCGTCTCCAGGTTCGCCATCTTGACGAAGAATTGCTGAGTTTTCGCTCGGCCGCAGGCACCGACCGAAACCCGGTTCTGCTGGAGCGTTCGACACAGCAGCGACTGCTCGACCGGGTACGGGCGCTCGAACTGGAGAATGCCGCCCTGAAGGAGGACATGATTCTTTTTGAGCGCCTGATTCCGGCGGCTGGCGAGGAGGGAGCGCTGCGCCTGGAGCATTTTCGGGTCGTTTCCGACGGGGAGCAGCGCCTCCGCTACCGCCTCCTCAGTTCGCTTCGTTCCGGCAAGCAGGCACCCGAGTTCTGCGGTCGACGTGAGTTTCTGGTCATTTTTGTCCTGGGAGGGAAACAGCTGGTGCTGGCATGGACCCTCGTCCCGTCAAGGTCAAATCCAGGGGATGCGCACTTCACTGACCGCCTGACCATCCGGCAGAGCGGCCACCTTCATCTGCGCCCGTCGCACCGCCAGGCATGACGTTTGACCCCCACGAAACCGGTACCAGCAGCGTCCCCGACCCTGACCATGCGATCTCTCTCCAACGATAACCCATGACACTCCGCGCCGGACAATCGGGATACGGGGCGGCCAGATGCGGCCGCCCATCCCAAACCGCCCGGCATGCCGGTCCGCTGCGCGCGACCGGAGTCGTCGACGTCATGAGGGCTGCATGACGCGCATGCCTGACGCCAGGGTTTGCCGGGGGTCAATTCCCCGGGACCATCTCGCGCTGCCGCGGCCTGGGGCATGTCGCCCGGGCCGCCGGGTCGGTGAATTGCGTGGTCGCGAACATCCGGGACACGCGGGTCCCGACAATCGCCATGCCCGCTCTCCTGCCCATGGAGGCCGCCGCACCACGCCCGCAGTCACTGCGGCTTCCACCGACCCATCGCTCCGTCGCAGCAGCGTCGCCCATTCCGCCAGGACGCGATGTCCTCGCGGGTTGGCGCACGCCCCCTCACCGCGCAAGCGGCAGTTGCCGGGAAGGTAGTGGTCTATCGCGCTACCGAGCGACACCAGGCGACCAATTGCCCGCAGTCCAGTGCCCCGGGAATCTCACGTGGAGGCGCTGACCTTTTCGGCTTCCTTGGCGGTTTTCTCGGCTTCCTTGCCGGCCTTTTCGGTATCCTTGCCGGCCTTTGCCTCCTTGACCGCTCTTGCCTTTTCAGCCGTCTGCTCCTTGGCCAATTGCGCCTCCGGCGTCTTGGCGCGATCGACCTTCGTCTTCGGAACTTCCTTGGCGCTCGAATCCTTGGCCGGCACGTCCTTCGCGTCTCTCGTAATCACCGTCCTCGGTTTCTTCGCCAGGTCGATCTTGAGCTCCTTCTCCAGTCGTTCGCAGATCGTTCGCAGAACCTTGACGCGGGCAAAGTACTTGTCGTTCGACTCGACGATCGTCCACGGTGCGGTGCCCGTACTCGTGCGATCGATCATGTCGCAGACCGCCTCGTGATACGCCCCGGCCTTCTCCCGGTTGCGCCAGTCTTCCTCGGTGATCTTGAAGCGTTTGTGCTCCACCTCGGCACGTTGCTCGAAGCGCCGGAGCTGCTCATCGTCGGTGATCTGCAGCCAGAACTTGACGATGATGCCGCCGGCACGCCAGATGTCATGCTCGAAATCATTGATTTCAGCGTAGGCGCGCAGCCAGTCGGCCTGGCTGCAGAATCCCTCGACCCGTTCGACAAGCACCCGCCCGAACCAGGTGCGGTCGAAGATCGTCACACGCCCGAGGGGCGGCATGTGCCGCCAGAATCGCCACAGATAGGGCCGTGCCCGCTCCTCCTCGTTCGGCGCGGCGATCGGGATGATCTGATATTGCCGGGCATCCATCGCCGACATCACCCGCCGAATGGCGCCGCCCTTGCCCGCCGCGTCCGAACCTTCAAAAGCGAGAATCAGGGCGCGCTTCTTGAACTCGGGATGGCGCATCAGTTCCGCCAAGCGTCCCTGCCATGTCGCGAGCTCGGTCTCGTAGTCCTTCTTGGGCAGGGTTTGTGTCATGTCCAGTGAGCTCAGCACATCGAGACTGTCGAACCGCGGCGAGAAGGGCGGTGCCACCGGGGAAGTCTGTGCTCGCTTGTCGGCCAGACGCTTCTGCAGTGAGTCGAGGATCGTCCTGCCGACGGTCAGCGACCGATAGCGGTCATCCGTCCCCTCAATGATGATCCACGGCGCCCAGGGAGTGCTGGTCGTGCGCAGCAGATGCCCGGCCACCTCGATCATCTTGTCATAGGTCTTCAGCCGATCCCAGCTTGCCTTGGTCACCCGCCAGCGGGTCAGCGGATTCGCCTCGATCGACGTCAGGCGCTCGCGTTGCCCATCCTTGGAGAGGTGTATCCAGAACTTGAGTACCAACGCCCCCTCGTTGACCAACATCTCCTCGAAGCGGTTGAGTTCGTCCATGCGCTGGTCAAAATCGGATCGCGAAAGGTCACCGGCGATCCGGTCGGCGACCGGCCACGAATACCACGAACCGGCGGCAATCCCGATTCGTCCCTTCTTCGGCAGCGCTCGCCAGAAACGCCACATCGACGGACGCTGCCGCTCTTCCTGCGTCGGCGCGGAAAATGTGCGCGTCGACATGTAGCGCGGATCCATCCACTCATAGAGCGTGTTGATGGTGTCACCCTTGCCCGACCCATCGACGCCGCTGATCAGGATAATGACTGGAAAGGTGCCGTCTTCGCGCAATTTCTCCTGCGCTTCGAGCAGCCCCGCGCGCAGCTTGGGCACCTCCGCCTTGAACGTTTCCTTGTCGATCTTGTGTCCCAGCATTGCCGATTCAAACATCAGTAGCCTCCTCTCTCACAAGTCACCCAAAAGGACTCGATCGCCTTGAAGGCAACCAGCCTTCCTTCGTCAAGCCCCAGCCCGTCCCCAAGGCGCGATCCACCGAAACATTATCATGCAGAAATCCCATCCGGACCCGAATGCCGGACATCAGCGCTGCGCCTTGACCGCTTGTCGCTCCCGCTCACCCGATAGCGCATGCCCTCTGCCAACACATACCGGCTGCCGGACGGTGGGCGGACCACCGATTATAAGAGACTCGCGGCATTACACCGCAGTTCCGTCAAGAATCTGAAACAGCGTCAAAGGGTTTTGAACAGGACCTTCGAACGTCGCTGATAGTTGTACATGTCGCGTTTTCTGGCTGGCAGGTCGTCCACCGAAGCCAGCTTGAAGCCGCGCTCCACGAACCAGTGCTCGGTACGCGTCGTCAGCACGAAGAGGCGCTTGACCCCAGCCTTTTTCGCGCGGCGCTCGATACGCTTCATCAGCTGCTCGCCGTAACCCCCTTCGCGGTGCTCGGCGCTGACCGCCAGGCAGGCGAGCTCGGCATAATCATCCGAATGACTATAGAAGGCCGCGCAACCGACAATGATGCCGTCGTGCTCGACGATGGAAAAATGTTCGATCTCGCGCTCGAGGAGTTCACGCGGCCGGTGTACCAGGGCCCCTTCCGCCTCCAGCGGCTCGATCAGGGCGATGAGCGCGCCGATGTCGTCCGGCTTCGCCTCGCGGATGTGTTCCAGCGACTCGCGCGTGACCACCGTCCCGACGCCATCGTGGGTGAAGAGTTCGAGCAGCAACGATCCATCGTGCTCGTAACCGATCAGGTGCACGCGGCCCACCCCGGCGCGACTGGCCCTGAGAACGCATGGGAGGCAACGGCGCGTGTCCGATGTCAGCCAGTTGCCCCCCTGCCTGATGATGTCGGCGACCTCGTCGGTAGTCATTTCCTCGATCAATCCTCCCGCAGGATTGGTCACCCCGGGGCTGTCGGTCAGGAAAACGAGTTTGTCGGCCCCGAGCGCCACGGCCACCGCCTCGGCCACCTCCCCCATCGGCAGGTTGAAAATTTCACCGGTCGGCGACGGCCCCTCGCAATTGAGCAAAACGATGTTGCCGAGGGCAAGCTGGGCGTTTATGCCCTCGGCGTCGACCTTGCGCACCTTGCCGGCGTACTGCATGTCGATGCCGTCGAGGATGCCGATCGGCTGACCGGTGATGAAGTTGCCGCCGATGACCCGAATGCGGCTGTTGGCCATCGGCGTGTTGGGCAGACCCTGCGACAGCAGGGCTTCGATCTCGAGATAGACGCTGCCGACGGCGTCGAGGACGCACTCCAGGGTCTTCGCATCGGTAACCCGATAGCCGCGGTGGTATTTCGACTCGAGGTTCTTCTCGCGCAGCTCCTCCTCGATCTGGGGCCGCGCGCCATGCACCAGAACCAGCCTGATGCCGAGGCTGACCAGCAGATTGACATCATAGGCGAGCGTCTTGGCGGACTCGCTCGCCACCGCCTTGCCCCCGAAGGAGACGACGAACGTCCTGCCGCGAAAGGCATTGATGTAGGGCGTGACTGCCCGGAACCAGGAAACGAAATGCTCGTCGTAGGCCGTATCGCTCATCCGCGGGTACTACTTCTTGTTGTGGTTGCGTTTCAATGCCTGTTCGACACTCTCGCAGACGGTCTGCAGGACCTTGACGCGGGCAAAGTTCTTGTCGTTCGCCTCGACCAGGGTCCATGGCGCTAGCCCGGTCGAAGTACGGTCGACCATGTCGCAGACCGCGGCGACGTAGTCGTCCCATTTCTCCCGATTGCGCCAATCCTCGTCGGTGATCTTGAAGCGCTTGAAATCCATGGCCTGGCGCTCCTCGAAGCGGCGCAACTGCTCGTCGGCGCTGATCTGGAGCCAGAACTTGACGACCACCACACCGGCATCGGTCAGCTGATGTTCGAAATCGTTGATCTCGGCATAGGCCCTCAGCCAGTCAGCCTCGGTGCAGAAGCCCTCGACCCGCTCGACGAGGACGCGCCCGTACCAGGAACGGTCGAAGATCGCGACCCGGCCGGTGCGCGGCAAGTGCCGCCAGAAGCGCCACAGATAGGGCTGAACGCGCTCTTCCGACGTGGGCGCGGCGATCGGAATGATCTGGTACTGCCGCGCATCGATTGGCGAAACCAGCCGGCGAATGGCGCCGCCCTTCCCGGCCGCGTCGGAACCCTCGAAAACCACCACCAGCGAGCGCTTTTCAAGGAAACTCGGCTCACGCATCAGCTCGAAGATCCGCGACTGATACTTCGCCAGTTCGCGCTCGTAGTCGTTCTTGACCAGGCGCTTGCCGAGGTCGAGTTCGGTCAGCACGTTCTTCTGGTCGATCCCGTGCATGATCGGCGGCGCCACCGGCACCTGCTGGCGACCCTCCTGCTGCAGGCGGCGCTGCAGCGCATCGAGAACGATCCTCCCGACCGTCAGCGAACGGTATTCGTCGTTCGTGCCTTCGACGATGATCCAGGGTGCATGCGCCGTATTGGTCACCCGCAGCACATGTCCCGCCACCTGCTGCAGCTTGTCATAAGTCTTCAGCCGTTCGTAGCTGGCCTTGGTCACACGCCACGCCGTGCGGGGATTCTTCTCAAGCGCCTTCAGCCGCTGCTTCTGGCCATTCTTGGACAGATGGAACCAGAATTTGAGCACCAGCGCACCCTCATTGACCAGCATCGCCTCGAAGCGGTTGACGTCGTCGAGGCGATCCTCCAGATCGGTATCCGCCATGGCGCCCAGGATGCTGTCGGCAATTGGCTGCGAGTACCACGAACCCGCAAAGATGCCGATCTTGCCCTGCGGCGGCAGCGCCCGCCAGTAGCGCCACATGTAGGGACGCGAACGCTCCTCGTCGCTCGGCGCCGAAAAGGCCAGGGTCGAGATGTGTCGCGGGTCCATCCATGAATACAGCAGGTTGATGGTCTCGCCCTTGCCGCTGCCGTCGACCCCGCTGACCAGGATGATTACCGGAAATTCCTTCTTCTCCAGCAGGTCGTACTGAACATCGAGCAGCGCGGCGCGAAGCCTGGGGACTTCGTTCTTGAAGGTCTCCTTGTCGATGACGTGGCCCAACTCCGCTGATTCGAACATCGCTCACCCTCCCCTGAAATCGCCCCAAAGCGCCTGCATCGCCGCCAGTGCGGCAAGGCCCGC
>JAFLDQ010000015.1 GCA_017302355.1 Dechloromonas sp.
GCAGATCGGCTACCTGTTCCTGCTGTTTCCGATGGCCTTCGACGCCGCCGGCGCCATGGTCTGGCGCGAGGTGGCGGCCACGGCCGGCGTGCTGCAGGCCATCGCGCATGCCACGGCCAAGGCCGGCATGTTCATGGCCGCCGGGCTCATCTACGCCCGCCTGGGCCACGACCGCATCGACGAGCTGGCCGGCGCGGCGCGCGCGCTGCCGGTGGCGGTCGCGGCCTTCCTGATCGGCGGCTTGGCGCTGATGGGCGTGCTGCCCAGCGGCGCCTACCTGGCCAAGAAGCTGCTGCTGGCATCGGCCGATGTGTCCGGCCAATGGTGGTGGAGCTGGGTGCTGCAAGGCGGCGCCGCATTCACCGCCGGCTACGTGGTGCTGGTTGCGCTGCGCGTCTTCGCCCGCCCCGGCGCACCGCTGGCCGATCTGCGGCCGGTGTCGAAGCTCTCGCAGTGGGCCGCACTGGGGCTGGCCTTGGCTTCGCTGGGGCTGTCGCTGGCGGCCGTGGAAGGCCCCCTGCCTGCCGACTTGCTGGCCAAGGCCTTTTCGCTGGAAGAGCTGGGCACGATGGCGCTGCTGTTCGCCGTGGGCGCTTTGCTGGCTGCCGCGCTGGCACGCCGGCCGCTGCTCGGCGGTGGGGACCCCGTGCGCCCGGGTTTTGCCGGGCTGGGTGGGCTCTTCGAATCTGGCGACCGATGGGTGCGCCAATGGTCGGCCGCGATGCTGTCGCTGCTGCTGGTGGCCGGTGCCTGCGGCTGGCTGCTGACGCGGCCCTGAAGAAGCTTGGAAGGACATCGCATGAAGATCCGCCTCCTCGCCGCCTGCATCGCCGCCGCGCTGGCGGGCTGCACCGTCGGCCCGAACTACGTGCGGCCCACGGTGGACACGCCCGCCGCCTGGCGCATCGACTACCCCAAGGCCGCCGACGTGGCCAACCTGAAGTGGTGGGAGCAGTTCGGCGACCCGGTGCTGAACCAGCTGGTCGAGACCGCGCTGCGCGACAACCGCGACCTGCGCGTGGCCGCGGCGCGGGTGGACCAGTTCATCGGCGCACTGACCACCACCGGTTCGCAGCTGTATCCGCAGATCGGCTATGGCGCCGATGCCTCGCGCGCCCGTGCCAGCACCGAGGGCTTTCCGCCGGTGCCGCCGACGCTGAGCCCGTACTTCTCGCTGTACAACGTGTCGCTGGGCGCCGCCTGGCAGACCGACCTGTTCGGCCGCGTGCGCCGCCAGACCGAAGCCGCGCAGGCCCAGGTCTATGCCAGCGAGCAGGGCCAGCGCGGCGTGGTGCTGACGCTGGTGGCCGGCGTGGCCACCAGCTACATTGTGCTGCGCTCGCTGGACCGGCAGCTGGAGATCGCGCAGGCCACCGCCCGCAACTTCGAGGGCACGCTGCGCATCTTCGAGCTGCGCTACAAGGCCGGCATGATCTCGATGACCGAGTTGTCGCAGATCCGCTCGCAGACGCAGCAGGCGCGCGCCGCGATCCCGCAGTTCCAGCAGGCCATCGCCACGCAGGAGAACCTGCTGTCGATCCTGCTGGGCGCCAGCCCTGGGCCAATCCCGCGCGGTAAGACCATCGACCAGCTGGCCGCACCGGCTATTCCCGGCGATCTGCCGGCCACGCTGCTGCAGCGCCGGCCGGACATCCTGGGCGCCGAGCAGAACCTGATCGCCGCCAACGCCAACATCGGCGCGGCGCGCGCGCTGTACTACCCGAACCTGTCGCTGCAGGCAGCGCTGGCCACCACGGCGACGGCCACCGGCGCGCTGTTCAGCGGCCCGGCCGCGGCGGGGCTGCTGGGCGCCAGCCTGGCGGGGCCGATCTTCACCTTCGGCGGCATCGAAGGCCAGGTGGCCAGTGCCGAGGCCGGGCAGCGTGCGGCGCTGGCGGTGTACCAGCAGACCATCCTGAACGCGCTGCGCGAGACCAACGACGCGCTGAGCGGCTCGCAGAAGCGTGCCGAGGAGTTCCAGGTGCAACGCGAGCGCGTGGTGGCGCTGCGTGACTTCGCGCGCCTGTCGAAGAAGCGCTTCGACAAGGGCGTGTCGGGTTATCTGGAGGTGCTGGTGGCCGAGAACGAGCTTTTCGCCGCCGAGCTGGTGTCGGTCAATCTGCAGGCCAGCAGCTATGCGCAAATCGTCAGCGTCTACCAGGCGATGGGTGGCGGCTGGGTGGACGTGGCCGCCGGCATGGCGCCCAAGCCGCAGGGAACGTTAACCGTGCAGACGCCGCCCCTGAGCCTCGGTCCGTGGCCGATATCGGAGACCCGATGAGCTACGCGTAAACGGGGGCGTACGATCGGTTGCGCTCGGCAACTGCACGTTCGGGCACGCAGGCTGGAACCGCAACGGTCCAGGCCAGCTTGTCGTAGCTGGGCGCGATCCCGCATACACGGGGTTGACAGGATTCGGCGTGGGGCAAGACCATTAACTTGCTTTGAGCAGCCAACCACCAGAGAGGAGAAGTTGATGCCCCGCTTGATTCGTATGCTGGCTACCGCGGGTGCCGCCGCGGCGCTAGCGGCAGCCGCTTCGGCCACGCATGCCGCCGTCCCGATCCTGTCATTCGACTTCTATGGCGATTGCCTGGACTGCACGGTGAACTCCCCTCCCGGCGCGCCCATCGCGACCCTGATGTTGTCGGGTACCTATGTGCCAGGCACCGACATCAGCGACAGCGACTTCGTTTCGTTCAGCTATGTCGGATCGAATCTGGTGGCGCCGTACAAGGTCCTGCCTTTTGATTCCAATCCTGACCGCGATTTGAACGAGTTCGGACTCGGTTCGATCATGGGCAGGATGGACTCCACCCCCGGGCCGAAGAACATCCTGATTCAGTTTGACGATGGTCTTCGCTTCGAAAGCATGAGTTCGGGTAGCTGGTACACCTGCGCGCCATCGCCACAGGGCGCCTACTACAGTGGTACTTGCGACTATTTGTTCAACAGTGACTTCGGGCGCCAGGGGAGTTGGAACCAGCCTGTCCCCGAGCCCGCCACCTATGGATTGATGGCGCTTGGGCTGGCCGTTCTGGGCGTTGCTTCGCGCCGCCGCCGAATCAGCGCTGCCATCGGCTGAGGGGCGCTCAGCCCCCCGCCGGCCCTCTTCTGGGTACGGTTCGATACGCAGATTGGGCCGGTTCAACACACGGTTCGAGTTCAGGCCACGATGTAACGACTTCCAAACCACCGGCACTGGCCCTGCTCTGCGGTCTGCAAGAGCGGGGCCGCACTTGGCGAGGGTTTGGCGTCACCATTGACCCTGGTCGTCTGCCAAGCCGGTGGTTGGGGGCTATGGTTGTCGACCACGACTTCGACAACTGGGCGCGACGAAGTAGCAGCGCATCAGGGCTGCGGCTGCTGCCCCGGCGGCTGCGTGAACCACGGTTGGGGTGCGCCGGCCATGCGCAGTCCCAGGTCGTACAGCTGCTGCATCTGCACCGGATCGAAGACCTCTTCAGCGGCCATGTTCACGTCCCGCGGGATGGTGATCCAGTGGAAGCTGCCCTGTTCGCGCTGCGCATAGGCGTAGATGCGGAACAGGTCGCCCAGCGCGGCCGCGCGCCCCATGGCGTCGATCGAGCGTGCGGCGATCGACGACAGTGAGCGCGGCACCGCCTCGGGCGGCGGGATCAGCTGGCCGTTGTGGATGACGAAGATGTCCTCCCGGCCCTGTCCGCCCTGGCCGCCGCGCTCGCGGATGACCGAGCCGCGGAACACGCCACCGTTCAGGAACACGCGCGCGCCGATGCCGCCGTCGACATGCATCTCGTCATAGCGCGGCCCGCCGGGCTTGAGCTCGACCTCGAAGAACACCGGCGGGAAGGCCACCGGGATCGAGGCCGAGGCCAGCATCACCTTGCGGAACAGCGCCAGCGCGTCGGGCCGGCCGCTGCTGGCAATCAGGCCCATGTTCCAGACCACGAAGCGCGGCGCGTCCATGTAGGCGGTGCCGATGTACAGCCGGCGGCCGCGCTGGTGCGCCTCGGCCACGCGCTGCAGCAGCGCCTCGTCGACATGGCGTTCGATCATCGCCTGCAGCGGCCGGGTGTCGGCCAGCGCCTCGCCGGCCACCAGCTGCCACAGCAGGCCGAAGGTGGAGCCCAGCAGGAAGATGTCGCGCGAGCGGGTGGTGGTATAGAACTCGCGAAGCGCCTGGTCGTAGGGCGGCCCGATGAAGGCAAACGGCGCCATCAGCGCGCCGGTGCTGACGCCGGTGACGATCTTGAACACCGGCCGCTGGCCGGTGGCCGTCCAGCCATTGAGGAAGCCCGCGCCGAAGGCGCCGTTGGCGCCGCCGCCGGACAGCGCCAGGTGCGCATAGCGCACGTTGCCGCTGGCATCGGGCGGAAAGTCCTGCGTCGACTCTTGCGCGAAGGAGCGCACCAGGTCCTGCTCCAGCGTCGAACTGCCCAGGAAGGCCCAGCCTCGCACCTCGGGGAAGCCGGGCACCTGGCCGTCGAGGGCCTTGTCGGCGGGCAGCGCGTTGCGCGGCAGCGTGCCGCAGCCGGCCAGCAGTACCAGCAAGGCCAGCGCCGCTGCACGCAGCCCATGGCGGAGGCCGGCGTGGAAAGGAAAGGGCAAAGGTGCGCAGCGCATCGTCGGTACCGCCTGGCTGCGTACTGTAGTGGCCGCGCAGTTGCCACGCGACCGGCCACGCGACCTACCCTGTGCCAGGCAGGCTCTTGGCGTGGGCTACTCGATGTTCTGCACCTGAAGCTCGGGATCAGCTACAAGCCATTGATTTCCTTGGATCTCCACGCTGCAACGCTTCACGAACCCGCCAATCGACCCGCCACCAAGCATGTGCTCGGGTGGTACGACATGAGACGGGCACGCAATTCAGCCCCTGGCTAGATCAAGCGCTTTGATCTTACCAAGTCGAAGGCGATTGATGCTCGCTCGGGCCCTGTCTGTACGTAGCAGTTTCGCTTTGGAGAAGGCGTGCGGAAGGCCGTCTTCATCGCCGTTCTGCCAATGGGCACTGCCCTGGGCGAGCTGTTGGCGTGGGACGCCGCGATGCCAAAGGGCAGCGCCTGATACTCGCGCGACTTTCGGGTGTGGAGCCTTGCGGCGGAAAGTGGCCGGCCGGTTGGTGTACGGACGGGGGGTAGTAGCCGTGTTTCGGGTGGCAACTTCTTCCTCAGAGCACGACGTTGACACCGCTGGACTTGCAGAATGCGGCAGTGGGAGTACGCTGTGCGGCCAGGAAGTTGCACAAATGCGAAGGCTCATCTTCTTCGGCATCGTTGCCATCGGTGCGCTGGTCGGGTTCCTCTCAGCGGCCAATGACGACTGGGCGACACAAACTGTGATGGTGTCGGTCGGCGTGCTGTTCGCTGCACCGATTGCCGCGGTCCTAACGAGAAAGCCGAGGGTGAATATTGGCCTTGCAGCTTGGGACGATTCTTCGGAGGTCGGTGCACCCACTTCCCCCAAGGCCCTGGCTGCCAACTACTGGCGCGACAAGGGGCACCCGCCGTTCATGAAGCCGTCAGAGGCTGACCCTGACAAGCGCATGTTTGATCCCGAGAAGCTCGGGTAGTCACTTTTTCTTCAGCAAGTCCTGGACAGCATCCTTCGCGTTGTCGATTGACGATACTGCGTCTCTGCCAACTTGCTTGCCGGATTGCTTGAGTAGCGATCTGCGTGATTCGAGGGTTCCATCCTCGGTCTTCACGATTTCAGCCTTCTGGTCGAACCCCGCACGTCTTGCCTCGACCTCCCCGCGGACATCGGCACCTCGAGACTGAACAGATCCTCGAATGCTCGATGGCTCGATGGGGCCGGCTTGGCGCGGCTGCGGATCGCGCTTGAAGCCAGCAACTTCATCGTCACTGGCTTGATGATGCGCATCGACATCGGCTGCTGATCCGAAGGTGCCAGCTTGTCGGATGTGCTCGTCACGCAACTCCTCAAACGCGACCGGCACCCCACTGCCGTCCGAGAAGTTACGGTTCGGCTTCAAGGACTGCCGGGCGAGTTCGGCTTCCATCAAGGCGCGCGCCGCTGCGCTGTCGCCGCCGTACTGTTCCGCGTACCGGGTGAACATGGCTAAGTTGTACGGGTCCTGAGCAATATCGATCGAAATGATCTCACCACGTTCGTAGGCCGATGACATCCGCTCCGAGTAGCTGGCCCGATCAGTCAAGCTCGCTTCCGCCCTTGCTGTGCGCGCGGCGGTTGTGTTCAGCCGAGAGGCCATCTCGCGTGCCTCACGAGAGTCGGACGCAACGATGTTTGCGAAGGTGGCGTCGTGGGAGATCCGATCGCCGAACTGCTTGAACTCGCTCAATTGCTCGCTGGTCATGCTGCCGAGGACCTTCTGTTCTTGCGCTGAAAGTCCCGAGAGGTAGCTTTTGTCCGCCGTGGAGTTGAGCCGCCCGCCCGCGATCCCCGTGTTCAGGCCAACGTGGGCCGCCGCGCCGAACGCTATTGAGGCAACCTGTGATTGAGACATTCCGGTGCTGTCGGCCACACTCTTCGTGAGCTGATCCAACCGGTTCAAGGTCTGTCCCAGTTGCTCGTAACTGCTCGACGTCGCCCCGCTGCTGCTGCGTGTCGAACGCAGTTTCGACAAGCCCCGACTGAACGCTTCGGAAAGCACGGCTGATCGCTCCGTGCTGGCGGCCATGGCTTCGCTCTTTGCCGCGTCGACCTGCCGGCTGGCATCCTGAACATCCTGCTCGCTGACGCGCATCGAAACGACGCGCGACGCGTACCCCTGGTTGCGCAGCAGACTGACCGCCGTCCGCCCGGTCAGCGCGCTCGATGAAAACGTGTTGCCGCTGAGATCGTTCTGCCAGCTGCTCATGAACGCCGAGGTGCGGTTCGGTGCCAGTTGCATCTGATCCATCGCCACGTTGCCCATGTGCACGTTGCCGACCGCGGCGGCGCCTGTCGACCCGGACAGCATGCCCTGCAGGCCCGACAGGCCACCCACCAGCGCAGTCCCGAAGTTCTCCATCCGCTTGAGCGCGGCCCAGGCGATGAAGGGGATGCTGATGGCCAGGTAGCCGACCACCGCCTCGCCAGAAATAGCCCGCGAGTAGATCGTCGAAGCCGTCTGCAGCGACAGCGCCTTGGCGCCGGTCCCCAGATCAGCTGCTGTAGCCAGGTCGTAGGCGGCGTAGATCGACGCCATGTAGTTCAGCACCGCGTAGAGCGGCGGCCAGAGCTGGATCCAGATTAGGATCGCGGCGTAGCCCTTGAAGGCGATCATCGTGTCCCGCCCGCTGGTCAGCAGGAGCAGCAGCACCAGCAGCGGGAACAGGGCGTACGTGACGGCCTCGATGACGTTCCGGAACACCGGCAACGCCTGCTCCGCGACCTTGCCGTAGTTCAACCAGGTGGCGTTCTGCTGCGCGACGGCCTGGGCCCGGCCGACGGCCAGAACCATCGATGCCGGGTCGTTGACCTTCTGGCCGATGATGCTGCCGGTGTCGTTGATCGCGTTGATCACCGCGTTCTGGCGGATCAGGTCTGCTGCTGTGGCCGCTGCGTTGGCGATGTTGTTCTTCATGTAGGCCTGCTGGATCTGGCCGGCGATGGCCGCCGCAGCAGCAGCATTGGGCAGCGTCGGATTCAGCTGAAACGCCAACTTGCCTTGAATGCGCGTGATCTGTGCTGGCAGCCGGCCATTGAGGTTGGTGTACGCATTGGGGCAGGTGTCGACGTTGATCACGCCGCCCGCAGCGGTCAAGGTAGTGAACCGTGCCGGGTTGGGCGTGCCCATCAACCCCCACACGTCGTCCGATCCAGAAAACACTCCCGGATCCACGGTGCCGTCGATCAGGTCGTACATCGTGCAGCTGTGGATGTAGTTGATCAGGTCCGTGCGGAAATTCGGGTCCTGGAACACGACGCTGGCGGTGTCGCGGATCAAGCGGTTGCCGAACATCAGGCCGTTCTTCTCGTAGGTCAGCTCGCTCGGCAGACCGCCGACGCCGGGGATCACCTGGAAGGCCGTCTCGAACAGGGTTGTCAGCGTGTGGCCGATGGTGCTGGTGAGGCTGCCGAGCATGGCCACACCGAAAGGCACGTTGGCCACCACCTTGACAGCCGATCCGCCGGTCTTGTCGACGATGCCCACGGTTACGCGCGGCACGATCAGCACCGAGAACACCAGCACCACCGTGGCCAGCCACTTCCAGCCCTGCAATTTTTCCGGGGCGAAGGCGTAGGCGATCAGCGCGGCGACAAAGCCGCAGAACGCGACCGCGGCGACGGCAGCCATGTAGTCGTTTGAGGCATGGATCGCCGCGGCCGCGTTGAAGACGCCGAACAGGCTGTCGGAGTTCTGGTAGGCGTAGACCTCCCACATGGCGAGTGCGGCCGCCGTGCCGCTACCGCGACTGGAAGGCCGCCTGCTGGCCGAGCATGTCCATCACGTGCTGCGGCATGCTGGAGCGCAGTTGCCGTTCGAGCTGCTCCAGATGGCTGGACACGGCGCGGAACGAGCCGACCTTCTGGTACAGCAGGTTCTTCTCCTGCGACAGCTGCAGCAGCATCGCCTGGGCGCGCTGGCGCACGTGGTTGGCCAGTTCGCGTTGCGACTGCTGCAGCGTGTAGTCCTTGTCGAGCGCCGCCATGCCCACGCGCAGGTTGCGCTCCAGGAAGACATAGGCGTAGTCGGCGGCAATCACGTCGCGGTACTGACCGATCAGGCTGTCGGACAGCCCCGAGCCGGGGATGGTCGCGCCGATCGACAGCATCTTGTAGACCGGTTCGGTGGTCTGGTTGACGAAGCCGACCTCGGGCGAGTTGTTGGGGATGGGCGAGCGCGTGGCGATCTTGTCGGCAATCGAGCGCATCATCGTCTCGACCCGTGCCGTGAACGGGATGTGGTTGTAGGCCGTGTTCAACGTGACCACGTCGCAGTTGGCGTAGTCGTTGCACCGCAGAAGATGCTGGGTCACGTTGGTGCCGGCGCCCGCAGCCTGGCCGTAGAGCAAGTGGCTGATGGACGTGATGGTTGGAGCGATCGGCTCCGGGTCGCGTGCGGCGTCCTCGGCATAGAAGATCACCGTGCCGACCAGGCTCATGATCAGCTCGCGCTCCGGATCGTCCAGGTAAACGCCGGTGCGCTGCAGCGCCCGCCAGGTCAGGTTGCCGACGAAGGGTGCCTTGTTGCGCAGGTTGGCGTCGGCCGAGGTGCGTGCGCTGGCCAGGATGTTGCCCCGGTCCGAGGCGCAGCGGCGGCGGGCGGCGTCACGGTCGGCTTCCAGTCCCATCTCCACCGCCAGATCGGCACAGGCCTCCTGCGAACCGTAGCCCAGCGCTTCCGCCCCTGTGCTGACGATCGCCTTGGCGGTCTCGCAGGAGTTGATGCGTGCGTTGTTGATCCAGGTCTCCAGGCCCTTGGCCCACTTGGTCAACCCGCCCAGCAGCGGCGAGACCGATTCGAGCGCGAGCTGGAACGCAATGCCCGGCAGCGCGGCGGTGATGTTGCGCAGCATGTTCTTGAACTCGGCCGCCGAAATGTGCGAGAACGAGCCGCCGAACACGTCGATGCCGCCGCAGCCGGCCTTGGCGCTCGGGAACTGGATCGCCGCAAGCTGGTAGACCTTGTTGGGCGCACGCATGAACAGGTTTCCGCCGGCGTAGGTGCCGAAGGTCTGGCCGCGGAAGGCGCCGGGTGCCGTGTAGTTGCCGATCGCGCCAAGGTTGTTGAACATGTTGTTCACCTCGGCGTTCAGGTCGCCGGCGTGCATGGGGATCGGCGACAGGGCGAGGGCGACCGCTCCGATCGCCGCGGTCGCTCGGCGGGCGAGGTGCGGAATACGCATGTCCATGAAGTGAATCCTGCTGGTGTCACGGCAGCCCGGCCTGGCGGACGGGCAGGGAAGCCGCTGGCCCGTTGGGTGCCGCGGCGACGATGGCGATCCGCTCCACCAACTGCGTCTCCGACAACACGCCGAAGCCGATGGGCGTGATCGTTCCGGTGAAGGGCTGCGCAAGGTAGATCGCGGGGACCTGGGTGACCTTCAGCGTTGTGGCGATGCCGTTGTCGCGGCGAGCGTCCGGAAAGCCGGGCATCGACCCACCGTCGACGCTGATGGCCACCACCCGGATGCCGTGCCGGGCCTGGAAGGCCTCGAGCGTCGGCGCAAAGGCATGGCAATAGGGACAGTCGCCGCGGAAGAAGAAAAACAGCACGTGGTCGCGCCCCAACGCGCCGATCGACTCGCTGCGCTGCGACATCTGCAGCTGGTCGAAGACTTCCAGCGCCTTGCTGTTGACGGGTCGGCCCTGCAGGCTCGGGTCCAGCTCGGGTGTGGCCCAGGCGATACGCTGGGCCATGTCTGCGAAGGTGGAGGCGCGCGCCACGACCTTGGCCTCGAGTTCCATGTAGCGTCGGACATTCGCTTCGGTCGGCCGCATGATGGCGATGTGGCGCTTCTCCTCCAGCGACTTCTGCAGCCGCTCGAACTCCGCGATTTCGGGTGGCTTGGCGACGCTGGCCGCCGGAGTTGCGGGAGCGATCCTGGCCACGGGCGCGGGTTGATACGTGGACTCCGGCTCGGGCTCTTCGTAGAAATGCCAGCCGCGCCATGTGTCCGACCAGTAGCGCGGCGTCACGCCCTGTGCCTGGGCCGCGAAGCTCGCGAGCGCGGCCAGCATCAGCACGGTCAAGGCCTGAAGGCGTCTCATCCGTTCACCCCTACGACCGCGATCTGGGCGGCTGCCCGTCGCGGCAGTAGTCGACCCCGAAATCGATGGTCTGGCGTCGCGGTGCCGGCACGCCGGGCAACTGCACGCCGTCCTGCCAGAAGCGCACGTTCAGGCGGCTGCACCCGGCCTGGGCATACCTGCGCTCGGTGCTCACGTCGATGTAGATCGGTGTCGTGCCCTTGAAGCGCTGCGTGATGGCGTCGGCGATGTCGCCAACCAGCACCCCATGAGCCTGTCCGCCTGGCGCTTCGATGGCGGCGATCAGGAGCGGCTTGGCGTCCTTCACCGCAATGCGTTCCTGTGCCATGGCTGCTGCGGCAGTGCACAGCGCCAGCGACAGGGCGACCGTCGCATGGGTCTTCATTGGCATTTCCCCTGGCCGAAGTAGCAGGTTGGGATTCGGTCGGAGCCTTGTGCCTGCAATGCCTGGACATCGGGCAAGGTCGGCACCAGCGACGCGTAGAACTCCGACAGGTCCATCGCCGCGAAGTCGAGCCGCTGCAACTGCGCGACGCTGAAGCCCGAGCAGTCCGGGTTCTGGGCACCACCCCAGCCCTTGCCGACCTGCACCCGTCCCTGTTCGTTGACGATGCGCGCGAGCACCGAGTTGAAGCAGCACTTCGAGGTGGTGTCTTCGATGCACGACACGCAGCGGCCGAAGATTCGGATGCACGACGAGCACCAGGTGCCGATCGTGCGGCACAGCTTGGCGCCTTCCTTCATCGCCAGCTTGCCCTCCTCTTCGTTGCAGGACAGCATCGACATGGCGATGTAGATGACCACGGCGATGGCCAGCGACCAGGGGTCGAAGGCGAGTACGAGGCTGTCGCCGGCGTAGAGCACCGCCGACCCGGCAGGCAACGCAGTGCCGTTCACCGCCACCGTCACGCCGTAGGTCGTAAAGCTGCCGTTAAAACCGGCGCCGGTCAACAGGGCCGACATGCCTTGCATCAGGAAATCGCGGTTCGAGGCGTTCATCAGCACGTCGTAGACCAGTCGCGAGCCGACGCCGAACAGCGTCTGGTTGGTCATGCCTGCGCCGGCTCCGTCGGCGTAGCAGCAGTTCTTCAGCAGCCGGTCGCGGCAGCGGTTGTCCTCGCCCTTGAAGACCTGCATGCGGTCGGTGTCGAGGTAGACACCGGCTTCGCGGCCCGCCTCCAGCATCGACATGCTGCGCGCGAAATCGGCGTCGTTCGGCGCGCCGATGTCGAAGCAGTTGCCGTTCAGGCAGAACACGTTGGACGGGCAGTTGCTGGCCGTGGTGACGTCCTGCGCCGGTACCGGGCAGCTGTAGCTGTCCTCGCGGACCTCGCAGACGCTGGTCGTCGAGTTGGTCTGCCTGCACACGGAGCCTTGCGCCGTGCAGCCGGCCGCTACAAGCGGTGCGCAGGCGTCCGCCTGGGGCCCGCCGTCGCAGCTCATCGTGCTGGTGAACTCCCAGCAGTCGCGGGACACCGAGACGCCTTCGACGACCTTCGTGGTCGGGCCGTCTGTGCACACGGCCGGCGTGGTGATGGCGCACCGGCCTCCCGCGGCCAATGCCGGGCACTGATCCGACCATTGATCGGCGGTGGCCACGGTGGTGGTCGGCCGCGTGTAGGCCAGGCGCATCGTCGGGATCGGGCCGAAGGCCGGGTTGGGGGTCCAGCCTGATACCGCCCGAACGCTGTCGAGCGTCCAGTAGTACCCAGGAAGGGTCCGCGTGATGTCGAAGCCGGCATAGGGCGTGCTTCGACTGGCCGGCGAATAGCAGCGCGTGCCATCCAGCGTCGTCGTCGTGCAGCCGCCGTCCATGCTGCACATGGAATCCTGGATCATGTCGCCGCTCTGCGTGCCCGTACGGCAGGCCGCGTAGGTTCTCAGGAAGGGCGCGACACTCGTACAGGTGTAGCCGGTATCGAGGCTGCCCGAACACTCATCGATGGATTCGGCAGCGATCATCGCCGTCAGGCTGCACGCATCGCCCGTGCAGCTCCTGTCCGCCACCCACACGCTCTTGCCGGATCCCAGCGTCGCGACCCGTTCGGGGAAAGTCACCGGCGCGCTCATGTTCACGTCGAAGAAGGCCAGTGGCTTGCCGTCCTGCGTGACCCGGAAGTGCTGCGCCGTCTCGGGCTGGTCGGGCAGGCACTGCGCGTCCACGCCCGTGCGGCCGGAAGCGGCGTGCGCGAACCAGTCCCCCGGGGAGCAGCTGGTCGTGCGCTCGACGCTGACCGTCAGCGACCGTGTGCAGCTGTAGTTGCCGATGCCCTGATAGCGCAGGCAGCTGCGCGCCTGGGTGGTGGCGGGCTGGTGGGTCACCGTAGTGGTGCAGCCGCTGTAATACGCACCCAGGCCGCCGAGCACGCTCGAAGGGCTGCGACCGATGTCGCGTGCCGCGGCGATGGCCGGGTCGTAGGCAGTGACCGCAGGGCGGGGTGTGTTCGCGGAAGCGAGCGCGCCGCGCTGTGCCTGGCAGATGGGGTCGTTCGGCAGCGTTGCACAGACAGCCAGGCGCGCGTTGCCCTGTGCCGCGAGGTTCGGCTGCCGGTAATAGGCGCGCTCCGCTGGCGTGGTCGAGTAGCCTGGCACGACGTCGCTGGCGCTCGGCGCGGTGATGCCGCCGCGTGCCAGCGGGTTCGCGGCCTGGCCCGCGGCGACGCCTTCCTCGTGCGGACCGGCCAAGCTCGCGGTCTGGGTCGTCGCGAAGCAGACGAGCGTGACCCATGCGACGGCCTTGCGCCAGCTCATCGTGCTGTCCCCTTCATGCGCTTCAGGTAGGCCGACGCGTCGCCGGCCATGGCGGGTGCCGAGCGCTCGATGAACTTCAACGCATAGTCCAGGCTGACGTCGCCCGCGGCCAGCACGAACTGGTCGATGGCAATGCACATGCCGGCGGCGCAGGGTTGTGCCGCTGCGCCGTCGCGCACCAGCACGAACGAGGGCGTGCGGGTGATGGCGAAACGATCGAAGGCCTGCGGGTCGATCTGCACGGCCACCTGGCGGTTGCCGATCAGGCGCTGCATGCGCTCGACTGTGTCGCGCAGCGAGCCGTTCACCAGCCCGCGCAGTACCAGCGTGGCGTGCGCACGGGCGGCCTGGTCCAGCAGCCGCGTGATCGTCGCCTCCGGCATCGCGAAGCTGATGAACACCAGCAGTCTGGGGCCGGAGGCCTCGCCGAGTGCTGGCTTGTGCGCCTGCACGTCGAAGCCTTTGGCGAGCGCTTCGAGGTCGATCGGCATTCTTGTTGCCGGTTGGGGCATGGCGTCGATGCGCGGCGTGGACGGCACCGGCATGCGCGCCAGCTCGGCATCGGTCGGCATGCGATGCTGCCGGCGCGCCCGCTCGATGTCGGCATCCGTCACCTGGGCGCCGGCCGGCAGCAGCGCGGCCGCGGCCAGCAGTGTCAGTGACACAGCCCCATGTCGGGCGCGCAAGCGATCAGAAGCCCACACAGCAGTTCCTCTTGCGGAACAACATGAAGGCGAAGTCCTCGCCGCGTACCGGGTACTCCTTGCCGGCGCCCCAGACGATCGTGCTGCGGCCGAAGGGCTGGCAGCAGCGCCCGCCGTCCTTCGCCGTGTTGGCCACGGGGTAGGTGAGCTGCGTCTTGTAGGCGGTCTTGTCCATCGCCGGCAGGAAGTAGGGACCGCACAGCCCCGGCTTGCCGTGCCAGCCCCAGGCCAGCAGCTGGCGGTGCATCTTGGCGGTCAGGCGCTGCGCGATCAGCGCCGCAGTGCGCACGCCGCCCATGTGGTACGGCACATGGCCGTCGAGTGGGTAGATGCCACCCTGGCAACCGGCACACCAGAACATCTCGGCGATGCCGAAGCCGGCGGTGGCCGCCACGCAGTCGGCGGCACATGCCGCCACTGCAGCGGGGTTCGCGAACAGCACGGCTTCCGGGTTCAGGATCAGCGTCAGTTCGTCGTCGTTCCACAGCGGATCGACCTCGGTCAGGTAGGCCAGGTCGAAGGAGCCGCGCTCCAGGCAGGGGAAGTCGGTCACCACCTCCAGCCAATACACGACCGGGTTCACATAGAAGTGCGCCTGGTAGAAGCTGCCGCCGTCACCGTCCCCCTCAGCGCGTGTGAAACGCGCCCCAGCCGGCGCCGGGATGCCCGGATCGAGATCAATGCCGCCCAGCGAGGCCAGGCAGAAAGGCTTGCGCACCGCCTCCACATGCCGGGCGGGCTCCCAGAAGCCGATGGACAGCCCGACCGTCGGATTGACGCCGCAGCTGCAGACGGGGCTCGGCGGGTTGGCGATGTCCTCCTGGCCGCCGAAGTTGGCAATGGTCGCGCTGCCGATGCTGATCGGCAGGATGCAGCTCCAGCAGATCTCGGTGATCGGGTTCGGAAACCTGCCTGTGCAAGTCAAGCTGTCGGCGGCGCGGGACAGTGCCGGCAGCAAGGCCACCGCGAGCGCGAACACAAACGCGAGGAATGGGCGGACGACCTTCATGGCAGCACCATCTCGTCGATTCGCAGCCGTTGTCCCTCCTGCGACACGATGGCCGGGACCTGCCGGATGCCGAAGTGCCGCGTCAGCGTGCCCTGCTGATCGAAGTACACCGCCACGCGCCAGGCCTTCATCAGGTCCAGGTAGGAGCCCCCGGTGAGGATCGGTTTGACCTTGCCGCCGTAGCGGGTGAGCAGCTCGCGAGCGCGAGCCACCTGGCGTGGGTCGCGCGCGTCGAAGAACAGCAGGTGCTTCGACAGCGACACCACGTCGAGCGGGTTCTTGCGCACGCCGGCGGCGAACAGCAGCCGGCCCTGGGCATCGACGACGTTGCGATCGAGCGTGAAGCTTGGGTCGACGTAAAAGGTGCGGGCAGTCTCGGTCGGGCGCAGGCCGGGCACGGGTGCCGGACGTTGGACCGATTCGATGCCGCGGGTCTGCGCCTCCTGCATCAGGCGCTGCAGCTCGCCACTGCGTTCCTTGTCGCGCAGCCGCTGCTTGATGAAGGTGAGCAAGTGGGGTTCGGCGATGCCGTAGGTCGGGCCCAGTGTGCCGAGATCGGCAGCGTGCACGACGCTCGTGAGGACAGCCAGGCCCAGTGCGACGCAGGAGGTGACGATCCGCTTCATTGAGAAGCCCTTCTTTCACAGGCGACACGTGAGCCAAGCTGGGCCAGCGCGCCCGTATCGCGCAGATGGCTCGCCCGGATCATGGCCATCAATACCGGATCGCCGTCCCCGTCGGACATCGCCCGCCGCAGATCGGGCGTGCTCATGTGCCTTCCGCATCGCCGCTGGAAAGCCAGTAGATAGGCCTTGGCGCCGTCCTCGGCTGCTGGCGCGATCTGGGCCAGCAAACCCAGGTAGTCGGCCATTGGCACGTCATCAGCCGCTGCCGCTGGCGTGTTGGCGGGCGCAGCGCCGGCCGATGCCGCTGCGATCACCATGCCGCCGGCCAGCGTCCGAGCTGCACCGTGCACCTTGTGTATCAGCATCACGTCCCCTCAGAACAGCGGCACCACCGTGCCCAGCACCTGCTCGGCGCGCACCAGGCCGCTGGCCCGGTAGCGCGAGTCGAAGGAATCGGCACTCGTGCCCTGCACGTAGTAGTGGCCGGGCGGGATCACCGTGGGCGCAATCGGGTCGAGCGGCCGGCGATCGAAGGTATGGGTCTTGGCGGTACCAACGACCTGGCCGTTGACGGCCACCGTGCGGCCCGACACCGTCACCGTGTCGCCAGGCAACCCACGCACGATCTTGAAGAACGGCTGCCCGTTCAGGCCCGGATACGTGGCGCGTGCCTCGCCGGCGAAGGCGAAGACGATGTAGTCGCCGCGCTGCAGGGGGTGCGGGCCGTACTGCACCAGGGCGACGACGTAAGGCAGGCTCGGCGTCCAGTTGAACAACACGGGCACGCGCGGTGTCGGGTCGACGAACATCCGGGCGTACGCAAAGCCCCAGACGGTGAAGATCGGCAGGTAGAGGTACCAGCGAACGCGCATGTGCCGCAGGAAGTCGGCAAACTGGGCCGCAAAGCGGGAGAGCGCCGTGTTCATGGCGCCTCCACCTTGCGGCGCAGCTGTGCGGTCAGGTCCACCGTGCGCGGCGTCGGGCCGGCGACCGCGCTCTTGAGTACGACCAGACAGCCGCAATCGCGAGGCAACTCTTCCAAGGCGAGCGGCAGGCGCCGCGAGAAGTTGCGCGCCATGGCGAACGCCTTCTCGCGCTCGTCCTCGGACCCGGCCTTGGTCAGGATCAGCGTGAACTCGGCTTCCTTCTGGCGGTAGACCTCGGCGACGTCGACGACGCCGACGAGTTGCGACGGTCGGACCACCATCCGGTCGTAGATGGCCAGCGTACCGAGCACGATCAGCAGCGCAAGCACGGCGTTCAGCAACAGTGCCTTCATGCCGTGTGTCCCCGCCGCCGCAGCAACTCGGCGATGGCCTCGTCGATGCCCAGCCCCTGCGCGCGCAGTTCATCGATCGGCGCGTTGTCCTCCAGCTTGTTGGAGAACAACAGATGCGTGGCCGGATCGAGGATGTTGCGCGCCACCCCTTCACCGACCGGCGAGGAGATGTAGACCTCGGAGAACACGCCGGGCTCGGTGCGCAGCGAGTTCAGCAGCCGCTTCTTCGGCTCGTCCATCGACAGCCGTCCCTTGCGGTCGAGCATCTCGATCGACTCGGGCTTTTGCCTCAGCAGGAAGACCCAGTCCGAGCAGTTGAAAGCGGCTTCCATCTGCGCCGAGCCGTAGTAGTCGTCGGCGCTCTGCGTCGCGGTGCCAAGCGAGCCACCGTACTTGCGTGCGCGCCGTGCGGCTTCTTCCACCACCGCGGCCTTGACCGGGTCGTCGGCGCCGATGTCGCCCAGCTGCTGCTTCAGCTCGTCGATGAACAGCACCTTGCGCCGGTTGCGCGTCAGGTACATCTCGCCGGTGATCTGGTGCAGCAGCAGGATGTTGACGACGGCGTGCAGGTCGGGCCGGCGCTTCAGCTCCTCGTTCTCGATGACGACGAAGTCGTTCTCGAAATCGATGTTGTTGCGGCCCTCGAAGAAGCGTTCGTACTGGCCGCCTCGCGCATAGGGGTTGAGCATGATCGCCAGGTCCTTGATGCGCGGGTCGTTGACGGCACCCAACTCCTCGATCGTGCCGCCCTTGAAGGCGTCGCGCAGCGCGGTCACCGTCAGGTCGTTGCCATGGGCCTTGAACAGCTTGAGCACCATCGCCGAGATGGCCTTGTACTGGACCTCGTCCAGCGGCCGCGACATCGAGGCCATCTTCGAGATGGCTGGCACCAGCATGTCGATGTCCTCGTTGATGTCGGCGATGTGCGTGAACGGATTCAGGCACAGGTCCACGTCGGGCTTGAACTCGATGTAGCTGCCCTTGGCCTTGCGGCACAGCTTCTCGAAGGAGCGGCCCAGGTCGAGCATCCAGACCTTGGCGTCGATGGCGCGGTAGGACCAGGCCATCTCGTTCATCAGCACCGACTTGCCCGACCCCGGCGCGCCGATGATCGCGAAGTTGTAGTTGCCCAGGTCGTTGTCGAAGATGTCCAGCGTCATCAGCTGGCCGCGCCGGCCGCCGAAGACCAGAGCCGGCGTGCGCGTGCCGCGCCACTCGGCGATCAGCGGTGCAAGGTGGATGGCATTGGCCATCGTCTTGCGAGAGACCCGGCGCATCTTGGCCAGGTCCTTGTGGAACCGTTCCGACAGCGTCATCGGCAGGCTGGCCAGCAACGCCTGGCGGTGCATGTAGACATCGGCATTGAGCTGGAAACCCCGCCCGCGCCAGATCGCGTTGGCGGTCTCGTGCGCGGCCACCGCCTTGTGCGGCGCCGAGAAGATGGCGAGCTGGTGGTACAGGCTGACCAGGCTGCTGCCGATGTCGATGGCGTTCGCTGCCGCGGTCCAGTCCTGCAGCTTCTTGCCGACATCCGGCATCACCTCGGCCATCTTGCTGCGCGCGTTCTGCGTCGCCCGCACGTGGTTGGCGGTCACCACCGACTTCATGACGTTGGGGTCGAGTACGTGCACGCCCATGGTCAGCAGGAAGGGAGCGCTGTACTGCAGTGCCGGCTGCATCAGATCGCCGATCAGCGAGCCCATCTGCCACAGCGCGAAGCGCTCGGGGAAGGACTTGATCGAATAGAAACGCGCTTCCAGCACGTCGTCGCCGTTTGCCTTCCACAGCTTCAACCCCGCAGGGTGCGGGTCCTGGATGGTGTCGAAGTCGACGATCTGGTCGCGGATCTCGCGGCCATCGTCATAGTGCAGGTTGGGCGCGTCGGTCTGGGAGATGCGGTCGGGGTTGGTGAAGAGGGCACACCAGTTGATCAGGTCGGCGGCGTCGCAGACGCGATTGGGCAGCGATGCCGAGCGCAGCGTCGACGACATCGACTCGCGCAGCGCCATCAGCTCATCGCGTCGGTTCAGGTCCTCGGCATCGGCGCTGACGGCCACGCTCATCATCAGCCTGAAGTCGCGGATCGTGTAGTGGAAGCCAGAGGTCAGCGACTGCTGGGCGCCCTGCAACAGGTGGCCGACGCGCTGCCGCGCCAGGCGATGGAACAGGTTGTCGTTGCGCGCCGGGCGACCCCAGTGTTTGGCCTTGTCGGCCTGGTCGGTATCCTCGACACGCAGGTTGGCATAGCGCCGCAGTTGCTCGCGGATGTGCGGCGACGCGAAAAGGTGGAACTGGATACCCGTGCCCGGCGGGCAGGTCGAGTACAGCGAGATCAGCACCTCGGCCATGCGATCGTCGGCACCGGACTGCGGCATCAGCTCCAGCATGAAACCCAGGCTGTCGCGGTTGACGAACAGCTTCTCCGCCGCCAGGTAGGCGGAGTAGGGCAGCCAGGCAGCAAATTGTTCGGCGGGCGTGTCCAGGGGCTGGCCGAAGCCGAACAGCGCCGGCTTCGCCGAATGGCTTGCTGCGTGAAGGCGAGGGTCGATGGACATGGCGGCGGTCTCAATCGCTCGTGCCGGGCCGCACCGACGGCGACGCCAGGCCCAGTGGCACGCTGCCAGGCACCGGTCTGCGCAGGGCGTTGCCTGGGCCGGCGGAAGGTGTGGCGCCTTCCTTGGGCTCGGTGGCCGTGCGTGGCGGTGCTCGCAGCGGTGCATAGCTGTCGCGGACCTGGCGCTGCACGTGATCCATCAGCCAGTGGCCGCTGTCGATCTGCACGTAGACGTAGCCCTGGTCGTACAGGTCGTGGTCGGCGTCCTCCCAGGGCTTGAACCACAGGCGCAGCACGCGTGGCGATGAGCGCAATGTCGTCGGTGACAGCGCCGGCACCGGCGCTCGGGGTGGACTGCCGCGTGCGGCGGGTACTGCCGACGCCGCGGCCGCCGGCGAGGACGCGGCCTCGGGCTTGGGGCGTTGGCTCGGCAGGTTGTTCTGCACCGCGTTGGCATAGGTGCCCGATACCGAATCGCAGGTCACGCCATCGGGCGCCTTGCAGGCGAAGCTGGAACTGCCGCTCAATCCCGACATGTTCGTGCAAGCGGCCAGCAGGACCGTCGCGCCCAGCGCAGTCCCGCAGGGGGCTACCAGAAGCTGGCGGGTCACGGCCGCACCTCGCGGGATACCAGGGCAAGGCGCGCTTCGAGCACCGCGCGTTCGACATAGCCATCGGTGCGCGAGCCATCGGCCCAGATCAATGTCGGCGTGCCCTGCACACCAAGGCGACGTGCGAGCGCCAGGTTGCGTTCCAGCGGATGTTCACAGCTGGCATCCGGGTTGAGCAGCGAGGCGTCACCCTGCAGCATGAATCGCTGCCAGGCCTGTCCGCGGTCGGCGGCACACCAGATCGCCAACGGCCGGGCAGGCCCCTGAAACGGCAGCAGGAAGGTGTAGACGGTGATGTTGTCGAGCCCGGCCAGCTCGGGTTCGAGCCGCTTGCAGTACGAACACGACGGGTCGCTAAAAACAGCCAGCTTGCGTTGCCCGTTGCCGCGCACGGTCTTGATCGCATCCGACAGCGGCAACTGTTCGAAGGCCATCGGTGAGGCAGCGGTTGTCTCCTCCTGCGCGCCCGAGGCTTGCGCTGCCATGGCGAGCTTGGGCCCCGTCAGATCCGTCATCGTCTGCGTATCGAACACGCGGCCGAAGATGAAAAAGCGCGCGCTCTTCGCCGACACGTAGGCGACATTGCTGTTCATCCAGACTTCGTAGACCCCATCCACCGGCGACCGGGTCACCTGCGTGAACTCAGTGCCGGGATGGGCTTTGCGCAGGGCGGCGAGCAGGCGCGCCTCGTCGGCCGTCGATGCCTGGCTCGGTATGAAGGCGGCACCCAGCGCCGCACACAGGCCGGCGACCCGAAGTCTCTGCATCGGCCCACTCTTGGACCGCAGTTCAGTAGTTGTCATCGTCGGGTCCCTCCTTGATGCGGTTGGTGGCTGCCAGGCCCTCGCGGGCCGGGTGAATGCCCCCGGCCACCATCGGCACGTCGATGCGCACGCCCTTGGTGATGACGACATCGATCTCGCGGCCGGCATCGACCTCGATCACCGGAAAGGTGTTTTCGGCCAGCTTGATGTAGTACTGCGCCAGCCGGTCCAGCGCCTTGCCGACGCCGGTACCCAACCCCGCAACAAAGGCGTCGGTTCCGGATGCGGTGGCGACGGTGCCGAGGGCCGAGGTGCTGTAGCTGGTGGACGAAATGGCCAGGCCCTGGCCGATGCCGCTCACCACGCCGGCCAACAGCGCATTGGCGAGCATCTGTCCCTGCTTGGTGACCAGCCGGCCGCCCATGCCGACCTTGCCGTCCTCGCCATAGACGCTGCCCTGGATCTTCACTTCCAGCGTGGCGCCGTCGGCGCGCACGCAGGACAGGCTCTCGGTGCGCAGGTAGGCGCGCTCGGAACTGATGTCGCCGTAGCCGGCCGCGATCACGAAGCACTCGCGGTATTCGGCGCGAAAGCGGTTGGGCAGGACCGAGTTGTCCGAAAGGCGGATCAGGACCGGGTGGGGATTGGACTGGGACTGGCCGCCGGTCGGCGCATCCAGCCCGCCCAGCAGCGTGCCGCGGGTAAAACTCACCGGCAGGAAGGTGGAGACGGTCCGGGCAAGCGCTTGTGAAGTGCTGCCCGAGGCCGGGTCCGCATTGACACCGGTGTTCGCGACCGGCGCGCCGGAGCCGGTGTCCTTGGTGATCTCGGCCGCCAGCAGGCGCAGTACGTCAGACATGCCGCGGTTGAAGGAGTAGCTCTGTTTCTGCACGAAACGCATACCCCGCGCCACCAGCCAGTCGAAGGTGCGCGAGCCTGGGTCGATGATCAGGCTCTGCTCGTTGCCGATGATCGCCATCTTCTGGTGCTCGGAAGCGTAGTGCACCAGCGCCCCCTGCGGCTGGGGCACGGCCAGGGCCTTGCCCACGGTCACGGCCTTGCCACCGCCGATGTCGTGGCGGCCCGTCATGGCCTTCTCCAGCGCCGCCTTCTTGATGTCGAAGAGCGCTACCGGCAGGCCGACCACCAGCAAATCGATGTGGCTCACCTTCATCATGGAGAGCGCCCCCCTGAGCAGCGCCATGTACTCGGGCGTCTCGGTGTATTCGTCGTGCAGTTGCTTGGCTCGGAAGGTGTCTGCGGCGAGGCTCACATCCGGCCCGACCTCGTAGAACAGCGGGCCAATGGGGATGCACACCGTTTTCTTGCGCTCGCTGCCGGCCCACGACGGCGAGTTGTCGCTCGACGGATAGGCGACGGAAGGGAAACTGGCGCAGCGGATGTCGGTACCCGCTGCAGCCGTGACGAACTTGGTGTTGCCCGATCCGACATCCACCGCTCTGACGATCAATTCCATGGCAAGGCTCCGAGGTAGGGTTGAGGTCGATCAGCATCGACGGGGCGATCTGATCCCGCCACACGGAATCCCCACTCAAAGAGGCCGATTTCGGCGTCGGGCTCGGCCCGCTGTCAGCGAACCGGCGATGCACGGACATTTCGGTGACACCTGAAAGCGTCATCCCCCGGCGGGGCTGCGTGTGTGTCACTACGCTCTCATTCAAATGGCGGGCATCAACCCCATGCGCGGCAGTTGCCGCCGGACCGGTCAGCGCGCGAGCATCGCCCTGAGTTCCTCCGCTCAGGACCAGAGGCAGAGATTTCCCTCGTCAAGCCCGCCCGCCGCCTCGTTGCCCGCCGCTTTGCGACAATAAATGCGCCTTACCGCAATCTCCCGGGCGCGCAAGTGCCACCCTCAATCCCCCGAGAATCGCCGCGCTTTCGAGCCGCCCGCTTGACCGCCCTACCCGCTTGGCGTCAACTACGGTTTCCCGAGGGCCATCCTGGCCACGCTCCATCGCGGAGCAAAAGGCGTCGCAGTCGTTACCTGCCATTGAAGCGCCGGTCTCGAACCGGCAATGCCGTCGCCCTTGAGGCGGCGGTCCCGCGGTCTTTCTCGTAGTGCATGTCCCTGGCTTGGCCAGCGTTTATCGCTGGGCGCTCCCTGAAGCGCACCACGGCCAACAGAGCACCCGGCCGGCACCCGATGCCTGCCCCTGTTCCCGCCATCCTTTGAGCACGCGGTTCGCCGCAGCGCGCGGTCGTGTTTGCCCTCTTGGGCTCCCCGCGCGCCTTCGCTCACACCCTCGACACTGCCCTGGACTTTCGGTCAGGGGCGGACCCATGCGAGTGGATGGCGCTACGACTCCCGAACCGATCCACCAGATGGCGCGAGGCCCGACCTCGCCGCCGATGCCCAAGCCACGCCCCAGAGGCCGGCCGGCATCACAACCCCATGGCTGCAGAAATGCACGGATGGGCCGGATCAACCCGTTTCGTTTTTAAGACCGACCGAGTTGGCGAGCGCGGACGCGCTGGCCGACGAACCCCTGGGTAGGTGCCGCGACGCCGTGGTCGCGCGCGGCGCCGAAGTTCTTGACCACTGACCGGCGCGGGCAACGGAATCCGTCCTGCCGGGAGTTGCCCTGGATTCCACTTTCATCGCCAACATCTGCTTGCCGTTCGGGCGGCGGGCCTCCGGCCAAGGAGCCATCACCATGTCGGATGCAATCCCCAGCAAAACTGTTCGTAGCTCTCGCCGCCGGCAGCAGGAACCGGCCAGCCCCGGTCGCTCGAGCCAGCAGCAGCCCGCTCGCCCCCAAAGTTGGGCGGGCAAGACACCTCAAGAAATCCTCTCCCGCTACCAGCCGGGCACGGCGCCACCGCTCAAGGTGCTGGAGGTCCTGATCAAACTCTTCAACACCCAGCACACCGCCCTGGAGAAAACCGTCTCGCACAAGACGCGGCAGGAACGCGGGCAGTTCCTGCGGCGCTTCTTCCGCGACCTGAAGCAGAAGGCGGGCTTCAAGACGGTGCCGGACCCGCGCAACCTTGGGCAGAAGCACATCCACGCGATGGTGCAGGTCTGGCAGCAGGCGCATCTGGCACCGGCGACGATCCAGACCTACCTGAGCTTCTTGCGGGGGCTGGCGATGTGGATGGGCAAGCACGGCTTCGTGCGCAAGCCGGGCCACTACGGCTTGAGCCTGGAGGAATACCAGCGCCACGAGTCCGCTCAGCGCGACAAGAGTTGGACGGCCCAAGGGATCGATGCGGAGGCGGTGATCGCCGAGGTGTGCCAGTTCGACCTCCGTGTCGGCGCGTCGCTGCGGCTGATGTCGACCCTGGGGCTGCGGCGCAAGGAGTCAGTGCAGTTCCGGCCATTCCAGCACGTCATGCCGTTCAGCGAGACCGGGCTGCCAGAGAACCAGCAACTGGCGGATCGGTATGCATGGGTCAAGGGCAAAGGCGGCCGGGTGCGCTGGATTCCCCTGGACAGTCCCGTTCAGCTGGCAGCACTGGAGTTTGCCCAAAGCGTGGTCGACGGTCGCGACGCCCACATGGGCGATCCGCGTCGGGACCTGAAGCGTAACCTGCGGCGGCTGGACTACGTCCTGGAGAAATTCGGCATCACCTTGCGCAAGCGGGGCGCGACAGGTCATGGCCTGCGCCATGGGGTTCTCAACGATGCCTATGAAGATGTCGCTGGTGTGCCGTCACCGGTCCGGGGTGGCGGGCCAGTATCCCCGGAACTGGATCGGGCGGCGCGGCTGGCGGTGTCACAGCTGGCAGGGCATGCGCGCGCAAGGGCCGCAGGTGCCTACATCGGCACGATCATCAAGCCAGGTGGCCGGCCGGTTGGCTCGCCCGAGCCGAAGGGCAACGATGACGACGGGGCGGCCGTGCCGGTGTGAGCGGCGTCCGGACAAGCCGGTGCCGGGCGTAAACGATTGCGCCGCCCGGCATCGCCTTGCGGCGTGCCTCACGCCGTCAGGGCTGGCTCGCCGGGCACTCTGCTCGTGTCGTCCGCAGCCGCTTCCGTCTGCCTGGTTTGGGCGGTGTTGATGCGCAGGCAGGCGGGCAACCAGCCCTTCCCGGCCACCGTCTGTTCCGCCCCCGTCACCACGGCATCCTTTTTGAGCGCGGCCAGCGGGCTGGCGGCATTGGCATCGACGGCCTCCGTGACGACCTCGAGGACACGTGCCTTGGAGACGTGGTTGAAGTAGGAAACCCCCGTGGCCGTCCACCATTGAGTCATGTCCAGCCCCAAGGCCCGCGCCAACGCGTCGTTGCTTTGCCGCTCGGGCTCGGTTCCATAGACGCCCGTGACGGTGACCGCAACGACGAAGGTCAGCAGGTCCAGCACCGTCGCCTGCTCCTGGGCGAGCAGCCACGAGAAGATTTCCTCCAGGTTCTCCGGCAGCCGCTCGGCCCAGGACGTGCGCTCGGCCTGAAGCTTCGCCCAGGCGGCACTGGCCTCCATGCCCTCGGCGGCGGATCGCAGTTCGGATTGGCTGTCGGTCACGCTGATAGCGAAGACGTTCTCCGAGCGGCAATAGTAGAGATCGTTACTCCGGAAAATCTTCTGCGCCAGATGCGCAGTGATCGCGGCCAGCGCCACGTCGGGGCGGTCGAGCAATTCGGCCTGGACGGCGGCGACCCGGTGGGCGGTGAGGCAACGCATCAGCTTTTCGGAATGCACCGGGCGGGTCTTAGCCGCCGGCAGCGACACCAGGGGTTCGTCGGTGCCGTTTTCGGCGGCTTGGCGGGCGGCCTGGACCATGTCGCTGCGGTCGTCGGGGCGGATCAAGCCGTACTTCACCGCGACGGCGCCATTGTGGCCGACATGGACGACGCAGCCGGCCTGGGCCATCAGGTCGACCGGCCACACGCTGAGGGTTTCGTCGAGCGCCTTGCGTTGTTCCTCCAGGCCTTCGGCTTCGCCTTCGAGCCGGTAGAAGGCGTCCTCGTCGCCGTCCGCATCGGCCAATGCTTCCATCTGCTCGTTGAGTGCCGCAATGCGAATTTCCAGGTCCGCCAAGGCGGCGGCCTCCGGGGCATCGGGTTGGCGCTTCGTCTTGCGCAGTTCGCCATATTTGACGTACTCGTCGAAGGCATAGCGGACTCGGACATCGACCCATTTCCAGCCTTCGGCCGCGATCTGCTTGGCCCGCTTTTGCAGCTTGTCGGTCGCCAACTTTTCCAGGAGGGCCGCATCGAGCAGGTAGACCTTCTTGTCGTCGTCGCTGAAGAGGTCGCGCCGCAGCGCACCGCCGGCCTTCTCATAGGCTTTGAGGGTCACGTACTTGGCGACGGCATCGCGGTCGGACTCGATCTCGCCCTGGGTCAGCATCTGGCGCAGGTAGTCTGGACGGCGGTTCCACGACGGCAGCGCGGCCCAGGTCTGCTCCTGCTTCTGGTGATCGTCCACCGAGGCCAGTACCATCAGGCAGTCCAAGCCGATCTGGTCTTCGCGAAAAAGGGCCATCAGCTTGGGCGAGACGGTGGCGAGCTTCATGCGGCGCTTGACCACCAACGGGGTGACCCCAAAGGCAGCGGCCACGTCCTCGACTGACTTGCCCTGCCCGATCAGCTTGGCGAAGGCTGCGAACTCGTCGGCCGGATGCATGGGGATGTGGAAGCAGTTCTCCGACAGGCTGGCGATCAGCGCCTTGTCGGCCGGCACGATCAGCACGGGCACCGGGTAGTTTTCGGCGAGGTCGCCGTTGCCCACGAGCAGCGTGAGCGCTTCGAGCCGGCGTCCGCCCGCGCAGACCTCGTAGTGGCCGCGCACGCCATCTACGACGATCAGGTTCTGCAACACGCCGCATTCCTTGATCGAGGCGGCGAGTTCGGCGATGCTCATCTTCGGGGTGCTGCCACCGGCACGCGCCTGATAGTCCTCCGAGAGGACCAACTTGTTGAAGGGAACGAAGGTACGGGGCGACGCCTCGATAATGGTGTCGATTTCGGCTTTCGTGAATTTCATACGGAGGGCTCCTGAACGGTTGAAGGAGGCATGCCGAGGGGCATGTCCATAAGTTCAGAATCTCATCCCCGCCCCGCCCTTCAAGCCTCTGGGCATCACTGTGAGACGTGATGCGCGACCACGGTCAGGACCTCGGCCGTCATTCGGCCTGCTGACTGATTCGGTCAGCAAACCTTGTTAAGCAGCCCCTCATAGCCATTCACGCTGTGCGGCACATTTCCGACCGGTGAATCTGAATCACGGGGTGGACTCAACGATTATCGTCGCATCATATCGACCAGTGACCTTGCCGCGCCGAAATACTCGGCTAGCAAGCAAATGATCCAGAGCGTCTTCTTTGCGGCCGCCTGCGGCCATATAAACAGGGACAAATCGCATAGCCTGACGCTCGAGTCGATTGCCCCATCCAAGGTCAAAGCGATCCTGCAAAATGCTCGTGAGCGGCCCCGTGGTCAACTCTGCCAACAACTCTTCAACTTCGTCGGCGTTCTGGGTCACAGCGCCATCAAAGCGCTCCATCAATGATCCATAGCTAAAGCTGGCCTTCAGTTTCGGCTCAATCTTGAATCCTGCTTCGTGTCGGGGAAGCGTCATGACGTGTGCGCGGTCGTAGGTTTTGTCAGCGAACTCGTTCGTGGTCTCATCGTGGTTCGCAGTGCCTACGAACCAGACGTTATGTGGGACTCGAATCCTTCGACCCTCGACAAGCAGCGCCGGTGCATTTGGCAACTGACTTTCCGACAAACTGATCAATCTCTCTCTTGGATCATTTTTTTCGAGAGCCGAAAGGAATTCAGCAAAATACTGCTCCGGACGCGAAAGATTCATCTCATCAAGCAGGATGATGTTGCACCGGTCCTTGTAGGCGCCAGTTTGCGCCCGGTAGAGACCTTGCAGGCAGTCGCGCTCATAGAATCGCTTCTCGAATGCGTTGTAGTGTCCTAGCAGGTCATCACGATCTCGCCATCCGGCCTGGACGGCAATGTCAGTGCAATGGCCGCCCATAGCGTCACGACGGAAGCATCACTTTGCACAAGCGATGCAATGGCGCCAATGCCAGTAGTTGCTTTCTGCCATGCCGACGCTACTGCACTTTGTGCAGTATTCGTGTGTTGCGCCGCTGGGGTTTTGTTCCCCTTATGGTGTTTTGCCATATCAATACCAGCCCTTAAAAATTTGAACCCATTCGATGACAAAGTCAGCGTATTCCATGGCGTCTTCTCGCTCGATTCTTTCGCCGCCAGAATGCCCTGCTTTTTTGTTTCGAGCGTCGGCCATATCAAGCAGGCGACTCAGTCGCAGTTCATCAGCGGATAGATTGAGGAAGGGATGGCCAACTTGATCCACCGTCCCTAGCAGTCCCGCAAAACACAACGCCTTGAGCGAACTGCTACCGCGTTTCACAGCAGTTCTCACCTGATCCAAGCGCTGTTCTGAAAGCCGCTTGATGACGTCATCTGTGAGACACGAAAGATTGAAAAACTGGAGGTAGTACTGAGCTTCCCCATCCTTCCAGTCCCGCTGATCTTTCCAATGGGGCAATCTCCTGATGTCAGGAGTGGAAATCTCACCCTTGCTGGCCAACTGCTCGGCAATGGCCTCGTCAACAGAAACCGCCATATCCAGCTGGAGCTGTTCGACCAAATCCAGCGATTGAAGCTGGAGAACCTTTTCATGTCGACTTCGCAAGATCCACAATGTCAGGCCTCGCTGCACCTGTATCGCAATCCGATCCTGGCCTCCCAATGCTTTGCCAACGCAAACTGAATCACCCTGTCGGATGAAATAGTCACTGCCGTGCGCCTGCACTGATACTGCCTCGCCGATCTGCCAATCAGTGGCCGACTCGTCACAGGCGAACTGAACAAGCTCGCTCGATAGGAGAGAATATTCGTTGAGTTTCATCGTTGGCTCACCAGTTGAAACGCCATACGACGTGTTCTTCGTCTACGGCGCCAAGGTGGAGCCAGAACGACGTACCTGAACGACTGTCAGACTTAAGCCGCTGCCTACGGGCAACCGCGACGACTTTGTCATCGGATGCTCTCTGTAAGGAGATTCGCGCGCTGGCCGAGGGCTCTATCCACAACCCATCTGTCGCCACCTGCATAAGATCAGTCATCGGGGCGAGTCCATCCATCAATTCCATGACGTAACCAGGCTGCGGCTGCGTGATGAGGGCCAACGGATGGGCGATAGGGAGGCCTTCAAGCGGCTGGCGCATAAGCGCTCGGATTTTGTTTGCCCAGTTGGCTCTCTTTTCTTCTGTGGTTGCGCGCGCAACTTTTACGAGAACGTTGGGGTAGTTGGTCGTGCAGACGACCCCCTGTCCGCCTTCACCGATACGCCCCGTCAACTCATAGGTCTGACCGTGTTGGTCTAGCACAGTCCTGTTCTTCTTCGGTGCTTCTGTTGTTGTGCTCATTTGGACGTCCTAAATATGGCCACCAGTGTTTTGTCGTCGCTGTGCAGGGGGGTTGCCCAGTCATTCAATTCAGACTGCAGCCAGCGCCGACCTCTGCGGCGATTCCGAGTGTTCAGGTCTTGGTAAAGCGCATCAAAGAAGTCAGTGAGTTGGTCCGGTTCAAGATCATCGGCCACACCATCCGTCATGAGCACTAAGCCATCCCCGGGCTCGGCGAGTCGGCCCTCTGCGGTACTCCATTTGTCCTGCACGTGTGTGGACTCAAGTGCCCACGTCTGATTGCCATAGGCGGTGCGTTCGGGCGTAATGCGACGAAACTCGCCAGCGCATCTCACCAGCAGCAAGCCATCACCCAATTGAGCAGCATGGATATCGCCCTCAGCAGTTACGCGTGCGAACAACAGCGTCGTAGCGGCGTCTCTCGGCATTGTTGGCTCAACGGCTTCAAGCCACTGCTGATGAATCAATGGCAGCGTTGCAGGTAAATCGAAGCTGTTCGGTGCGGCGCGCAAGATCCGTCTGGAAACCTGACAGGCGCGACGTGCCCCCAGATCACTATGAGTTCGAGATCCCAGTCCGTCAGCCACTGCCGCAATCCAACCGTCCCGGCAGCCCGTCAAGGCCATAGCGTCCTGGTTAGGCTCACGCAGGTCTAGGTGTCTGGGGCCGATCACGCTCGCGCCGCAGGCAATAAACCTCATTGGAAGTCGAGGTCCAGTGCATCATCATCTGGCGGCGGAACAACAAAGGCGGTTGAAAGATCGGGATTTTGGCTTGCAGTGCGAGTGGTAACGCTCATGGTCACTGCTCGGAAGAAGCGATGGATGTCCCGAGCGTTGTGCGCCTTGAAAATGGGTGCTTCTACGTCGTTAGCGAAATCCCTCAGCATTGCTTCGTCGGCATCAGGACCGATCGCCATCGCAAGTCGGGTTGCCTTCTGCGCCCGCTCGGATTGGCAGAGTGCATTGAAAGGCGCTTCCCAGTCGTCGGTCGGCTGCCCATCAGACAAGAGAATCAAAACAGGTCGATATGCCCGAGAGGGAATGCGATCCTTGTCCTCCAGCAACTGACGGGCGAGGTCAAATGCAGCACCCATCGGCGTCACGCCTTCAGCCTTCAATTCAGCGAATCCAGCGACGCTGTGTGCCGCAACCAACGGTAGGTGCATCTGTGCCTTTCCGCCGAATGTGATCAAGCCAACTTGAATCTCAGCGCGCAGGCGACTTTCCTTGGAGAAAGTCGAGACCATGTCCTTCATCGCAGCGTTGAGCGCCTCGATTTTGCCGTTCTCCCCCATGCTGCCGCTCGCGTCAGCCAAGACGATCACGGGAAGAGGCCGGGGGGCCGCGACAGCAAATTTTTTGAGACTGCTCATTTTCCTTGTCCTTTGCTCAGGTTGATTTTTCGTATTCGGGGTTGCGGCTTTGTGCGGTGATGCTGGCGGCTGAGTGGTGCGCATCGCGAAATCGCCGACATAACGGCTCACGATATCTTCTTGGTATTTTGCAAATCCCATGACTCGGCCTCCAGTTCATAAAAGTTCTTATCATGAAGCACCATCCGTGCCACAGGTCTTTGAGTGGTACTTGGCCAGCCAATTTGTCAGGGTTTGGTAGCTCCCAAGGCCCAGCAGCTTCGCTGCCTCGGTCTTGTTTCCGTGACTCTGCGCCATAGCCCTCTCGAGGTAGTGGCGAGCCACTTCTCCCATCAAATCAGGCAGGGAGAACGCTTCGCCAAGTGCCGCCCCAAGAATAGTGTCGTCTGTGTGGCTGGATGTCAGCGCGAGAACTTCAGCCACCTCCTCGGCTGCAATTTCCTCCCAAGGTGCCCAGATCGAGGCTCGCAGAAGAGCGTTGTGCAACTCCCTCACGTTACCCGGCCACGCGTGGCGCAGCAGACGATTTCTTGCGCTAACAGACAATACCTTATGCTTAAAGCCGGGCTGTGATGTTGCTTCGCGGTTGATCTGAGCAAGTAAGGCATCGATCAGTAGGTTGATGTCTCCCTCTCGATTCCGCAGCGGAGGCAGGGCCAAGATGCCAACAGCAATTCGGTGAAACACATCCTCTCTGAATCGACCGGCCCGAACCTCTTCCGGAAGGACTCGATTAGTGGCGGCAATGATGCGCACATCGACTTTTCGGGGCTTGCTGGCCCCGAGACGAGTAACTTCGTGCTCTTGGAGCACGCGAAGCAATCGGACCTGCGACGACAGTGGAAGCTCACCGATTTCGTCCAAAAATAGCGTGCCACCATCAGCCGACTCAAAGTGACCAGCGCGGCTAGTGTGAGCGCCAGTAAACGCACCCTTTTCGTGACCAAAGAGCTCAGAATCTATGAGATCTAGTGGTATGGCTCCGCAATTGACCGCCACGAACGGCGCGCTTTTTCGCTTGCTTGAGGCATGAATTGCGCGCGCAAACAGCTCCTTGCCAGTTCCGGACTCGCCCTGGATCAACACAGGCAGATCCCGCTGCGCCAGTCGCTGCGCCATCGCGACTACGCGCTTCATCGGGGCGCAGCGATGGATGATGCTGGAGAACTCCGGCGCAGGGGGGGGCAATCCTTGTACAAGCTGCGCGAGGGCTTCGTCAGCTTGTTTGTTTGCAGCGGGAAGGAATTCAGCCGCCAGATCAAATGGGACTACGACCGGGCGCACGCCATGCTCACGAGAGGTCTCTATGAGGCTGGCCCCGTACTTGGCTTTTGCCAATAACACCCACACTGCGGCCATGGCAGGGGTGCCTGGGCTCACATGGAAAGTGATTTGCAGCCCAGGGGATGAAGATAGCGTTGCAGACACCGCTTCGTTGGCGGCAACGTAAATATCTTCGAAATTGGTGGGGCTGCGCAGTTTTGCGTAACGCGCGTCAATATTGCCCGCGAATTTGCCGCGCAGCCACATCACATAGTTCTGCGTTCTCTGCTGCTCGTGATCGGACAAAAGCACCAGGCACTCGTACGCACCCGTTTCCAGAGCCGTCAAGATGGGGCCAGAGTCCGCGCCCAGCGTATCTTCTGACGCGCGGAGGTCTGAGTTACCAAGCCAAGTAAAGAGTGAGGACATCAGGGATAAGAAATTGTGTGATCACATAAATTTGTTTAAATTTATCATGCGCTGTATGCAAATGGAAAGTATTCTTGGGCGGAGTGGTAATGATCGGAGGTCGGAGGGTATGCGGGTGCGCAAGCCCCATCCTGCTCTCCCCATACACTGACTGCGAAGCCACCACTCGGTGGGACACAACCATTAGCGACAGGTACCGGACTCGTGGACGCTCGATCCATTGCCACCCGCAAACCGCCTGCTCCGCGATGGCTTTTGCAGGCGAATGGCCCGACCGGTGCACAAGGCTGCTCGCCGACCGGCACACTACGAGGGCATTCGGCTTCGGCCAACGCGCGCTCGTTCGAGCGCTCCCGACTCGCCTTGGGCGTTGCGGTCGTTACCCGCCTTGTTTGTACTGACAGCATCCCAACGCTGCCCCCGGTTCGGCGCGCCGCGCTGAACTGAGTCCTGCCGGCCGACGCTCGTCGGCTGATTCCCAAGCACCGACGTTCGTCGCCTAGAGCCTCGCCTGCCGCCTTCGCCATGAAGTCGGGCGGGCCCGCGTACGTCTGGCCGTTGCCAGCCGGTCGTCCACGACCGTTTTCTTGCCCATCCCACCCGGGGAGCCAGCCTCCCCGATGGGGTCGCTGTGTTCCCCATTTTCCTTGGAGAACACACCGATGGCCCGTCCTACCGCGCCTTCCCTGTGGCTGCCCGGGTTCGACCCGGCGGCCCCGGCCCTGCCCCGCCCTGCAGAGCAGGTTTGCCTTTCCGTTTCCTGCGAGCCCGCCGAGTCTGTCGAGGCCATCCACGTCGAGAACCTCGGTGACGTAGTTCAAGAGCAGTTTGTGGACACCGTCCGCGCCAACTGGCGGGTGGTGGCCACCGCGACCGAGGCCACCCCGCGCGTCCTCTGGCCGCAGCTGACCCGCGCCGACCTGGAGCACTTGACCGGCCCGACCGCGAAGTTCGAGGCCAACCTGGCGGCAATCACGCTCCTGCGCCAGATCGAAGCCGAAGGCCGGCCGGCCACTGCGGATGATCGCCAAGTTCTTCAGCGCTACACCGGCTGGGGCGGCCTGCCTGCCAGCTTCAATCTCGAAGCCACCGACAGCGCCTGGGCCGAACGCGCCCGTCGCTTGCAGGAATTGCTTCCCGCTGAGGACTACGAATCGGCGCGCGCCTCGGTCAACAACAGCCACTACACCGAGGTCCCCGTGATCGAGGCGATCTGGCAGGCGGTGGAGCGCTTCGGTTTCACCGGCGGGCGCATCCTGGAACCTGCCGCTGGCATCGGGCATTTCATCGGTGCCATGCCGCAAGCGTTGGTCCAGCGCAGCAGCGTCACCGCCATCGAGATCGACCGGGTCTCGGGCCGTATCCTCAAGGCGCTCTACGCGCCCGGCGGCGTGGATGTGCGGATTTCCCCTTTCGAGAAAACTCCCCTGCCCGACCACTGGTTTGACCTGGTGATCGGCAACGTCCCGTTCGGCAAGTACAAGGTCGCCGACGTGAGCAACCGGGCCTATGCCCGTTTCAGCATCCACAACTATTTCTTCGGCCGCGCCCTCGACCTGGTGCGCCCCGGTGGGCTGGTGTGCTTCATCACCAGCAGTCACACGATGGATGCCCAGTACGACGCAGTGCGCGAGTACATCGCCGCCCAGGCTCACCTGCTGGGTGCCATCCGACTCCCCAAGGGCACCTTCGCCGGGATCGCCTCCACGGAGGTACAGACCGACATCCTGTTCCTGCGCAAGCGGCAGCGGGCCGAGGCGGTCGAGGCCAAATGGTTGAAGCTGGGCACGGTGCCCGATAGTCTCCGGCACTCCCAGTGCTACGAGCGTTACCTGCCGATCAACGCCTGGTACGCCGAGCACCCGCATTTCTGCATTGGCCGCATCCGCCGCGAGAGCAATGGCTACGAGGAAGTACCGGTCGCCGTGTTCGAGGGCGACCTGGAGGCGGCCCTGGCCGAGCGCATCGCCTTGCTGCCGGCCGGTGCTTACCGGCCGGTGGCGCACAAGGCAGCCCCGCTGCGAGTGGTGGTCCCGGCCGAGGCCGGTGCCCGTCCTGGCAGCTACCCGCGCAACGCAGCGCGCAGTTGGGCAAACATTTGGTAGCGACGGCGACCACGATTCCCTCCCTGATGTCGGTGAGGGTCTCGCCATGACAGCCCACTTCCTGCGCCGCGTCGCTGCGCTCGGTCTCGTCGCCAGTTGTACAGCCCTCGCATCGTCGTGCAGCCTGTTCCGCACATCGGTGCCAGCCGCGACCAAATTGGGGATGCACGCGGCGACGCCTGCGCAGTTGGCCCAGCTCGACTTCGGCCGCCGGGCCAGTTTCGCGAAGTGCGTGCCCCCGGCATGCCCCACCCGCACACCCAAGACACTGGCGCCGGAAACGCCCAGCCAGCCGATCGCGCGCGAAGCCGCAGTCACCCCGGCCGAATCCGTCGCCCCCGCACCCTTGGCGCAAGACCCTGCGACGGCGGCGGAAAACTCGCGCACGGTCATCGTGCAGTTCGGCCTGGGCAGCGCCAAGCTGAGCTCCGCCGCGCGTTCCCAACTGAACGGAGCCATGGGCGACCCGCTCCACGTGCGCCGCATCAAGATCGTCGGCCGCACCGACAGTACCGGGCCGTTGGCCTTCAATGAATCGCTGGCCCTCGCCCGCGCCATCGCGGTTCGCGACCATCTCCGCAAGGCCCATCCGACGCTGGCCGCCACGCTGACGCTGCAGGCTCGAGGGGCGTGCTGCTTCATCGCCTCGAACGACACCGTGGCCGGCCGCACGCAGAACCGGCGGGCCGAGGTGATCTTTCAGATGAGCGGCGAGGACCTGCCATGACGCCGCACCGGTCGCCCGCTCACATCCCAGTCCTTCACCCGTCGAGCGCTCGCGCTCCCACCCGCAGGCGCATCCCTACGCTCACCCGCCTTCCCACCCCTATCCCACTTTCAACGCTCCATCCATGCCCGGAGGTTTTCATGAACACTGCAGTCCTTGTTTCTTCCCCCCGCGTCGCCACCCGCAAACCGATGACCGTCGCGATGCTGCTGGCGATGATCGTCGTCGGCCTCGGCACCGCTTTTCCCGGCTACGCCCTGGACCTGGTCGCCTTCACCGGCATCACCGGACCGCTCACCTCGGCACTGACCCAGATCGCCGCGCTCGGACCGGGAATCAAGGCCCTGGTCGGATTCGTCGGTTTCGTGGTCGCACTCATCTCGCTCTCCGCGCTACGCAACTTCGGCCCGGTCCTGTTCTACGTCGGCCTTGCCATCTTCGCCGCCGTGGGTCTCGTGATCGCCGGCGCGATCATGGGCGCGGTCGTCTGACGCCGGCATCGACACCCAGGAGACCGACATGCAAGCGGACACCTATATCCCGCGGCGTCTCGATGACCAATGGAAGATCGGCTTCTGGGATGTCGATGTCGCCGCGCCGATCCTGTTCATGTTCTTCGTCGGCTACCTGTCTGGCAGCAAGCTGTCCTTCGCCGTCTGCATGGCGATGGGCATCTTCGTCTCGCGCTGGATTTCGCGCCTCAAGGCGGACAAGCACCCGGCCTTCGCCATCCACTGGCTGTATTGGCATCTGCCCGCCAGTCCGATGACCGCGATGCGCGCCACGCCGCCGTCGCACATCCGCCGCATGGTCGGCTGAGCCTGGAGAAAGCCCATGGACTTCGAACGGCTCAACGGCGACATCAAGGAAATGCGGCGCCGCAATCGCGGGCTGGGCCTGGCGGTCGGCGTGCTCGCCGCCGGGCAGATCCTCGCCCTCGTGGTGATCCTCAACCTTTTGGGAACGGTGCGCACCGTGGTCGTACCGCCCTCGCTCAACAAAACCTTCTGGGTCACCCACGACCACGCCAGCAACGAATATCTCGAGCAGATGGGCAGCTTCATCGCCTGGCTGGTGCTCGACGTGACGCCGGCTTCGATCGACTGGAAGAAGGACATCCTGCTCGGCTACGTCGAACCCGATCAGTACGGCCCGCTCAAGACGCGGCAGGAAGTGGAGGCCGAACGCTTGAAGCGCATCAACGCCGCCACCGTGTTCGCGCCCCAGCAACTCGTGCCCAGCGAAGAAGGCCAGAGCATCGTCATCCGCGGGCGCCTGCGCACCCTGGTCAACGGCTTCGAGACTGCCAACGACCTCAAGGCTTACCGGGTCGAGTTCAGCTACGCCGGTGCGCGCATGCATTTGAAGAGTTTCAAGGAGGTACCCAATGCCGGCAATTGAACCAACCCAAGCCCGATCCCCGCATCGGTTCGTCCTTGTGCCTCGGCCCAGATGGGCGATGAGTGCCGCCATCGCCGCAACGGCCGCCATCGCCATCTTGACGGCCGTGCCCGCCCACGCGCTGCAGGTCGTCGAGGCCAGCGACGGCGTGTCGGTCGAAGCCATCGTGTCGATCAAGGAGCCGACCCGCATCCGCATCGACGGAGCATCGATCACCGACGTGTTCGGCAACATCCATTCGAGTCATTGCGGCGCGGCGACGGCTCTTCCCGCCACACCGGGCATGAGCAGCACCGCGCCCGGCGGCGGCATTAGTTCGGCAATCAATCCGGCTGGTGAGATCGTGCTGGAGTGCGACCGCGACAAGGGCGAAATCTACGTTCGCCCGGTCGGCGATTCCGTGAAACCGATCAACCTGTTCGTCTCCTCGGCGAGCACCACCTACACACTGCTATTGCGCCGTGCGGACACGCCCGCCGACACCATCGTCATCCGCGACAAGACGCCCAGGGCGTTCAAGCCAGCCACAGCTGGCCAGGCCGGAGCCGGACCGGCACCCAACCCGGTCCGCGCCATGAAGGCGCTGCTGGTGGCGATGGCTACGGACCGGGTGCCGCCCGACGTCCGGGTCGAAGAGAGCCATCGCTCGGTCCCCCTATGGATCGAGGCGCGCTTCTCGTTGGTGCGTCAGTACGAAGGACGCGGCCTGATCGGCGAGAAGTACCTGCTGCAGAACGTCAGCAATGCCCCCATGGTGCTGGCCGAACCGGAGTTCGATCGCGAGGCTGGCGGCGTCGCCGGCGTCAGTATCGAGCAGCACAACCTGCGCCCCGGCGAGAGCACCAGCGTCTACGTGATCCGCCGAGGAGAGGCGCCATGACTACGCCGCAGCAGCCCTTCCTGTCCCTGCGCGGCCTGCCGCAACGCCTGTCGCAGCACGTGTTGCAGCACCTCTCCCCCCGGCAATGCCAATACGCCATGCTCAGCGCTTTGTTGGCCGGCGGCGTCGGGCTGCTCTGGCTGATCTTCGCCTTCACCGGCAACCCTCCGAAGACCGGTGCCGCCCAAGCGTCCGCCGGGCAACCGAGTGCGGTCACCAACATCGGCGTCATGCCGCCCGGCGGCCAGGTCAATCCGGTGGATCAATGGGTCGGCACGGCCGGACGCAAACTCGCCCAGTACGAGAACGAACGTGAAGAGCAAGGACGGCTCAACAAGAACGCCCAAGCCTTCGAAGCGAAGACCATGCAGCGCTTCGCGGACCTGGAACAGCGGCTGACCTCGGCCCAGCAAGCGGCCGCCACCCCGGCGGCGCCCACCCCCGTTGCGACCGCGCCGACCGCCCTGCCGCCGGCGGCCAGCCTGCCCCCGGCCCCGCCGCCGTCGAAGAGCT
>JAFLDQ010000150.1 GCA_017302355.1 Dechloromonas sp.
CGCGCCGGTTCTGGTCGCTGTATTCGACCGCGAACTCGCCGACGGCGTCGTCGAACGCGCTGCTCGATCCCATGTAGCCGGCGATCAGCGCGGCGTCTCCCGAGCGCGCATGCGCCCGCGCCAGCGCGCTGGCGCACAGCTTGCCGTAGATCGCCAGGATATTGCTGTTCCAGCCTTCCATCACCGCGCTGATCTTGACATCGCGCAATTGGCGAATGTAGAAGTGCCTGCCGTTCTCGCCGGCGGTCCATCCGAGGAAGATATCGGTCGCCGCCTGCATCAGGCGCTGGCCGGCGATGACGCGCTGGCCATGGTTGGGATAGACGCTCTGGCCGGCATACGGCTCGAGAACCGAAGCCCGCGCCTCCTTGACCTGCAGGAAGAGCGGGTCATTCTCGCCACCCATCAGCAACATGACGCCGCAGCGGGTGCCGACGCTGCCGACTCCGACGACCTTCACCGCGAGATCGCAGAACTGGTAGCGGTCGAACAGCGTCCGCACGTGGTCGGCCAGCGATTCGCGGTACGCCGCCAGCGCCTGGCCGTACTGCGTCGTCACGCCGGGCGCATCCTCGGCGGACGGATGGTAGATCAGCGGCGGCTGGTCCTTGATCCGCGGGACAGCTCCGACATGCTCGACGAGCTTCGGGAACACATACTCGGCCGCGCTCTGCTGCCGGGCCTTTTCCACCCGCTTGGCGATGCGCTTGCGGTACTCGTCGCTGGGCGCTTCGGCAAACAGGCGTTCGAGCGTGATCGTGTCGTACCAGACATCGAGCGCCCGCATCGACGAATAATCGGCCATGCGCTCGCGATAGGCGCGCACCGTTACCGCCGCCGCCTTCACTGCCTGACTCTGGCCGAGCTGGAGATGCTGCGCCGCGATGACGACGCTTGCCGCCAGCCGCTTGAGATCCCACTCCCAGGGCGCCGGCAAGGTTTCGTCCAGGTCGTTGACATCGAAGATGACCTGCCGCTCCGGCGTCGCGAAACCGCCGAAATTCATCAGGTGGGCATCGCCGCAGGCCTGCACCCGCGGCCCCGACACCGGCGTCGAAGCCAGGTCGGCCGCCATGATCGCCGCCGATCCCCGGTAGAAGGCAAACGGCGACTGCAGCATGCGACCGAAGCGGATCGGCACCAGGTCGGGGAGCCGCCCCTCGTTCGACTCGACCAGGAGATCGACGGGATCGCGACGGTCCTTCGGCGGCTTCCAGTCGCCCTGCTTCCAGCGCGGCACGACGTCGCGCAACTCCTGGCCTTTTGCCCGCTTCTCGTCGGGCGAAAGAATGGCTTCCTCGCTGCGCGCGCTCCGCCCCGACTTCTTCCCGCGAACCGAATTCCTGGCCATCGCACACCTCCCTTTCACCTGTGGTCAGCGACACGCTGACGAACCCATTCTACGCCTGCGCCACCATCGCGGCAGGCGAAAATGCTGGCGCGCCGTGGCCGCGGCATGACCTTTCGCAAGGCTTTGCCCATGGGGGCACGAGCCGACGGAACCGCGCCGCGATGCCGGCGGCGCGGTTGTCTTTTCCTGCACGATTGTGCATGTGATTCGGCCCTTTTTTCGTTTCGCCGCAGCCATGCTCGCCCCCATCGAACGCCGCATCGCCGTCGAACTCGACATGCGGCGCAACCTGCGGGGTGAGCGACCTCGTCACGGTCAACGTGCTCGCCGACGAGGAAATCCGCAGCGGCATCAAGGAGTACGCCAACTGGCCGACGATCCCGCAGCTCTACATCAATGGCGAATTCATCGGCGGCTGCGACATCATGAAGGAGATGTACCAGTCGGGCGAACCGCGGCAGTTGCCGGAAGGCGTCGCCCAGACCTGAGCCGGTGGCGTCCCGGTCCCGAACCTGGCGGGCTGGCTCAGGCCATGATATTGACGCCGCCATCGACATACACCGTGCTGCCGGTCAGGCGGCGGGCGTACGGCGTGGACAGGAAGGCGCAGGTGTAGCCGACGTCCATGATGTCGACCAGTTCGCCGAGCGGCGCCCGCTGCGCCGCCTCGTTGAGCAGGAGGTCGAAATCCTTGAGGCCCGATGCCGCCCGCGTCTTCAGCGGCCCCGGCGAGATGGCGTGGACGCGGATGCCCTGCGGCCCGAGTTCATAGGCCAGATAGCGGCAGGCGGATTCCAGCGCCGCCTTCACCGGCCCCATCACGTTGTAGTTCGGCGCCACCTCGTTGGCGCCGTGGTAACTCATCGCGAACATCGCCCCGCCCTGGTCCATCAGCGGCGCGGCCAGCCTGGCCATGCGGATGAACGAGTGGCAGGAAATGTCCATCGCCTTGGCGAAACCTTCCGCCGAACAGTGGATCAGCCCGCCCTGCAGGTCCTCCTTGGGGGCGAAGGCGATCGAATGGACGAGGATGTCGAGGCGGCCCCACTTGCGGGCGATTTCCTCGAACAGCGCCTCGAGCTGGCCTGGCTGGCCGACGTCGAGCGGCATGAAGATCGACGCGCCGAGTTCCGTCGCCAGCGGTTCGACGAACTTCCTCGACTTTTCGTTGAGGTAGGTGATCGCCAGGTCGGCCTGCAGTTCGTGGAACGCTTCGGCGCAGCCGTAGGCGATGGAACTGTCGTTGGCAATGCCGACGACCAGCGCCTTCTTGTCCTTGAGCGGCGGGCTGGGGATATCGAGAGCCATGGTTTGTCCTCCTGGTCAGGCTGGGTTGATTCCATTTCCAGAGCAATTGTGACGCGAAGACGAGCCGCCGACAGTGCAAGTAGCACGGCAAGGCGAAGTCGACAAAGTCACGGTTGGTTTGGAAATGGAATGAGCAGGCGCCGGGTATGGCGGGCGATCATCAGTTCCTCGTTGGTCGGAATCACCCAGGCGGCAACCCGGCTGTCCGCCGTACTCAGGCGTGGACCGCCCGCCGCGTTGGCGGCGGGATCGAGTTCCACCCCGAGCCAGGCGGCGGCGCGGCAGACCCGTTCCCGAATCTCGGCGGAATGTTCGCCGATGCCGGCGGTGAACACCAGGGCGTCGAGTCCGCCGAGCGCCGCGGCCAGCGAACCGAGCTCGCGGCCGATGCGGTAGACGAACAATTCCACCGCAAATCCGGCCCGTGGTTCGCCGGAAGCGAGCAGGGTCCGCATGTCGCTGGAGACGCCGGAAACGCCGAGCAGCCCCGACTGCTGGTAGAGCAGCTTCTCGATGGCGCGGGCGTCCATCTTCAGTTCGTCCATCAGATAGAGAACCACCCCAGGGTCGAGATTGCCGCTGCGCGTGCCCATCGGCAACCCGTCGACCGCGGTGAAGCCCATCGTGCTGGCGATGCTTCTGCCGGCACGGATCGCGCACAGGCTGGCTCCGTTGCCCAGGTGCAGCACGATGCTGCGTCCCGCCGCCGCGCGCGGGTCGACCTCGGGCAGGACCGAGGCGATGTATTCATAGGATAGGCCGTGGAATCCGTAGCGGAGCACGCCACGCCCGGTGATCTCCGGCGGCAGGGCGAAGGCCTGGGCCACCTCCGGCTGGTGGCGATGGAAGGCGGTGTCGAAGCATGCCACCTGCGGCAATTGCGGCTGGTTCTCCAGCAGCAGGCGGATCGGCTTGAGGTTGTGCGGCTGGTGCAAGGGCGCCAGCGGGATGAATTGCTCGAGGTGTCCGACGATCGCGGCGGTCAGCCGGACCGGCGCGGCATGGCCGGAACCGCCATGCACCACCCGATGGCCGACGCCGGTCAGCCGGTGCTCGCCGAGGTGCTCGCGCAGGAAGCCGGCCAGATGGGCGATGGCGCCATCATGGCCAAGAGGCTCTCCGTCCGCCCACTGCCGCTCGCCGACGACGGCGCCCGCCGCGTCCCTGGCCTTGAAGCGGGGCGCCGTATAGAGCCCCTCCAGTTGTCCGCCCAGGAACAGGTCGAGCGCCGCACCCCGTTCCAGGAAGACCGAGAACTTGATGCTCGAGGAACCGGCGTTGAGGACGAGGATCGCGTCGCTCATCAGCCCACCGCCTTGCCGGCATTTTCGCGCCGCGCCTGGGCGACCAGCGCCGCCACCGCGCACGAGGCCAGGCGGGTCAGCACCGAGTCGGCACGGCTGGTGAGGATGATCGGCACCCGCGCGCCGAGCACGATGCCGGCGGCGTCGGCGTCGGCCATGAAGCTCAGGCTCTTGGCCAGCATGTTGCCGGCCTCGAGGTCGGGAACGACCAGGATGTCGGCCTTGCCGGCCACCGGTGAGTCGATCTTCTTGATCCTGGCGGCGTCGAGGTCGATGGCGTTGTCTAGAGCCAGCGGGCCATCCAGAATGCCGCCGGTGATCTGGCCGCGATCCGCCATCTTGCACAGCGCGCCGGCCTCGATGGTCGATTGCAGCTTCGGATTGACCGTTTCCATGGCCGAGAGGATGGCGACCTTCGGCTTTTCGCTGCCCAGCGCATGGGCGAGATCGATGGCGTTCTGGATGATGTGGACCTTGTCTTCCATGGTCGGGAAGATGTTGATCGCCGCGTCGGTGACGAAGATGGCGCGATCCAGGCTCGGCACGTCCATGATGAAGCAGTGGCTGATCCGGCGTTCGGTGCGCAGCCCGGTGCCGCCGCGCACGACGGCGGCCATCAGTTCGTCGGTGTGCAGGCTGCCCTTCATCAGCATCTCGGCCCTGCCTTCGCGCGCCAGTTGTACCGCCAGGTCGGCGGCGGCGTGACTGTGCGGGGCATCGACGAGCTCGTAGCCGGAGATGGCCAGGTGGAATTGCGCCGCGACAGCCTCGATCCGCGCCCGTGGCCCGACCAGGATCGGCTGCACGATGCCGAGTTCGGCCGCTTCGACGGCGCCCCGGAGCGAACTCTCGTCGCACGGGTGGGCGACCGCGGTCGGGACCGGCTTCAGGGCCTGACAGCGGGCGATCAGTCTCTTGTATTTCTCGTGCTTGCGTTCCATCACTCGCTCCTCTTGACTGGCGCCCATGAGGCGGCCTTCCCGGACCGTGCCGCAGCCGGTCAGGCCGCCGCGAACAGTTTCTCGATCTGCGCCAACCGTTCGGCGCGGACGCCAGCGACCTCGCCGGCCGCCGAAGCGACCTGGCGAATCCTTTCCAGCACTTCCTTGCGGGCAGCCGCATCGTCCGGCAGCATCCCGGGGATCGCGGCCAGCGCGCCGTCCCGGTCGAGCAGCAGGGCGAAAAACTGCTCGCGCAGCAGCCGTTTGAACTCCTCGAGCGTAATGCCGCCGTGCTCGGCGCGCATGCGGCGCAAGACCTCGAAGGCGCGCTCGTCCACTCCCGGTCCGGCCATGCCGATGTAAACCAGACTGCGAATCGTCGCCTCGCGCAACCCGCCTTCGGCGAGGCGGGCCTTGAGTTCGGCGATGCGCTGCTCGATGAAGGCCATCCGCTCCGGCTCGATGCCGGGGCGCCGGCGCGGGGACTCGTCCGAGGCGCGGATTCCGACGAGCGCCTGCAACACCGGCGAACTGTAGAGGCTGAGGAAGATCTGTTCCATGGTGTGATCGCGCAGGTCGCGATACCCATCGAGGGCGGCGATGATCGCGTCCGAGATCGCCGCCTGGACCTGGAGCAGCGGATTGTCGGGCGCGGCCGGCCGGCGCTGCTCGCGCACCTGCCCGGCGAGCAGGGCGATCTGCCGCATTAGCGGGTTGCGCTCCGAGAACATCTCGTAGGGCAGTTCGGAAGGATTCAGCTTGTGGAGCCATTCGCCGGTCTGCGCGCCGGCGAAAGCCTGGACGAAGGGCTGGAAGAGCGTGCGATAAAGGCCGAGGTTGATCTCCGACACCCGCCGCGCGGCGGCGAAGCGCCGTTCGTTCTCGGGGTCGGGCTGGACAATCGCCCGGACGTCGTCCAGCGTGCGCGGCTCGAAGCGCACGACCCAGTCGCCGCCAACCAGATCCGTGTTGACCGCGGCATCTGTCTTGGGAGTCATCACCGCTTCGTACAGGCCGGGCGGCAGCACGTCGATCAGGTCGATGTTGGACTCGAACTCCTGGTGCTCCTTCCTGGCCACCCCGCCCCCGACAAAGATGCCGAGATGGCCGATGGTTTCGTGGATGGCGTAGACGATGGTCTGGCCGCAGGCGCGGAGGTCGTCGTCCTTCTGGTACAAATCGACGATCCAGCCGAGCGCCTGCTGCGGCGGCGTGATGTTGTCGCCCTTGGAGCAGAAGCAGAGGATCGGCGAGCGGATGTTGCGCAGGTCGATGCGTACGCCGTCGCCGGTGACGATTTCGGCGGTGGCGAGGCGGTTGCCGACGAACAGCTGATCGACGATCCACTGCATTTCCTCGGCGTTGAGGCTGACGTGGCCGCCCCACCATTTCTCGAATTCGAGAAAGCGCGGTCCCTCGCTATCGACCTGCTTCCACAGGTCGTAATTCTTGGTCCACAGCGTGTTGGCGGGATTGAGATTCTCGAAATTCTCGACCAGAAGGGCGCCGTCGAACTTGCCGCCGCCGAGGTCGCTGGTGAGCGCGGTCACCCAGCTGCCGCCGGCCAGACCGCCGGTGTAGCGCATCGGATTCTCGCCCTCGACGCCGGCCCAGTAGGACAGCGGCGACCCCGGAATGATCAGCGGACCGGCCAGTTCCGGCCGGGTCGCCGCCAGCATCATCACCGCCCACCCGGCCTGGCAGTTGCCGATCACGCAGGGCTTGCCCTCGGCCTGCGGGTGGAGTTCGATGACCTTCTCGAGAAAGACGGCCTCCACGCGCATGATGTCTTCGATGGTCTGGCCCGGCATCGGCTCCGGCGTGAAGCCGACGAAGTACGAGGGATGTCCGGCGCGCATCGCCATGCCGAGCTCGCTGTCGGCCTTGAAACCGCCGATGCCCGGTCCGTGTCCGGCGCGCGGATCGACCACGACGAATGGGCGTTTCTTCGGATCGATGACCACGCCTTTCGGCGGCTTGACACGCACCAGCAGGTAATTGGCCGGCCGCTCGAAGGTTCGCCCGTCGAGCACCAGTTCCGCATCGAAACTGAGGACGTTCGGCACCTCCTTCGCCTTCTGCGCGTAGTACTGATCGCTGCGCTGGCGCAGCACGTCCCAGAACAGGATGGTGCGCTGCCAGCCGTCGATCCAGTAATCAAGCGCCTGCTGCCCGACAGCGGGAAAGGCTTGCTGACCCGAGAAGGGGAAACGGGATTGGGAGGGGTCGGTCATCGGGGAACCTCTTCAAGCAATGCAAATGGTTGGGACAGATCTCCCTGCCGAGCGCGCTCCGGCTTTCCAGAATATCCGCCGCCTTGCTCGGCCCTTCGCGCTGAAGTTCCAGTGCCTGGTCGCCGCCCGGAGAGTTGTTCTCATGGTAGCAGTTTTTCCGGGCCATTGGGGTCAAAGTCGGTTTGCCGGATGACCATCTTCGCCACCGGACAGCCACCGAATCAGCCTCCATGTCCCATTGATTGCATCAAGTTTCGAGCAGTGCGGAACCCAGGCCAAGGTGTTGCACGAACCGGTAGAAATCCCGGTCGCTGTAGAGCAACGCATACCGGTTTTCAATGCAGCAGGTGGCAATGATCGTATCGATCGTCTTGCGTATGGTGACACCTTGCACTCGCAAGCTTCGAAAATTCCTTGCGGCTTCAATGGCAATATCTTGACCGCCAAGCTCGACGACAACCAACGATGTCAGCGATCCTGGATCAAATTACAATACCCGTTTCCCCAACATCACCCCGATCAAAATGACCAAGCTCTACGGCATCAAGAACTGCGACACCATGAAGAAGGCCATGGACTGGCTGGCCGGCAACGGCGTCGCCTACGAATTCATCGACTACAAGAAGGCCGGCGTCGTCGAGGCCAGGCTGCCGGACTGGAATGCCCGCGCCGGTTGGGAAAAGCTGCTCAACACGCGCGGCCTGATGTGGAAGAAGCTCTCCGACGATGAGCGTGCTGCGGTCGACGAGCAAAAAGCACTCAAATTGATGGCGCAGTATCCGGCTCTGATCAAGCGGCCGGTGCTCGATACCGGCGGCAAGCTGCTGGTCGGCTTCTCGCCGGAAACCTACAGCGCAGAACTGAACTGAGCAACCGCACCGTCCGCCACATCCATGCTCGCCCCCATCGAACACCGCATCGCCGTCGAACTCGGCGTCCGCCCGGCCCAGGTCGTCGCCGCCATCGCCCTGCTCGACGAAGGCGCCACCGTGCCCTTCATCGCCCGCTACCGCAAGGAGGCCACCGGCGGCCTCGACGACACGCAGTTGCGCAACCTCGAAGAGCGCCTGACCTACCTGCGCGACCTCGAAGACCGGCGCACGGCCATCCTCGCCAGCATCGAGGAACAGGGCAAGCTGACGCCGGAACTCAAGGCCGAGATCGACGATGCCGAAACGAAGCAGCGTTTGGAGGATCTCTACCTGCCCTACAAGCAGAAGCGCCGGACCAAGGCGCAGATCGCCCGCGAGGCCGGCATCGAGCCGCTGGCGCTGGGCCTGCTGGAGAACCCCGAGCTGACGCCGGAAGAGGAGGCCGGGAAATTCCTCAATGCCGAAGCCGGTTTCGCCGATGCCAAGGCCGTGCTCGACGGCGCCCGCCAGATCCTCATGGAAAAATTTGCCGAGGACGCCGGACTGCTCGGTCAACTGCGCGAATACC
>JAFLDQ010000151.1 GCA_017302355.1 Dechloromonas sp.
CCCCCGCCGATGCCGCCAAGTGGAGCGTCGGCCGGGTCGATGAGCGCGACCTCTCCTGGCACACCCGCGTGCTGCCGGCCGGTGGCCAGGCCTGGTTCGCCGGCGCCGGCGTCGGCCGCTGGGACGGCAAGCGCTGGCAGCCCCTGGGCAGCTGATCTCCGTTTCTCCCGGCTTCGCACCCCTTACACAGAGAAGAGACAAGACAAATGATCGAACGCATCGCGGAGTTCTGCATCCATCGCCGCAAAGCGGTGGTGGCTGTGCTGGCGGCACTGACCCTGGTGCTGAGCTGGTTTGCCCTGCGCATCGAAGTGCGCACCGTGTTCGAGGACATGCTCCCCTCGCAGCACGAGTACGTCAAAACCCACGAGCGCTTCAAGGACACCTTCGGCGGCTCGAACATGGTCACCATCATGTTCGAGGTGAAGGAGGGCGACATCTTCCAGAAGGCCTTCCTCGAGAAGGTGCGCACCGTCACCCTCGGCCTGCGTGAAGTCTCGGCGGTCAATCCCTACCAGATCACCTCCCTGGCTTCCAAGAAGCTCAAGGAGGTGCAGGCCTCCACCGACGGCATCGCCACCACGCCCCTGATGTGGCCCGACCTGCCGGCCAACGCCGAGCAGATGGCGGCCCTCAAGGAGGCCGTGCTGCGCAACCCGCTGGTGTACGGCCCTTATGTGTCCCGCGACCTGCAGGCCACCCTGATCACGGTGGACTTCATCGACCGCGACGTGGATTACGCCAAGGTCTTTGAAGAGGTGCGGGCCCTGGTGGCCAAGGTGGATGATGGCTCGGTGCGCATCCGCATCGTCGGCGACCCCATCCTCTACGGCTGGGTCAATCACTATGTGCCGGAGACCATCAACCTTGTGGCCGCCGCGCTGGCGGTGACCCTGAGCATGCTCTTCGTGCTGCTGCGCACCTGGCGTGGTGTGCTGTTGCCCCTGCTGGCCGGCGTGGTCAGCGCCATCTGGGCCCTCGGCATCTGTCACCTGCTGGGCATTCACTTCGAGCCGCTGGTGATCGTGGTGGCCATGCTCATCACCTCGCGGGCGGTGTCCCACTCGGTGCAGATCGTCAATCGCTTCGACGACGAGCTGGAGAACATCGCCAAGGGGGCGGAGAGCGCCCGGCATGCCGCCAAGGTGGCCCTGGCCGACCTGTTCCGGCCCGGCATGCTGGGGGTGATTGCCGACGCGGCCTGCATGGCGGTGGTGGCCCTCAGCCCGATCCCGATGCTGCAGAAGCTCACCGTGCTGTCGGTGGTGTGGGTGTCCACCCTGACCATCAGCGCGGTGATCCTCACCCCGGTGATGCTGTCTTTCATCCGCAAGCCCCACGGCACCGTGCATGGGGTGGACCTCGCCCCGCTGCTGCGCAAGGTGCTCGACTTCGCGGTGTGGATGGCCACCTCGCGCTTCCGCTTCGCGGTGATCGGCTGCAGCGTGGTGGTCATGGCGGTGTCCGGCTGGTACGCCTTCAACCTCAAGATCGGTGACGCCAATCCGGGTTCGCCGATCCTGTGGCCGGAGGCGGCCTACAACGAGGATTCGGCCGCCATCAATGCCCGCTGCGCCCGAGGCGATCGGCGCGGCCTTCAAGCTGCCGGGACGGATGGTCGCGCCGGTCGGCGTCTTCGCCAACCAGCCCAATCCGTGGGCCGAAACGCACCAGCGGGTTTGCAGCCTGTTCTGGAAGATGGCCATGGCGGCGATCGTCCTGCAGAGCTTCTTTGCATTCATCGGGAGCGGCAAGACGCTGCTGCGCCAGGCGGTCACCTTCTCGCCGCAAATGGCCGAGGAATCGGTCGTCACCAACGAATTCGAGGTGCGTGACCGGCCGCGCAAGCTGACGGTGCGCAATTCGACCTCGCTCGACAACAACTGGATCGGCCTCGACCTGATGCTGGTCAACAAGGCAAGCGGCCAGGCGTGGCCGGCGGCGCGGGAACTGGCCTACTACCACGGCAACGACGGTGGCGAGAGCTGGTCGGAAGGCGACCGATCCGACGAAGTCGTCTTTCTCGACATCCCGCCGGGCACCTACTACCTGACGATCGACCCCGACATCGCCCCGGAGAAGCCGGTGCCGGTGCGCGATGTCATCGAAGTGTCGAGCGGCGGGGCGGGCTGGTCGAACTTCGTGATGGTGCTGCTGTTCCTGGTCTTCTTCCCGGTCTTTACCCGCCTGCGCTTCGCCGCCTTCGAGGCCAGGCGCTGGGCCGAGAGCGATCACGCGCCGGCGGCGAGCAGCGATTCCGCGGACGGGGACGACTGATGTTCGGAAAATTCAACCTGGCCACCGGCGTTCTCGCCCTTTTGCTGTTTGGCTATGCCCAGCATCAAGGCTGGAATCTGTTCGACAACGTTGCCAACCCTGGCAAGGGCGGTTCCGGCAGCAGCCGCATCTATCACAAGTAGGCCGGCGTCAGTCGCCGCCGCACCCGCCACCGCAACCACTGCCGCCGTCGCCATCGGAACCGCCGGAATCACCCGAACAGCCGCCGCCGCAGCCGATGTGGCTGGCGCAGAAACCGGCACCCATCGCGCCCTCGCGGCCGGCGGCCAGGCAATCGAGCTGGTAGATAAAACCGCCGGCAATCAGGAGGGCGGCATCCATCGCGAACAGCCGCGGCAGGCGTTGCGGCTTGCGCGGATCGATTCCCTCGCGCGCGCAGGCCAGCCGCCAGGCGCGCTTGATGCCGTCCGACGCCTGGGTCGGCGAACGCATCGCCTCGGCCGGCGTATGGTGCAGGAAGCGGCCGAAGGCGCCCCGGCAGAATCGGGCGTATTGCCTGGTGAACAGGATGAATTCGTGCCAGGCGTCGTCGACCACCTGCGACGGCATCGCCACCATGCGCCGGCCGGCGCGGCGACAGATCTGAAAATAGTCGCGCAGGCCGGCAAAGACCTCGGCGCGCTGATCCGGGGTCAGCTCGGGGCGGCGTGCCGCGAGGCGCTGGTCGAGAATTCCGGCGAACGGATACTGGTCGATGAAGGCCGCCCGTCGCCGCGCCGACCACTGCCGCCAGATCAGCCAAACCAGCGCGACCGCCGCCAGCGCGATGACAAGCTTGATCATCCGCCCACATCGAAGCAGAGATACTTGATCTCGAGATAATCCTCGATCCCGTGCTTCGACCCTTCGCGCCCGATGCCCGACTGCTTAATGCCGCCGAAGGGCGCCACCTCGTTCGAGATCAGCCCGGTATTGACGCCGACCATGCCATATTCGAGAGCTTCGCCGACGCGCCAGCAGCGGGCGATGTCGCGCGAATAGAAATAGGCGGCGAGGCCGAACTCGGTGGCGTTGGCGAGCGCCACCGCCTCGGCCTCGCTCGTGAAGCGAAAGAGCGGCGCGACCGGCCCGAAGGTTTCCTCGCGGGCGACCTGCATCGCGGGCGTCACGTCGGCGAGCACCGTCGGCTGGTAAAAATTGCCGCCGCGCGCATGGCGGGTGCCGCCGCACAGCACGCGCGCCCCTTTGCCCAGCGCGTCGGCGACGTGCGCCTCGACCTTGGCCAGCGCCGCATCGTCGATCAGCGGACCCTGCGCCACGCCTTCCTCGATGCCGGCGCCCACTTTCAAGTCGCCGGCGCGCGCCGCCAGCTTCCGGGCGAATTCCTCATAAACCCCGGACTGCACCAGGATGCGGTTGGCGCACACGCAGGTCTGGCCGGTGTTGCGATATTTGGCGATCAGCGCGCCGTCGACCGCGGCATCGACATCGGCGTCGTCGAAGACGATGAAGGGGGCATTGCCGCCGAGTTCCAGCGACAGCTTCTTGATGGTCGGCGCGCATTGCGCCATCAGCAGCCGGCCGACCTCGGTCGAGCCGGTGAACGACAGCTTGCGCACGACCGGGCTGGCGGTCAGCGCGCCGCCGATCGCCACCGCGTCGCCGGTCAGCACGTTGAAGACGCCGGCGGGGAAACCGGCCTCCTCGGCCAGCGCGGCGAGCGCCAGCGCGGTCAGCGGCGTCTGCTCCGCCGGCTTGACGACGACCGTGCAGCCGGCTGCCAATGCCGGGGCGACCTTGCGCGTGATCATCGCGAGCGGGAAGTTCCATGGCGTGATCGCCGCGCAAACGCCGATTGCCTGCTTGATGACGACGAGGCGCTTGTCGGCCGCCGTCGCCGGAATCGTCTCGCCATAGGTGCGCTTGCCTTCCTCGGCGAACCACTCGACGAACGATGCGCCATAGCCCACTTCGCCCCTGGCTTCGGTCAGCGGCTTGCCGCCCTCGGCGGTAATCAGTCGCGCCAGATCCTCGGCGTTCCGGTTGATCAGCGCGAACCAGCGTTGCAGCACCTGTGAGCGCTGCTTGGCGGTCTGCTCGCGCCAGGCGGGCAGCGCTGCATCGGCGGCGGCGATCGCGCGCTGTGTCTCCGGGGCGCCGCAGTTCGGCACCTCGGCCAGCAGCGAGCCGTCAGCCGGGTCGCGCACGGCGATGCTGGCGCCGCCGTCGGCAGCGATCCATTTCCCGCCCAAAAAGGCAGTCGACCGCAACAAAGATTGATTTTGAAGGTGCATGGTCTTGAAAAATCCTGTAAAAACGGTAAGTTATGAATTGTTTGCAGAAAGCGTCTCAAGATATGCGGTTGCCTGCCCTGTTCGCCTTCACGCTGATCGTGTCACTGCTCACCGCCTGTGGCGGCCCGGCGTCGCGTCCGGTTGCATTTGGCGGAACTATAACGCAACCCCTGCCCGTCAGCGAAAAGGGCAACGAGGTCGCCCTCTACGCCATGGGGCTGATCGACACCGGATATCGTTTCGGCGGCAGGAACCCCGAAGCCGGGCTCGATTGCAGCGGCATGGTCAGCTTCATCTATGGCCAGGCCACCGGCCTCAAGGTGCAGGGCAGCGCCGCCGACATTGCCCGTAGCAGCCGGCCGATCGAGCCGGAACTTCTGCGGCCCGGGGACTTGGTCTTCTTCAACACCCGCAACCAGCCGTTCTCCCATGTCGGCATCTATCTCGGCGATTCGCGATTCGTTCACGCACCGGCGACCAGCGGGCGCGTGCGCATCGACCGCCTGAGCGATCGCTACTATGCCCAGCGTTTCGAGGCAGCGCGAACCTTCTTCGAGTGACACCAGCGCCGCGTCGATAGATTGGACGCGGACCGGCGCAGACTGTAAAATCCCCGCTCCCGCGCGCCCGTAGCTCAGTTGGATAGAGTACTGCCCTCCGAAGGCAGGGGTCGGACGTTCGAATCGTCTCGGGCGCGCCAAATACCCATGAAACCGAGCACTTCAGCCGAAGTGCCCTTTTTTGTGCAAATGGATCGGCGGGAGTGGCATGGCTGTCCCTGCTCGCCGCATGTTTGTTCAGTGGTTCGGGACTTGCCGGGACGCATCTGGCTGCATCCCAAGCCTCTGCTGACAGCGCGGGCAGTTGTGGCACGCCCATGTAAGCTCGCGCGATATTTGGCACGGTTTTGCACGACTTTTGGCACTGCCGCAACGCCATCTGGCGCGTTATCTTTGTCGACTGACGCGCCTCGAAACCGATCAGTTAACGCGGGGGGTTCGGGTGGGTTTTGGCTAGCAGCCTGTCGGCTGTCCCCCGTTCGCGCCAGGTATTCTACGGTCATAGTTCCTCGTGTCGCTTGGCCGTGCCGTGTCCAGCTTTATCGTTGCTGATCGTAAGACCGACTATCTGTTACCGCCGTCGCTGGACGATTGGCTGACCGAAGATCACCTGGCCTGGTTCATCGTTGAGGTGATAGATCAACTCGATCTGTCCAGGGTCACCCGGCAGTATGCGGGGCGAGGGTCGAAGGCGCACCATCCGGCGACCCTGCTGGCGATCCTGGTCCATGGCTACGCCAACGGGGTCTTCTCGAGCCGCAAACTGGAGCGGGCGACCTGCGATTCGGTCGCCTTCCGCTACCTTGCGGCCGGCAGCCATCCCGACCACGACACCCTGGCCACCTTTCGCCGCCGTTTCCTGGATGAACTGAGCGACCTGTTTGTGCAGGTGCTCGAACTGGCGCGGGAAATGAAGCTGTTCAAGCTGGGCAACGTTTGTCTCGACGAGACCAAGATCCACACCAACGCCTCGCGTCACAGTGCGCTCTCGCACGGCCACATCGAAAAGCTGGAAGGCCGGCTCAAGGCCAAGGTGCAGGAACTGCTGGCCCTGGCCGAACAGGCCGGTCAAGCCGATGGTCCCGACGGCGGCTTCGAGCAGGCGTATAACGCCCAGGCGGCGGTCGATGCCGCGACGATGCCGGTCGTCGCTACCGGGGTGACGCAGGCGCCCAACGACCAGGAGCAGGTCGCGCCGATGCTGGCGACGCTCACGGCGCAGGCCGAGGTGCTCGGGGTCGCCGAGTGCCTGATCGCCGATACCGGTTTCTGCAGCGAGAAGAACCTCCAGGCGTGCGTGGCGGCGAACATCGAACCCTTGCTCGCCGTCGCTCGCGACGAGCACCATCCAGACTGGCGGGAACGCCACAGCGAATCTGACCCTTTGCCCGCCGACGCCACACCGATGCAGGCCATGGCTCATCGCCTGAAGACCAAGGCCGGCCGGGCGCTCTACGCGTTGCGCAAGCAGACCGTCGAGCCGGTCTTCGGCATCATCAAGTCGGTAATGGAATTCCGCCAGTTCTCGCTGCGCGGCTTGAAGCAGGTTACCGGCGAGTGGGCGCTGGTGTGCCTCGCGTGGAATTTGAAGCGCATGGCCGTATTGCGTCCACAGTAAGGAAAAACAGGGGCAAACCGGCCGAAATCATCGAAAATGATGAAAAAACGACTGGTGGTTTCAGGTCCGAAGTGCAACGAGTTGCTGATAGTGTTTCTTGAAGTCGAAAGATTCCGGCATGACCCACCTGGCGACCGAGCGCTTGTTCTCCGTCGCTTGAACAAGGAATGGGGCGCCCCTTTAGGCCAAGCACGCTTCTGCCAAATGCGCGCCAACCCCGTACGGCTAGCGCTCGAGCAGGAAGCCGGTGACCGACTGCCACCATGAATCATCGACTCGCCCCATCCAGTCGTTGTGGTCGGCTCCGGGGATCACCCACAGCCGCTTGGGGCCGGTCAGTCCGGCGAACAGGGCGCGACCGAAATCGGCCGGAACGATGCTGTCCCGCTCGGCGATGACCACCGCGACAGGGCCGGGAAAACCGGCGAGGTTGCCAGCGCTGTCGTATTCGTCGCGCAGTATCCAGCGGATCGGAGCCCAGGGATAATGGCGGCGCGCGACATGCTCGAGCGCATCCCACGGCGTGATCAACAACAGGGCGGCGATTCCGGCCGGCGCCCTGGCGATGGCCCCGGCAGCGACACCGGCGCCCAGTGATTCTCCGGCGAGCAGCAGAGGGCCTTGAAACCGGCTGCGGGCGAGAGCGAGTGTTTCCACCGCGTCAGCCACCAGCGCGGCCTCGCCGAGTTTGCCCGCTCGCGGCCCATAGGCGGGATACTCGGCCAGGATCACCCGCAAGCCATGACGGGTCAATGTATCGGCATACCATGCGCGGTGTCCGGCGTGCCCCGCATTGCCGTGAAACAGCACTACCGTGCCGCGGACCAGCCCCTCCGGTTCGCCCAGCAGTCCGCGATAGTCGTCTTCACCCGGCCATGGGACCAGCCCATCACGCCGGGCATCGGCCACGACGACCGCGAGGGGCGGGTTGTCGGGGAAATAGAGAAGCTGGCGATCCTGAAGCAAGTCACAGCCTCCCAGGAAAAGCAGGACAAGGAGCGCAAGCCGCAAGGCGAGCCGGCTAGCGGGGCCGAATGCGCCACGATCCATGGCGTCTTGCCGGATACGCCGCGATGTTCACGACAGTCACTCGATACTTCTCCACCAACGTCCGATTCGACGATTACGACATCCGCACTCTTGCAGGTTGCACTCTACCGCGACAGGCCCGTGGCCGTCGACTCGACGTCCCAGGTCCGACCCTCGGCGGGCCGACCCGGCAGACCGCTGCGTTGTACCGCTGGAAAGCGAGCCGCGGGAAGACCAGGCAGGAATTCTATCCCGCATCCGGCGCCGCTGGCTGGCAACGTCGCACATTCGTCATATTGTGTCTTCTTCTGTGCGGCGGTCATGGGAGGCAACCCGTGAGACGGGCGGAGCGCTCACAGAAAACCCCGGGATTTGCCGGTCGACCGCAGGATGCAATGGCGGCCGACGAGGCCCCGAGCTTTTGGTGAGAGACGATGCGTGACGCGACCGGCCGCTCGTGGAACGGCCGGTCGATCCGGCAGGGTGGCCCCCTCCCCGGTCATCAACCGCTCTTCGCGATTTCCTCGACGAAGCGCCGAAACAGCGACTCCTCACGCACCACGAAGCGGACCTCGCGAACGCACTTCAGGAGTCCGCCAAACCGGCGGGCAGCGTGCACCAGAATCGGCACGGCCTCATCCGGCGGGTAGCTGAATATTCCCATCGAGATCGCCGGCACGGCAATCCGCCGCACACCGTGTTCATCGGCGGCCAGCAGGGTGTTGCGCAGTGCGGCGGCGAGATTCCCCGGGGGGTCGGGGTCGACAAAGTAGCGCGGACCGCGGGTGTGGATGATCAGCCGGTTCGGCAGGGCGAATCCCGGGGTGACGA
>JAFLDQ010000152.1 GCA_017302355.1 Dechloromonas sp.
GGGTCTTCGTGCAGACGCGCAGCACGGTGCCGGGCATCCGCGTGCCGGCAGCGGCGCTGATGAAGAACCCGGCCAACCAGACCATCGTCTGGGTCAAGACGGCACCGGAACGCTTTGAGCCGCGCACGGTAACCGCCGAGCCGCTGGACGGTACCAACGTGGCGGTGACCAGCGGACTGAAAGCCGGAGATCGGGTTGCCGTCCGCGCTGCGACCCTGATCAACCAGGTCAGGTAAAGGGATGGCTATGGAACCTATTCTCGACTCCACCCTGACCTGCCCGATTTGCGGACTGTCGGAAAAACTCCGCATGCCTACCGATGCCTGCTTGTTCTTCCATGAATGTTCAGGTTGTAAAACGCTACTTCGACCCAAGTCGGGTGACTGTTGCGTCTTTTGCAGTTATGGCGACGTGCCATGTCCGCCGATTCAGCAGCAATCGAATTGCTGCACACGGGGGGAGAGCTAAACCATGTTCAAGTGGCTTCTCGATAACAGCCTTGCCAACCGCCTGCTGGTCATCATCGCCAGCCTGGTGCTGATGGCTTATGGGGCATTCACGCTCTCCCGCACACCGGTGGATGTGTTTCCGGACCTCAATAAACCGACGGTCACGATCATGACTGAATCCGGCGGCATGGCCGCCGAGGAGGTGGAGCAGTTGATCACTTTCCCGCTGGAAACGACCATGAACGGTCTGCCCGGTGTGGAAAGCGTCCGTTCAGTATCCAGCGCCGGCCTATCTTTCATTTATGTGACCTTTAACTGGAAAACGGAGATTTTCCGGGCGCGGCAGATGGTGTCGGAACGTCTTTCCTCGATGGAGGAAGGGCTGCCGACCGGCGTCACGCCGCGCATGGGGCCGATCAGTTCGATCATGGGCGAAATCATGCAGATCGCCATTCCCATCGACACGGCGAAGATTTCGCCGATGCAGGTGCGCGAATACGCCGACTGGGTGCTGCGTCCGCGGCTGATGGCAATCGCCGGTGTGGCGCAGGTCATCCCGATTGGCGGCGAGGTGCGCCAGTTCCAGGTGCAGCCGAACACGACCCGGATGGCAGAATTGGGCATCTCGCACGAGCAGTTGACCGGGGCGCTTAAAGGCTACTCGGCCAACACCTCCGGCGGCTTCCTTGAACTCAACGGCCGCGAATACCTCATTCGCCACCTGGGGCGCACCTCACGTCTCGACGATCTGAAGAACCTGGCGCTGACGGCCCGCCACGGTCAACCCGTTTTATTGCGGCAAATCGCCGACGTGACCTTCGCACCGGCCATCAAGCGGGGCGATGCCGGTTTCGAGGGCAAGCCGGCGGTCATTCTCGGCATCCAGAAGCAGCCGACGGCGGACACCATCCATCTGACCCGGAGCATCGAGGCAGCAGTCGAGGATCTGAAGAAATCGCTGCCGGCCGGCATGGAGGCGCCCAAGGTGACCTTCCGCCAGGCCAGTTTCATCGAGTCGTCAATCAGCACGCTGCAAGGCAAGTTGATCGGAGCATCGGTTTTCGTCGCGGTCATCCTGTTCTTCTTCCTGGGCACCCTGCGCCCGACGGTGATCGCGTTGACCGCGATCCCGGTGTCGATTTTCATGACGGCGCTGGTCTTCGACTATTACGGCCTGTCGATCAACACCATGACGCTGGGTGGCCTGGCCATCGCCATCGGTGGCCTGGTCGATGACGCCGTGGTCGGCGTCGAGAACGTGCTGCGCCGGCTGAAGGAAGACCGGGCCAAGCACCACGATCACCGGATGCACCCGATTGAACTGGTCGCCCATGCGACGATGGAGGTGCGTTCGGCCATCCTCTACGCAACGATCATTATCGTCCTGGTGTTTCTGCCGCTTTTCGCCCTACCCGGCATGGAAGGCCGGCTGTTCGTGCCGCTCGGTATCGCTTTCATCGTCTCAACGCTGGCCTCGCTGGTGGTGTCGGTGACGGTGACGCCGGTGCTGTCTTTTTACCTGCTGCCACGCATGAAGTCGCTCGATCATGGCGATACGAAACTGCTGGCCTGGCTGAAAGCCAGCTATGGCCGCAGTTTGCAGGCAGTGCTCAACCGGCCTAAAGCGGCGTTGGCGGCCGGTGCCATCGCTATTTTGGTGGCAGCGGTCGCCGTGCCATTCTTCCCCAAGACCTTCCTGCCACCCTTCAATGAGGGAACGCTGCTGATCGGCATGCGCCTCAACCCTGGCGTCACGCTGGCCGAGTCGTCGGCCTTGGCGCAACAGGCCGAGGTGCTGGTCAAGGCGGTACCAGAAGTGGTGCACGTCGGGCGACGCAGCGGTCGGGCGGAACTCGACGAGCATGCGGAAGGTGTTCACGTCAGCGAACTGGATGTCGGCCTGAAGCCAGCATCCGAAATGACGCGCTCAATGGGCGAAATTTCGGCGGATATTCGCGCTCGCCTGATCAACCTACCGGCGGCGATCGCCATTGGCCAGCCCATCTCGCACCGCATCGACCACATGCTGTCCGGTGTGCGTTCGCAAATCGCCATCAAGATTTTTGGCGACGACCTCGACACGCTACGCGGTCAGGCCGACGCGCTGCGCGGCAGGCTGGCCGGTATTCCGGGCATTGCCGATCTGGAAATCGAGAAGCAGGTGCTGGCCCCGCAGATCAAGGTCAGCGTCAACTATGCGACGGCCGCGCAATACGGCGTGCCGACGCCACAGATTCTGGCGACGCTGCAAAGCTTGGTTGAAGGTGAAAAGGTAACTCAGGTCGTCGAGGGCGGCCGGCGCTTCGCGCTGGTCGTGCGTTTGCCTGAGTCATCCCGCTCGTTGCAAGGGCTGGGGCAGATTTTGCTGGAGACGCCCGGCGGCCCGATTCCCTTGTCAAAAATCGCCACCATCGAGGACAGTGACGGACCGAACCAGGTCAGCCGCGACGACGGCAAGCGGCGCATCGTGCTTTCGGCCAACGCGCAAGGTCGGGCACTGTCCGAGATTGTCGAGGACATCCGTAAGGTCGTCGGCGAAAGCAAACTGCCTGAAGGCTACTTCATCACCCTGGGCGGCCAGTTCCAGGCGCAGGAAGAGGCTTCGCGGCTGGTTGGTCTGCTCTCCATCGTCTCGCTGGTGCTGATGTTCGTGGTGCTCTTCAGCCGCTACAAATCGGTCGTCCTGTCGGCGCTGATCATGGCCAACATTCCGCTGGCACTGGTCGGCGCAGTCCTCGGCTTGTGGCTTTCCGGGCAACCGCTGTCGGTCGCCGCGCTGGTCGGCTTCATCACGCTGGCCGGCATTTCGGTACGCAACGGCATTCTCAAGGTCAGCCACTACATCAACCTGATGCGCATGGAAGGCGAGAATTTCGATCAGAAAATGATCCTGCGCGGCTCGCTGGAACGTCTTTCTCCTGTCTTGATGACGGCGCTGGTGACGGCCTTCGCACTGGCGCCATTGTTGTTCGAGGCCGAGCGGCCGGGCACGGAAATCCTGCATCCAGTCGCGGTGGTCATTTTCTCTGGGTTAATCAGTTCAACCCTGCTCGACACCTTCCTGACGCCCGCCATGTTCTGGCTGTTTGGTCGTAAGGACGTGGAACGCCTGATGGCCGACCGCGATGCCGGCGCGCTTTGATTTTTATTTCACAAAAGGAAAACCCATGAAACCGATTCATCTTCTCGCCGCTTTTACCTTCTCCATGTCCGGCAATGCTTTCGCTGCCGGTGGCCACGAGCACGGCCACGAACACAAACCGCTCCACGGCGGCGTCGTCAGCGAGGTCAAGGACATGGATTACGAACTGGTCGCCACTCCGGAGACAATCCAGTTGCATGTGCGCGATCATGGCAAGTCGGTGGATGTCTCAAAATCCAACGCCAAACTGACCATCCTCGTCGGCACTTATAAACAGGAAGTCGAGTTGAAACCGGCGGGCGCGCAACTGGAGGCTACAGGCAGTTTTAAACTTGCCAACAGCAAGATTGTGGCCTTGGTATCCGTCCCGGGCAAAGCCCAGGCAACGGTTCGCTTCGTGTTGAAGTAGAAGGGAGACCACATGTCCGCGACGAGAAAAATACTCACCACATGTTTTCTGGGCGTGACGCTCTCCGGTTGTGCTGGGCATACTCATCGACTGGTATCGGAGAACGACTCGCCTCCCGTCACGGGCTCCTTTAGCCACGAAGGCAGGCAAGCGCCGGTCATGGTTTTGGAACTCGAAGGAGTGCGATATGAGGGGCGGGGATTTGTGATTCAGCATTCTCAAGACCTCGCAAAATTACGTAAATTGTTTGGCCCAGGCAAACATTACGACCGAATTACCAGCGGCATGGACAGCGATCACATAAAGAATTCGGCTTCGCCGATACTACGTTCCCAAAGTGGGGAAACAATTCTATGCCTGCTGGCTTGGAGTTCAGGCCAAAGTCCAGCCGGGGTTTGCACGAAGCCTGATGGAAAGGAGATTGATGTTCGTTTCGACTGATTCTGGGTAAGCCTGCTTCGGGAAGCATAAAAAGCCAAAAAGGCGACAAGCCCATGGCTTTGCTTGCTTCCCAAATAACGGATGTTCGTTGTGTGCCGTCTTGGTGTCATTTTGAGCTATACCCCAAACGGATGTCAGGGTAGGCCGCTCAAAGAAGTCCAGATAAGTCAAATATTCAATTTATTGGCACCTGCCACGACAGGGCATAGATTTTTAGCTGACCGAATTCGCTCGGGAAAGGACTTTAACAGGTCAAAGTGCCGGCTATGTCCGGTTCGGGACATTTCGAAGCGAGGATGAAAGGCAAAATTTCTGGGCACCGGTAGGGGCCGCAAGATTACACAAATGTAATTTATCGGTCAGCATCCCGTTGGGCAACGCTCCGTACCATCCGTGTTTATTGATCTGAACTCGGTGAACTTGCCCCAATGAATTGCTCTCCGCCAACACCAAAAATGCGTGCCGGGACCGGCTGCCTGCTGGTCTGGCTGGCCGCTTCGATCGGTTCCGCCCAAGCGGAAACCCTGCGCGACGTCTTTGAAAAGACATGGGCCAATTCCCCTCAGGGGAAAACAGTAGTCGCGAAACGCGAGGAAGCGATCGCCAGCCGCACTGTTGCCGAATCCTTGTTTCCCGGCACCCCGAGAATCGGCCTGGCGCAGCGCACTGACCGCTGGAACGACAATTTCGGCAAAGAAGAAAGCGAAATCGGTATTTCTGTTCCGCTCTGGCTACCCGGTCAAAAATCAGCACGGATAGCCGTTGCCGATGCCGATAACGACGAGAGTCAGCGGAGCATTGCCGCCACCCGGCTGGCTGTCGCCGGCGAATTGCGGACGGCCCTATGGACACTCTATCTGGTGCAAAGTGAAGCGGCGGTTGCCGGTGAACGTCTGGATGCGGCGGCCAAACTGGAAGCGGATGTGGCTAGGCGGGTCAAGGTCGGTGAAATGGCCCGCTCCGATCTGCTTCTCGTCAAGCAAGAAACGAGCAGCGCCCGGGCCGCTGCGGCCGAAGCGAACGCACGTGTGGTACGCAGCACGCAGCGCTACCGGGTCCTGACCGGCAGCGACCGCTTACCGGACAATCCGCAAGAGCCGGTTATGGCGGCAGCCGCTGAAGATGTTCATCCCCGCCTGGCGGCTGGACAGGCCTCTGCCGAGCGCGCCCGTGCCAACATGAACCTGGCCCAGGAGTCGCGCCGCGATGCGCCCAGCATCGGCATGCTATATCGCCGGGAGCGCGATGCCTCGGGTGCCGCTCCACGCGACAGCATCGGTTTCGCTATTACCATTCCCTTCGCTGGCGAGGTGCGCAATGCGCCCTTGATTGCCAGCGCCAACACGGCGCTGATCCAGGCCGATGCCCAGTATCAACGGTTGCTGGCCGACGTCGAAGCCGAAGTCAGGGAGGCCGAGGCGCAACTCGATTCGGCCCGTATCGGTGCCGAACTGGCGGTCGACCGCGAACAAGCCGCCGCCGAGCGCCTGACCCTGCTGCGCCGTTCCTTCGAACTGGGCGAAAGTGCGCTCGTCGAGTTGCTGCGCGCCCAATCGCAGGCGACCGAAGCCCGCATCGACCTGGGCCGTAGCCGCGCCCGCCTGTCGGCCGCCCAGGCCAACCTGAATCAAGCCCGAGGAATTACACCGTGATCGACAAGCCATTCATCCTGATCTGGGCAGCCCTCAAAGCCATTATTGCAGCCATCCTGCTGGCGCTGTCCACGCCGCTCCTCGCCCATGAAGGCCATGACCACGGAGCCCCCGCCAAGCCGGCCGATGTCAACTTGGCACCACGTTTCGAGCTGCGCAGCGAAGACCTTGAACTGGTCGGTGTGCTCGCTGGCAAGGACCTGATCATCTATCTCGACCGCGCCGCCGACAACGCACCCATTCCCGGGGCACAAATCGAAATCGAGGGACAGGGGATCAAAGGGATCGCCACCGAGATGGCGGGTGGGGTCTACCAATTATCGGCCTCCTCCCTGACGCAAGCTGGCAAATACCCGCTGACCATCACCGTCCAGGCGGGCGAAATTGTCGATCTGCTTTCCGCCAGCCTGGAAGTTGGCGAAGTAGCAGCCGCCTTGACTGAAGCCGGACACCCTGATCGCAACTGGTGGCTCTACGCCGGAACTCCGCTGTTGCTGCTGGCCGGGGGCCTGATCGTGCGTCGCCTGCGTCGCCAACCGCAACATGGAATTCACTCAGCATGACCGATATCAAGAATCTTACCCGCTACGCCCTGGCTCTGCTCGTGGGCAGCACCCTGGCTGTTCAGGTCTCCGCCCATGGCGGCGAGGACCATGGCGATGAACAAAAAGCCCCAGTTGCACCGGCACCGGTCGCTGCAGTCGACGCCCAAGGCCAGGTGACTTTCAACGAGCCGGCCTTGCGCTTGCCGGACGGCAGCGTCTTTGTCCCGAAATCGGCCCAACGGCAGTTGAGCCTGCGCACCCGGACCGCCCTCAAGGGGGAATTCCCCCGCACGGTCGAACTCAATGGCCGCATTGTCGCCGATCCGAATGCCGGCGGCCGGGTGCAGACTTTCCAGAGTGGGCGGATCGAGGCTGGCCCGAACGGGCTGGCCGTGCTTGGTCAACGGGTCAACAAAGGGCAAATTCTGGCCTGGCTGCAACCAGCTGCAACCGCCCTCGAACGCGGTACTCAACTGTCGGCCCTGGCCGAATTGGCTGCGCAGGAAAGCGTCCTCGAACGCCGCCTGGTGCGGCTCCAGCAACTGGAAGGCAGCGTCCCGCAGAAAGACATCGAACAGGCGGAGATCGAACTTGCCGCGTTCAAGAAGCGCAAGAGCGCTGTCGGCGGCAGCCTCGGCCGCGAGGCCCTGGTCGCACCGGTGAGCGGCGTGGTCAGTGCGGCTAACGTCGCGGTCGGCCAAGTGGTCGATGCGCAGGCGGTGGTTTTCGAGGTCGTCGATCCGCAGCGACTGGCGGTCGAGGCCATGGCCTACGACCCCGTATTGCTCGACGGACTGACCAAGGCCAGTGCCCCGATTGCCGGCGGCGTGCTCGACCTCGCCTTCGTCGGTTTGGGACGTACCTTGAAGGAACAGGCCATGCCGGTGCTGTTCCGGGTCGAAACGCCGAAAAATGGCGCCCTGCCCGCCGTCGCGGTCGGCCAAACCCTGAAGGTCCTGGCGCAAACCAAGGCCCGCCAAGCCGGTGTGGCGATTCCCGCCGCCGCCGTGGTGCGCAATGCGGCCAATGAATCGGTGGTCTGGGTGCATGAAAGCGCCGAGCGCTTCGTTTCCCGCAAAGTCAAGGCGGCGGCCCTGGACGGTCATTCGGCGGTCGTGACCGACGGCCTGAACGGCGGTGAACGCGTCGTCGTTCAGGGCGCTGCTTCCCTGGCGCAGATTCGCTAAGGGGACGCCGTGTTCGATTTCATCATCAATGCGAGCCTCAAGCAGCGCCTGATCGTGCTCGGCGTTTCGCTGCTGCTGGTCATTTATGGGGCGCTGACCGTGCGCCAGATGCCGGTGGACGTATTCCCCGACCTCAACAAACCCATGGTCACGCTGATGACCGAAGCCGGCGGTATGGCCCCGGAAGAGGTCGAGCAATTGATCACCTTCCCCGTCGAATCGGCGATGAATGGCATGCCGGGCGTGACGCGGGTGCGATCGGTGTCGGGCATCGGCCTGTCGGTGGTCTATGTCGAGTTCGAGTGGGGCAGTGAGATTTATCGCAACCGCCAGCAGATCGCTGAGCGACTCAACCTCGTACGGGAGCAGTTGCCGCAGGGGATCGTGCCGCAGATGGGGCCAATCTCTTCAATCATGGGCGAAATCCTGCTCATCGCTTTGCCGGCCGATCCGGACAAAGCCAGCCCGATGCAGGTGCGCGAATACGCCGACTGGGTTATGCGGCCGCGCCTGCTGACCATTCCGGGGGTGGCGCAGGTCATCCCGATCGGCGGCCAGGTCAAGCAGTACCGCGTCGAACCCGATCCGGCCCGCTTGCAGGCCGTCGGGGTAAGCCTGAGCGAACTGGAAACGGCGCTGAAGAATTTCGGCGGCAATACGG
>JAFLDQ010000153.1 GCA_017302355.1 Dechloromonas sp.
CGACCGCAGCAAGAAGGTTCTCGATGCGTCGGTAGCCTTGTTCGACCGTCAGCTCGTCGAACTGAAGAATTTCGCCCCGACTCCCGAGATCAAGGACAACTACGGCAAGCTCGAAAAGTCATGGCTGGAATACAAGGATCTCCTGGTCGGCGCCCAGCCTTCCCAGGGCAACGGGCGCAAGGTTCTCGACCTCTCCGAACAGGTGCTTTCGCTCGCGCATCAGGGGACGGTCCAGCTCGAGAAGCAGTCCTCCTCCGCGGCCAGCCGTCTGGTCAATGTCTCGGGTCGCCAGCGCATGCTGTCGCAGCGCATGGCCAAGTTCTACCAGGCGATCGCCTGGGGCGTCGGCAACGAAAAGAGTCCCGGGGAACTCGAGAAATCCCGCAAGGAGTTCGTGGCGGCCCACCAGGAACTCGCCGCCTCGCCGTCCAATACGCAGCAGATCAAGGAAAGCCTCGATCTCGTCCAGCAGCAGTGGATCTTCTTCGAGAGCGCGCTGAACCAGAAGGCCGGCCCCGACAAGCGCCCGCAGACCGCCGTGGCGACGACCAGCGAACGCATCCTGGCGGAAATGGAAACCGTCGTCGGGCTGTACGAGAAACTCAAGTAGCGTCGCCAGCATCCGCCGATCCCGGTCATCGTCGGCGATCCGGGCGCGCCATCGGCGGCTGCCGCCGGGTTGCGTGCTTCCCACCTTGATCGGGTGGTGGACGACTCTCCACCAGGCAGGGCCACATCCATCGAACGAAAAGGCAGCATGACCCACTCCCCCTACCAGGCCGCGATCGCGGCCTTCGACCAGGCCAACGGCGCAGACCCCAACCAGGAACAACACGCGGGCCATGCCGTTCCCAAGGAACTGCTCTACTCGCAACGCATGGGCGAGATGCAGGAGCGCTACGCGCCGGAGGCTTCCGAGGCGGTCAGGCTGGCCGTCCGCGCCCAGCACATCGAGCGCTGGAAGATCGCGCGCGGCGAGTTCCCGATGGATCGCCAGGGCTACCTGCAATGGCGCACCCGGCTCTACAAGTTCCATGCCCGGACGGCCGGCGGCCTGATGCGCCAGGCCGGCTACGACGAGGAGATGGTCGAAGGCGTGATGGCGATCGTCAGCAGGAAGGGGCTCAAGGTCAATCCGGAAACCCAGCTGATGGAGGATGTCGGCGACCTCGTCTTCCTCGAGCACTACCTGGACGATTTCGCCGCGAAGCACCCGGAATACAGCGAGGAAAAATGGATCCAGATCATCGGCAAGACCTGGCGGAAGATGTCGCCGCGCGCGCATGAATTCGCGCTGTCGGGCAAGGTCCGTCTGCCCGGGGCGCTGGTCCCGCTGATCCTCCGGGCGGTACAGGGCTGATGGACTACCTGCCGGCGTTTCACGACATCCGGGGCCGGCTGTGCCTGGTCGTCGGCGGCGGCGAGGTGGCCGCGCGCAAGGCCGGCGTGCTGCGCGAGGCCGGCGCGCGCCTGCGCGTCGTCGCCCCGGAGATCGAACCGGAACTGGCCGGGCTGCCCGGGGTCGAGGCCGTCGTTGCGCGCTTCGCGCCGCACCACCTCGAGGGCGCCGTGCTGGTCGTCGCCGCCACCAGCGATCGCGAGGTCAATCGCCAGGTTTCCGAACTGGCCGGGGAGCGCAATGTTCCGGTCAACGTCGTCGACGACCCGGAATTGTGCAGCTTCATCATGCCGTCCATCCTCGACCGTTCGCCGCTGATGGTCGCCTTCTCGAGCGGCGGCGGTTCGCCGGTGCTGACTCGCCTGCTGCGCGGCGTCCTGGAAACCGTCATCCCGCAGAACTACAGCCGTCTGGCCGCCTTTGCCGTGCGCTTCCGCGAACTGGTCAAGGAGCGCGTGACCAGTCCGCCCAAGCGCCGCATCCTCTGGGAGAAGGTTCTCGACGGCGCCGTCGCCGAGAGGGTCCTGGCCGGCGACGACAGCGCTGCCGAGGCCATGCTGCGGCAGCTGCTCGCCGGCGAGGACAACACCCTGACCGGCGAGGTCTATCTGGTCGGCGCCGGCCCCGGTGACCCCGACCTCCTCACCTTCCGCGCCCTGCGCCTGATGCAGAAGGCAGACGTGGTGGTGTATGACAACCTGGTGGCGATGGCCATCGTCGACCTGACGCGGCGTGATGCCCAGCGCATCTTCGTCGGCAAGCAGCGCGCCAACCACACCCTGCGCCAGGAAGAGATCAACGCACTGCTCGTGCGTCTGGCCGGGGAAGGCAAGCGCGTGGTCCGGCTCAAGGGCGGCGACCCCTTCATCTTTGGACGCGGCGGCGAGGAGATCGAGGCGCTGGCGGCGCACGACATCCCCTTCCAGGTCGTTCCCGGCATCACCGCCGCAGCCGGTGTCGCTTCCTATGCCGGCATTCCGCTCACTCATCGCGACCATGCCCAGTCCTGCCTGTTCGTCACCGGCCACCTCAAGGACGGCACGATGAACCTGGACTGGGATGCCCTGGCCCGCCCGAACCAGACCGTAGTGGTCTACATGGGGTTGCACGGCCTCGCCACGCTGTGTGGCGAGCTCGTCCGGCACGGCATGCCGGCGACCACCCCGGTCGCCATCGTCCAGCAGGGCACGACGCAGAACCAGCGCGTCATCACCGGTACGCTGGCGACATTGCCGGCGATCGCCGAGCGCGAGAAACCGCGGGCGCCGACCCTGACCATCGTCGGCGGCGTCGTCACGCTACACGACAAGCTGTCCTGGTTTCATCCGCAGGCGGTCGGGAAATAGCCGCCGGGGGGCAAGTCGCCGTGGTCGACGAGGTTGCCGTCGCTGTCCCAGGCGATGGGGATCGCCGGCGGTGTTCCCTTTTCAGTGATCGTCTTCGCCGCCCGTCAGGCGGGACAGCAGGACATGGGCGCGGCGGAGCGCACCGGACAGGTCTTCGCAGACGTTGTCGTCGCCGAGGTGGTCGATGAAGCCGGAGCGGAAGAGCAGCGACCCCGGCTGCGAATTGAGGCCGCAGACGAGGAGCGTGCAGCCGCGCTTCTTCAGCTTGCCGAGCAGGTTTTCCAGCCCTTCGAGGCCCGTCGTGTCGAGCTGGATCAGGCGCGCCATGTCGAGGATGACGACTTCCGGATGGCCTTCGCGCGGGTCGAGCAATTCCTCCAGCTTGTTCACCGCGCCGAAGAACAGCGAGCCGAACAGCCGCCAGGCGGCGACGCGCATGGTGCCGTCCGGATGGAGGAATTGCGGCTCCCGGGCTTCCTCGGCGAGCCGCAGGCGCTCGATTCGTGTCAGTTCCGACATGCGGTAGATGAAGAACAGGCTGGCCAGCACCATGCCCAGCTCGACGGCGATGGTCAGGTCGAAGACGACGGTGACGAAGAAGGTGACGAGCAGGATGATCCGGTAGTTGTACGAATAGCGGCGCGACTCGATGAATTCGTGCCATTCGCCCATGTTGACCGCAACCACCATGACGATGGCCGACAGCGTGGCGAGCGGCACGTAAGCGGCGAGCGGGGCGGCGACGAGGACGATGGCGAGCAGGACGAAGGCATGGATGATCCCGGCGACCGGCGTGCGGCCGCCGGTCTTGACGTTGGTCGTGGTGCGGGCGATGGCGCCGGTCGCCGCGAAGCCGCCGAAAAGCGGGGCGGCGATGTTGGCCAGCCCCTGGGCGACCAGTTCCTGGTTGGGATCGTGGCGATCGTCGATCTGGCTGTCGGCGACGCGCGCCGAGAGCAGCGATTCGATGGCGCCGAGGAGGGCGATGGTGATGGCCGGCGAGATCAGCTTGCCGAGATCGTGCACCGACAGGCTGGGCAGGCCGAAGTTGGGCAGTTCCTGCGGGATGCCGTTGAAGCGGCTGCCGATGGTCTCGACGGGCAGGTCGAAAACGAAGGCGGCGACGGTGCCGGCGATCAGCACGACGAGCGGGCCGGGGGCCCGGCGCAGCAGGGTGAAACGCTGCGCCAGCCGGTTGTAGGAGAGCAGGAAGACGAAGCAGGCGGCGGCCAGCGCCAGGGTCGGCAGGTCGACGGTGTGGGCGTTGGCGGCCAGCATCTTGATGCGGGCGAAGAACTCGGCCGGCAGGTTGTCGATCCTGAGGCCGAAGAAGTCCTTGATCTGGGCGAGGAAGATGACGACGGCGATGCCGTTGGTGAAGCCGATGACGACGGTGACCGGGATGAAACGGATCAACTGCCCCATGCGGGCGAGGCCCATGGCGAGCAGAAAGATGCCGGCGAGGATGGTCGCCCCCATCAGGTTGGCGAAGCCGTGCATGGCGACGATGCCATAGACGATGGGGATGAAGGCGCCCGTCGGGCCGCCGATCTGCACCCGCGAGCCGCCAAGGGCGGAGGTGATGAAGCCGGCGACGATGGCGGTCCAGATGCCGGCCGTCGGCGAGGCGCCGGAGGCGATGGCGAAGGCCATGGCCAGCGGCAGGGCGAGGACGCCGACGGTGATCCCCGCCGCGAGATCCTTGCCGAACTGCGCGCGGTTGTAGGTCGGCAGGCAGTCCAGCAGCTTGGGGTGGAAGGCGATCTTCATGGCGCGCTCGGTGAATGAGCGCTGCATTATATGTGATGTATATTGAGTGTCAATGCTAATCATATGTTAATATAATCGAATCAGAGTCTATCGGGAGTTGTCCATGGAAAACCGGACCGCACGTCTGACCATCCTCATCGATCCGCGCAAGAAACAAATATTCGAGGAAATCTGCGCGGCGCACGACCTGACGCCATCGCAGGTGGTGCGCAAGCTGGTGCGCCAGTACATCATCGACAATGCCGGCGGGCGCGACTTGCCCGAATGGCTGAAGCCGGCCGGCAAGGCCGCCGACTAGCGCGCGCTAGCTGGATTCCGGCGGGCGCACCTTGTCCGGGTGGTGGGCGGCGATGTGGGCATCGTACCTGGCCTGCATCTCCGGACCCTGCCTGGCAAGTTCCCGCAGGATGCGCGCGACGGCCCAGATCATCACGGCGACACCCCCGGCCGTGCAGGCCACGGCTTCCGCGGTCGACCCCGGAAAATTGGCAAGAATCACCCCCTTGCCGGCGGCGAACCAGCTGATGCCGATGGCGACGCACGACAGGCCGAAGACGTCGGCCAGCGCGTAGGCGAGGATGCGGCCGGTCAGGCGGGGGCGGGGCGGGCGGGTCGTCGGGAACATGGCCTGCCACTATAATCGCAAAACACCGCATGTTGACCCAGGGGGCCGTGATGATGTTTCGTTTGATGTTCCTGCCGCTTGCCGGCCTGTTGCTCGGCATGGGTGTCGCCCGGGCCGAGATCAGGATCGGCGTCATCGCCTCGTCGACCGGACCGACCGCGGCGGTCGGAATTCCGCAGAAGAATACGGTGGCCCTGCTCCCGGGCGAGATCGGCGGCCAGAAGATCGAGTACATCGTGCTCGACGACGCGTCCGATCCCACCAGCGCGGTGACCAATGTCAGGAAGCTGCTTGCCGAGCACAAGGTCGATGCGCTGATCGGGCCGACGACGACGCCGGCCGCGCTGGCGATCCTCGACTTCGTCGCCGAGGCGAAGACGCCGCTGGTGACAACGGTGGGTTCGTCCGCGGTGATTCAGCCGATGGACGACAAGAAGAAGTGGGTCTTCAAGACGACCCAGAACGACGACCTCATCGCCACGGCGGTGCTCGCCAACATGACGGCTTCGGGCATCCGCAGCGTCGGCTTCATCGGTTTCAACGATCCCTACGGCGAAAACTGGTACAAGGTGTTCGCACCGATGGCCGAGCAGGCCGGGATCCGGATGGTCGCCAGCGAGCGCTTCAACCGCACCGATCCGTCGGTCACCGGTCCGGTCCTGAAACTGATTTCGGCCAGGCCGGATGCGGTGTTCATCGCCGCCACCGGCGGCCCCGCCGTCCTGCCGCAGGCCGGTTTGCAGGAAAAGGGCTACAAGGGCGGCATCTACCAGACCCACGGCGTGGCGACCAACGACTTCATCCGTCTCGGCGGCAAGGTCGTCGAAGGCACCCTGATGGCCGGTGGACCGATGCTGGTGGCCGCCGATCTGCCGGCGGGCAATCCGATCCGGGCGGTGGCCGAAGGCTACGTCAAGGCGTACGAGGGCAGGTACGGCGCCGGCAGCATGTCGACCTTTGGCGCCAACACCTACGATGCCGGCCTGCTGCTGCAGAAGGCGATTCCGCAAGCGCTCGCCAAGGCCAGGCCGGGATCGCCGGAATTCCGGGCGGCGCTGCGCGACGCGCTCGAACAGTCGCGGGAAGTGGTTGGGGCGCAGGGCGTCTTCAACATGTCGCCGCAGAACCACAACGGCATGGATCAGCGGGCGCGCGTGATGATGACGGTGAAGAACGGCAAGTGGGTCCTGGTCGGCGATTGACGCGGCCGTCGCCCTGTCGGGCCTGCATCGACCGGGGAAACGGCCTGGCTGACGACGGCCAATAGGAGATGGCCGACATGGCCGCGGTCGAGCGCCGCTTCAAGGTTCCGGCCGCCCGGCGGGGCAGCGCGGAGGGGCCGCGCACGGCGGCAGGCAGGGTTCTTTCCCTCCGCAAAATAATTGCCTGAAAAAGGCAAATGACGATTGACAAACCGGCGCTTCTGTTGCGATTTACTCACAGATTCTCCTGGTCGCCGAATTGCGCGAACTGCCTGCGCAGCCGGTCGGAACGGCTGGCCGGAAATCGCCGCGATCGGCGGAAAACAGCCATTGAATCAATGGCTTGCATATTCGCTCAAAGTTCGGGCAGGAGAGGGAAAATCCTTGTGCGACGCCAACTTACCCGCGAAGGCGAGGAATCATTCACAGACTTATCCACAGATTTTGTGGATACATTGAAAAGTGGGGACAGGGCAGGGGATTGGCTATCGAAGTTAATGTGAACTCTCAGGTTTTCGGGTGGAAACTCGCCGCGGCGCAATCGCCGGATCGCCGCAAGCAGGGGTTGCCCACGACGGCTGCTCCGGTTGTGCCTGTTCGCGAGCGAGGGGAAGCCGGGCGGATCCGCCGAGGGATGAGTTGCGGTTCCCGGGGGCGCCGGCTAATCCCTATTTGACACGCATCCCCGGTTGCGCACCCGCGTCGGGCGCCAGCAGGAAGATGCCGGGAGTCTCGCCGGCGGTGTCCGAGGCGGCGAGCACCATGCCTTCCGACAGTCCGAACTTCATCTTGCGCGGCGCCAGATTGGCGACCATGACGGTCAGCCGGCCGACGAGTTGCGCCGGGTCGTAAGCCGCCTTGATCCCGGCGAAGACGTTGCGCGTCTCGTTGTTGCCGACATCGAGCGTCAGGCGCACGAGCTTGTCGGCGCCGTCGACGTGCTCGGCGTTGGCGATGCGGACGATGCGCAGATCGACCTGCATGAAGTCGTCGATGGTGCAGTACGGCTCCCACGGACTGGCGGCGGGAACTTCGGCCTGCTGGTGCTGGGCGTGGCGCTGCGGTGACTGCTGTTCCGGCGCCGGGGCCAGCGATTCCGTGTTGGCGGCGATCAGCTTTTCGACCAGCTTGGGATCGACGCGCGTCATCAGGTGTTCGTAGGCGTCGATGGCGTGGCCGGCGGCGAGCAGATCCTGCGCATCGGCCCAGGTCAGCGGCGCGATGTTGAGGAATCTCTCGACCCGGGCGGCGACGGCGGGGAGGATCGGCTTGAGCAGCACGGTCAGCAGGCGGAACAGGTTGAGCGCATTGCCGCAGGCTGCGTGCAACTCGCCGTCCCTGCCTTCCTGCCTGGCCAGCTCCCAGGGCTTGACGCTGTCGACGTACTGGTTGGCGGCGTCGGTCAGGAGCATGATCTCGCGCATCGCCTTGGAAAATTCGCGGGTTTCGTAGAGTTCGGAAATGCGCCCGGCGGCTTCCTGGATCGCCCTGATCGCCGGCAGGTCGGCGTCGGCGGGAGCGAGTTGGCCGTTGAAGCGCTTGGCGATGAAACCGGCGGATCGGCTGGCGATGTTGACGTACTTGCCGACGAGGTCGGAATTGACGCGCGCCGCGAAATCGCCGAGGTTGAGGTCGATGTCTTCCATGCTCGCCGACAGCTTGGCGGCATAGTAATAACGCAGCCATTCCGGGTTGAGGCCGGTGTCGAGGTAGCTTCGGGCGGTGATGAAGGTGCCGCGCGATTTCGACATCTTGGCGCCGTCGACCGTGAGAAAGCCGTGCGCGAAGATCTTCGTCGGTGTGCGGTAGCCGGCGTGAGCCAGTTCGGCCGGCCAGAACAGCGCGTGGAAGTAGAGGATGTCCTTGCCGATGAAGTGGTAGAGCTCGGTCGCCGAATCCGCCCTGAACCACTCGTCGAAGTCGAGACCGTTTCTGCCGCACAGGTTCCGGAACGAACCCATGTAGCCGATCGGCGCATCGAGCCAGACGTAGAAATACTTGCCCGGCGCGTCGGGAATCTCGAAGCCGAAGTAGGGGGCGTCGCGCGAAATGTCCCAGTCGGTCAGTTT
>JAFLDQ010000154.1 GCA_017302355.1 Dechloromonas sp.
TTCGCGCAGCACCCGCACCAGATAGGCGACGCGATGGACGATGACCCGTGTCTTGCCCGAGCCGGGGCCGGCCAGGATCAGGCGGTTGGTGTCGGCCTTCTCGGCGACCAGGCGCTGCTGCAGCGGGTGGCGCAGGCTGTCGACAATCCGCCGCCAGGATTCCTCGGTGGTAGCGCGTTCGAGAATTTCCTTGCGCCCGGCGAAATAGCGGCGGATGAATTCGACCTTGGGCAGCGTGAAATAGGCGAGGACGAAAGCGAGCGCTTCCGAGAGCTTTTTCAGGCCCAGCCTGGCGTATTCGTGGATGACGTGGATCTGGAAATTCTTCTCGTGGTAATGCTCCTTCAGCGGCTCGAAGTCGGTGCTGGCGAAACCGCGCTTTTCCTCGGGGTAAATCCTGATCGTCATCGCCGACCGGAAGACCGTCTTGCCGCGATCGAGAATCAGCACGCTGTTGTCGTGCAGGTAGAGCAGACCGGCGTCGATGGCGGTCAGGTCATCCTTCAGTTGCGGACCGATTTCCAGGTCGGATTTCAGGGCCTGGGCGAGGTCGCCGATCCTGCACTCGACCCGCAGGTCGACGCCGCGCAGCCTGTCGTCCAGCCGGGCAAGCAGGGTGTGGAGGAGCACGGCGGAGACCGCCCGGCGTTTTTCGGCGATGTCGCGGATGTTCGACCACGGCCGCAGCAGGCGGACCTTGAGAATTTCCCGGCGCAGCAGACGGACATCGAACAGGGCGCGCCGGCTTCCTTCCTCGTTGCCAAAGGGGCGGGCCAGCGAATGCAGCAGCTTCATCAGCTCGTCCGGCAGAAAATCGAATTCGCCGCGCTGCTTCAGTTCCTGACACAGCCCACGCAGATTGACATCCTGCCACTCGCCGTCGCCGGCCTGCGGCGCCAGTTCCGGCAGCAGGGCGAGAAGGGACGATTCCATTGCGGCGAGCCGGGCGAGACGGTCGGCCGAGCTGTCCCTGACGCCGCGCCGCAGCAGTACGGTCAACGCCAGATCGTTGCTCAGAACGCCCATCTGCTCCAGCTGATGCAGCATGCGGATGACCTCGTGGCTGCTCACGCCGAGCGCCAGCATCAGTTCGTCGGTGCTGATCCCTTCGTCGTCGCGCGCGTTGAGCAGCAGCGAGATCAGATGGAGGTAGCGGCGCCTGATTTCCTCGGAGAAATTGCCCCTCGCGAGACGTTTCTCCGCCTCCGCCAGGGAAGGCGCCTTGAGGCAGCCGGGGAATACCCGCGTGTGGTTTTCGTTGCGCTCGAGAAAGCGCGCCCGCTCGAGCCAGGAAATGGCGGTGCGAGTCCGGGTATCGGCGTCGGGATTGTCGGCCTCGATGCTGGTTTCGAGATCGTCGTCGGCAAGGATCTCGCCCGGGGTGACGACGATTTCGCTGCTTTTGGTCCTGGCCGAATGGCGGCGCAGAGCGCGCAGGATGCCGGCGATGTCCTGCCGCGAAAGACGCGAACGCGCCGACAGACTGAATTGCGCCTCGACGTCTTCCTCGTCGTAGAGCAGCACGCAGCGCGAATTGCGCAGGTCACGGCCGGCCCGCCCGGCTTCCTGCAGGTAGTTTTCCAGAGAGCCGGGGATGTCGGCATGGATGACGAGGCGCACGTCAGGCTTGTCCACGCCCATGCCGAAGGCGTTGGTGGCGACGATGATCTTCAGGTCGCCGCGGATGAACGTCTGCTGGATGTCCTTCTTCAAGCCGGGATCGAGCCCGGCGTGATAGTGGGCGCAGGCCCAGCCCATGTCCTTGAGAAAGCCGGATATCTCCTCCGTCCGGCCACGCTTGCCGGCGAAGACGACGGCGCCGCCGGGTTGCGCCGCGCCGCGGGCCGGGCCGAATTCGTTCTCGAGGAGGCGGTGGATCAGCGGGTTCTTCTCCGGCGCGCCGACGGCAATGACTTCGTAATGTAGGTTTTCCCGCTCGTGGCCGCCATCGAGGATGCGCAGGGTCAGGCCCAGCGATTCCTGGAAGTGGGCGCGGATGTCTTCGACGACCTCGCGCTTGGCGGTGGCGGTAAAGCAACTGACCGGCGCGCTTTCCCCGGCCGAAGCGGCATGGCGTTCGCGGATGAAGCGCGAGACATAGAGGTAGTCGGGACGGAAATCGTTGCCCCATTTGGACAGGCAATGCGCTTCATCGAAAATCCAGGCGCCGATCTGGCGCGAGCGTATGGCGTCGACGAAGGCGCGGTTGCGAAACTGCTCGGGCGACACCAGAAGAATGCCGATGTCGCCGAGACGCACCTTGTCCAGCACGTCGCGCCGCTCGGGCATGGTCAGCATGCCGTTCAGGGTGCCCGAGTTGTAGATTCCCGCCTTGATCAGGTTGTCCACCTGGTCCTTCATCAGCGATTGCAGCGGTGAAATGATGATGCTCAGACTGCCGTTACGCCAATGCCGCGACAGGGCGGGCAACTGGTAGCAGATCGACTTGCCGCCGCCGGTCGGCAGAATCGCGAGCAGGCTTTCGCCGGCATAACCGGCGCGGACGATATCTTCCTGCAGCGAGCCGCCATCCGGGTTCTTCGGCTCCGGGCGAAAGGCGGCGTAGCCGAAGCAACGTTCCAGTTCCTTGCACGGATCGAGATGGATCGGGCAATACGGGCAGGCCGCCTCGTTGCACGGTGTTTCCCGCAAGCGGCGGATCAGCCGGGTGGTCTCGGGAAATTGCCGGCGGACCCAGGGCGGCAGCACCGAATTGCCGCCGCTGACGCGCAGCCAGGCCAGCACATAGGCAAAGGCATGGCCGGTTGCATGGTCGGTGAGCGCCTCGGCGACGACCTCCCGCAACTGGTTCGGGCAGACCTTGGCGGCGACCAGCGAGCGAACCAGGCCGCCGATTTCTCTTGCCTGCGGCGGCATGGCGCGCCGCACGGTGGCAAGAAAGTTGCCGACACCGCCCTGGCCATCCCGGCTCAGGAAGAAATGCAGGCAGGCCAGTTCGGCCGGCGAGTGTTCCTGCAAATCCAGGAACGCCGCGCGTTGATCCGCCCACAGCCGGAACGCCAGTTGCGCATCCTTGAGCGGGTCGCTTCGCGAATCGCGCACCAGTTTGTAATCCTTGACCAGGCTGTGATACGGGTTGGCCGGGAAGGCGAGCGGCGACAATTCCAGCGTATCGACGGCGGGCAGACGATTGAGGCGCAGATCCGGGTAAAGCTTCGCCAGCACCGGCAGGTCGTGGCCGACGACGTTGTGGCCGAGGACGAAAGCGGCGCCTTCGGTCAGCGCATCGATCGTCGCCCGGGCGCCTGCCATCTGCTGGCCGGAGAGGCTCAGGCCCTGCTGCGTATCGGGCCGCCAGGCCGCGAACTTGCGCAGAGCCAGTTGATCGTTTGCGGCGGTCTCGATGTCGAGACAAAGACAGTGTGGCGCAAACGATCGATGCATGGACTGGCGGGAGCTTATGCGGAAGGACTGATTTGACCATGCGCCGGGTCCGCGAACAACAGCGGATGGCGGCGAAACCGCACACCTGTTGCGGTCGACCGCAACGAATCGGCAAGAAGGCTACCGCAGCCGGACTGTCGCGGGAGGAACAGCAGAAGCCGAGCGCCGCCCGCCCGCCGCTCAGCCCTGGTAGAGATACCGCTGAAAGCCGGCAAAAGCCTGGCGCACGGTTTCCGGCGATCCGAGGTCGGCAAAGGCGTCGGCAGTCGAGTTGTGGTACCTGAGCTTCAGCAGCGTCACCAGCTTGGCCTCGTCGAGCTCCTCGACACCGGCGCTGACATAATGGGCGAGAACGAAGGTCAGGAAGGCCCGCTGCCGGTCGCCGAATTCCCTGGCGATCACGACTCTTGCCCGCTCGGCCCGTTCCTCGCGGGTCAGCGGGGTTTCGTTGTAGGCGACATAGGCCAGCACATCGAAGAAGTCGCTGTTCTCGGCGTCGATGATCTTCTGCATTTCCGCCAGCTGATCCCTGCCGAAGCCTTTCTCGGCGAGCCCGGCCAGCAGCCTGCGCCGGGTGCCGGGGGCGCTCCAGATCCTGCGTAGCTCGTCCTCGTCGGCGAAGAACTCAGGGACCGCCCCGTACATCGCCTCAAGGAACTGCTGCGTCGACATCGGCGTGCCGTCCGGGTGCCAGAAGCTGGTCGCCGTCATGAACTGGATCTGCCGCTCCTTGCCGTCGGCGAGCTTCACCCTGGCCTTCTTCCGGCAGGTGCAGGGCCGGTTGCCGCATTTCGGGCACGGCTCCCGCGGGCAGGTACAGGGTTGATTGCCGCAGAGGTAGCACTTTGGCGGCGGTTCCTTGAAGCACACGCAAGGCTGGTGGCCGCACTGCTTGCAAACCTCCGGCTCCGCCGGCTCGCCATCCCATTCCGGATCGCTGAAATGGTGATGCGCCTTCACGAAGTCGTAAATCGTGAAGTAGTCCTTGCCGTCGTGGAGCCGGGTGCCGCGCCCGATGATCTGCTTGAATTCGATCATCGAGTTTACGGGCCGCAGCAGCACGATATTGCGCACGTTGCGGGCGTCGACCCCGGTCGACAGCTTGTGCGAGGTCGTCAGGATCGTCGGAATGATCTTCTCGTTGTCCTGAAAGTCGCGCAGCCATTGATCGCCGAGAGCGCCATCCTCGGCCGTGACGCGCTGGCAGTAGTTGGGGTCGCCGCTCCGCTTCATCTGGTTGATCAGGTCGCGCACCGCCAGGGCATGTTCCTGCGTCGCGCAGAACACCAGCGTCTTCTCCCGCTGGTCGATCATGGCCATGAAGATCTCGACCCGCTTCTTCTCGCGTTCCCCGATCTCGATGATCCGGTTGAAATCGGCCTCTTCGTAGCGCCTGCCGGCCTCGATCTCGCCTTCCACCAGCTTGTCGTCGGGGGTATAGACATACTCGTCCAGCGTGGTGGCGATCTGCTTGAGGCGGAACGGCGTCAAAAAGCCGTCGTTGATGCCGTCCTTCAACGAGTAGATGAACACCGGCTCGCCGAAATAGGCGTAGGTATCGGCGTTGTCCTTGCGCTTCGGCGTCGCGGTCAGGCCCAGCTGCACGGCGGGAGCGAAGTATTCGAGGATGCCGCGCCAGTTGCCTTCATCGTTGGCGCCGCCCCGGTGGCACTCGTCGATGACGATGAAATCGAAGAAGTCCGGCGGATACTCGCCGAACCAGGGTGACGGGTGACCGTCCCTGGGCGGGCCGCTCATGAAGGTCTGGAAGATGGTGAAGAAGACGCTGCCGCTCTTCGGCGCCTTGCCCCTCTTGCGGATGTCGTCCGGCGCGATGCGCACCAGCGCATCTTCCGGAAACGCCGAAAAGGCGTTGTAGGCCTGATCGGCGAGGATGTTGCGGTCGGCCAGGAACAGGATGCGCGGTCGACGCGGCGAATCGCCCGATTTTGTCCAGTCGCTCAGGTTCCAGCGGGCATGGAACAGCTTCCAGGCGATCTGAAAAGCGATGAAGGTCTTGCCGGTGCCGGTCGCCAGGGTCAGCAGGATGCGCTCCCGGCCTTCCGCCAGCGCCGCCAGCACGCGCTCGATTGCGATGTCCTGGTAGTAGCGCCCCTGCCAGTAGCCGCCCTTGTCCTCGAAGGGCACGGCGGCAAAGCGGTTGCGCCAGGCGTTGTCGACGGCGAAGGTCGCCTGCCAGAGCGCCTCGGGCGAGGGAAAGGCGTCCAGTTCGCCCTCATGCCCGCTGTGCATGTCGATGCCGTAGATGCCCTGGCCGTTGCTGGCATAGGTGAAACGCAGCGCGAGCTTGCCGGCGTAATCCTTGGCCTGGCCGACGCCCTCGGTCAGCGGCTTGTCCCAGGCCTTGGCCTCGACCACGGCGAGCCGGGTGTTGCGATACTCCAGCACATAGTCCGCCGACAGCGGCTTGCCGCGTTTGCCGGCGCCCTCCAGCCGCCCGAGGGTGATCGGGTACTCGCGGCGGATGCGGCTGCGGTCGACGATGCCCCAGCCCGCCGCGGCGAGGGCGGGGTCGATGTGTTCGGCGCGGGTTTCGGCTTCGTTCATGCGGTCAAGCCGGCTGCCAGATCATCCAGCGCCTGGCGTGGTGTCAGGATGCGCAGCTCGCCCAGCGGATCGAGGCAGAGCAGGTCGGAATCGCCCGTGATGAGGCACGTTGCCTGGGCGGCAAGGGCCAGGGCGATGAATTTGTCGTCGTCGGGGTCGCGGCACCAGGACTGTTCGCTCAAAGCGGCGGGCACGCTACACCAGCGGGCATCATCGCTGACATCGGCAAGAAAGCGCCGACGGCTATCAATGCCAAGGTAGCGGTCGAACTTTGGCAAAAACAGGCGAGCGGCCAATTCGTCGAACGTGCCCGCTGAAAATGCGGGCTGGAAGTCCCGTTCGATCAGCCAGCGGCAAAGGACGGCGGCGGTGCTGGTGCGGTTGATCGCGGCGCTGAGCCAGACGTTGGTGTCGACAACGACCGCCCGGCGCGGCTTGACTGTCATCGACAAGCCTCAGCTTTCATCGGCGAGCAGCTGTTCGAGTATCTCCGGCGTCAAGCCATTGCGCTCTGCTTCCGCGCCGATGGCATCCATCGATTTGATCAGCCGATCGGCGTAAAACCGCCGCATCGCCTCGTAATCGTCGGCACTGACCATGACGCCGACCACGCGGTCGTGGCGGGTCACCTGCACGGGCTGGCGCTGCGCCTTGTCGAGCAGTTGGCCAAAGTGGGTCTTGGCTTCATTGGCGGTCATGGTGAGCATGGAGAACTCCTCGGCGAGGTGAAACGGGAGGCTCACTATAGAAAATTCGCGCGATTCGGTCAAATCGTTCGATTCGGTCGGTGGCGGGTGTTCACCCTAGACCGCCTCGCCACGGCTAAAGCTGGCCGCTAAACGCCTGATGCAGCAGGGATTGCTTCAGTTCGTCGAGGGCGGCGAGCTTGCGCTGGTAGAGGGATTCGAGGCGTTGGGTTTCTTCGCGGATGGCGTCGAGGTTCTTGACGATAACTTTCTGATCCTGCAAGGAGGGCGCGGGAATCGGATAGCCCTTCAACTTTGCGCCATTGATGTTTGCTTGATTGACGCTGGAAATCACTACGGTCTTGCCGTAGTCGTATAGTGGTCCCCGATTTTGAGACACCGGTTTAAGCTGTCGTCCTGGGAGGAGGATGGCATGATGGAAGGCAGGAAGCGGAAGGTACATAGCGCGGAATTCAAGGCGAAGGTTGGACTGGAAGCGGTGCGTGGTGAGAAGACGATCAACGAGATTGGGCAACGGTACGAGGTGCATCCGGTGGTGGTTGGGCAGTGGAAGAAGGCGATTCTGGAGCACGCGGTGACGGTGTTCGAGGGCAAGCGTGGCCCGAAGCCGGCAGCGCATGCCGAGGAAGGTCGGCTGTACGAGGAGATCGGGCGACTGAAGATGGAACTGGAGTGGCTCAAAAAAAAGTCCGGACTATGAGCGCCGACACGAGAATGGGCTGGATCGAGCGGGAAGGCGGGCTGGCGCTGGTACGGCAGTGCGAACTGGCGGGGGTGTCCCGCGCGACCTACTACGGCCGGCAAGAGACGGCGATGGAGTTGGAGGAAGACCTGCTGCTGTGCCGGCTGATCGACGAGGAGTACACACGGCGGCCGTTTTACGGCAGCCGGCGGATGGTCGTGTATTTGGGTCGCCAAGGGCATGTCGTTAATCGCAAGCGAGTGCAGCGGCTGATGCGCCGGATGGGACTGGCCGGCATGGCACCGGGGCCGGCGACGAGCGTCAAGCACCCGGAACACCGGGTCTATCCCTACCTGCTGCGGGGTATCGAAGTCACCCGAGCCAACCAGGTATGGAGCACGGATATCACCTACATCCGGCTGGCGCGTGGCTTCGTGTATTTGGTGGCGATCATCGATTGGTACTCGCGCCGGGTGCTCGCCTGGCGGATCAGCAACAGCATGGACACCTCGTTCTGCATCGATTGCCTGGAGGATGCATTGGGCAGTCATGGCAAGCCGGAGATTTTCAACAGTGATCAGGGATCGCAATTCACGAGCGCCGCGTTCACGGATGTGCTCAAGCGCGAAGGCATCGCCATCAGTATGGACGGGCGCGGGCGCGCCTTGGACAACATCTTTGTCGAAAGGCTGTGGCGTAGTGTCAAGTACGAAGATGTGTATCTGAAGGGATACGGCACGATCGCCGAATTGACCCTCGGGCTGGCGGAATATTTCTCTTTCTACAACGGCGAGCGCCCGCACCAGTCGCTAGACAACCGGACGCCGAACGCGGTCCATGTCCATGGCGACGGCGGAGGGGCGAGCATCCCGGACCATTTCGGCGGCGCGAGGGGAGAATCCCCCGCTCCGCTACGCTGCGCGGGGGATTCTCCCCTCGCAACAACAGGGCAGCGCTGCTCCGCTGCAATTGTAGTGATCGACGCAGCTTAAACTCGGACAATATCTGTCTTGACAACGGGGTCCAGTTCA
>JAFLDQ010000155.1 GCA_017302355.1 Dechloromonas sp.
TCGGCCGTGGCCGCGCTGCCGGCAAGCTGGCCGTAGCGTTCGAGCTGGCCGGCGATGTCTGCCATGCGGTTGGGCTGGGTGGTGTAGACGGTCAGGCCGAGGGACTTGAGCTTGGCCACCTGGGCCGCCGGATTGCCCGACTCCCAGGCGATCACCAGGTCCGGCTTGAGGGCGCTGATCGCTTCGAGGTCGAAGCGGTCGTAGCCGCCGATGCGCGGGATCTGCTTCGCCGTCGGCGGCCAGTCGCTGTATTCGACGGTGCCGACCAGCCGGTCGCCGGCGCCGGCGGCGTAGAGCAGCTCGGTGGCGTGCGGGGCGAGGGTGATGATGCGTCTGGCCGGCGCCTTGAGACGAATTTCATGGCCGGTCTCGTCCTTGAAGACGAGTTCGGCGTGCGCGGCGGGCAGCAGCGCGACGGTTGCGGTCAACGCCCAGAAAAGGCGGATTTTCAGGCGACAGATGGCCATTGCCGCGGCTCGCACGGCGCGCCGGCTGAAAATGGCTTGGCAAGCGGCAGCGCGGGCTGCCTCGGGAAACTGGTGATCCACGGATTCTCCTGACGACCCCGGGCGCGGCCGGGGCGCCGTCGATGCTAAGCGAGCCGGCAGGCCGGGGCAAGTGCGATAATCGGCGCCCCTTGTTTTCCAGCTTCCACCCATGCCCGCCGCCGCCCTGATGATTCAGGGAACCACCTCCGATGCCGGCAAGACGACGCTGGTCGCCGCGCTGTGCCGCATTCTCAAGCGCCGTGGCGTAAAGGTAGCGCCGTTCAAGCCGCAGAACATGGCGCTCAATTCGGCGGTGACCGTCGACGGCGGCGAGATCGGCCGCGCGCAAGCCTTGCAGGCATTGGCTGCCGGGCTCGAAGCGCATTCCGATTTCAACCCGGTGCTGCTAAAGCCGACGACCGACAAAACGGCGCAGATCATCATCCACGGCCAGGTGGCGATGGACCTCGATGCCCGCGATTACCACGCCTACAAGCCGCGGGCGATGGGCGCGGTTCTGGCTTCGTGGGAGCGGTTGACCGCGGCTTACGAGTGCGTGCTGGTCGAAGGCGCCGGTTCGCCGGCCGAGATCAACCTGCGCGACCGCGACATCGCCAACATGGGTTTCGCCGAGGCGGTCGACTGTCCGGTGATCCTGATCGCCGACATCGACCGCGGCGGCGTCTTCGCCCATCTGGTCGGCACGCTCGACCTGCTGTCGCCGTCCGAGCAGGCGCGGGTCAAGGGCTTCGTCATCAACCGCTTTCGCGGCGACATCGCCCTGCTCGAACCCGGCCTGCGCTGGCTGGAGGAGCGCACCGGCAAGCCGGTGCTCGGCGTCCTGCCCTACCTGCACGGCCTGCTGCTCGACGCCGAGGACGCCATCGCGGCTGTTGCGGTCGACCCCGAAAAACAGGCAAAAATAAGAATTGTCGCGCCGGTGGTGCCGCTGATCTCCAACCACAACGACCTCGACCCCCTGCGCCTGCACCCCGAGGTCGACTTCCGCTGGGTCGGGCCGGGCGACGCCATGCCGGCGGCCGACCTGATCGTCCTGCCCGGCTCCAAGGCGGTGCGCGCCGACCTCGACTGGCTGCGCGCGCAAGGCTGGGAAGCGGCGATCAAAAAGCACCTGCGCTATGGCGGCAAGCTGATCGGCCTGTGCGGCGGCTACCAGATGCTGGGCCGCCGCATCCACGACCCGCTCGGCCGCGAAGGCGCCCCAGGCAGCACGCCGGGCCTCGGCCTGCTGGACGCCGAGACCACGCTCGCCGCCGAAAAACAGCTGCGCAATGTCAGTGGTCGCTTGGCGCTGCCGGGCCGGCCGGAAATGACCGGCTACGAAATCCACCTCGGCGTCACCCAAGGCCCCGGACTGGCCCATCCCGCCGTCCACCTCGCCGACGGACGATGCGACGGCGCCATCTCGCCCGACGGGCAGATTTTCGCCACCTACTGCCACGGCCTCTTCGACCACCCCGCCGCCCTCAACGCCCTGCTGGCCTGGGCCGGACTCGAGGCAAGCACCCCGGTCGACTTCCCTGCCCGCCGCGAAGCCGATCTGGATCGCCTAGCCGATGCGGTTGAGTCCGCGCTGGATTGGGGGAGGTTGGCGGAGGTGTTGCCGGGGGCGTGAGTCCATATCCTGCCCGGACTGCGGCGGACCGTTTCAGGTCACGGCCTCGCTCTTGCCGTTGACCCGACCGCAGCCCCGGGCACCGCCATGAAATGGGGCAGCAGACCGCAGCAAGCGGCGTTTCTGACGGATGGCCTGGTTATTCACGGCAAGCTGCGCCTTGTCGTTGGCCGGGTAACGCTGAGGCAGCCAACTGCCCTCGGGCGGCTTCGCTCCCGCTGAAGCCGCTCGCTGCGATTGCCGCAACGTGCGTGGCGGCCAAACCCGCCGGCCCATTTCATCCCATGCGATTGACTTCGGGTAAGCTCTCCTTACAATCCCTATAACCATCGCCCGCCCGGTGCTCCAGTCCAGCGAGGTTTATCCGCCAATATGACTTCCCGCCCTCTTCAACCTCGTCCGCGTCGGCGGATAAACGCGATTCGTTGGACGTCACAAGACATCTGCCCCGTTCCATTGCCATATCGTCCGTAGCTGTTCGATAAAGAAAGACCATGCCGAAGAAACAAACGCTGACCACCGCCCTCCTTGTTGAGGAGGCACGCAAGTTTGCTGAGGTTGAAAGCACTTACGATGAGCCGAACTTGTACGGTGTGACAGACGGCAAGGCTGTCGGCACCTATCTTGAGCACAAATTCATTCAGTTCCTTGAAAGCAACTATCTCTTTGAGCAGGGCAATTCAGCTTCTGGAATCGACTTCCCCGGACTCAGCGTCGATATAAAGGTGACCAGCATTCGCCAACCTCAATCGTCCTGCCCATTCAAAACTGGTCGCCAGAAGATATTTGGCCTCGGCTACAACCTGCTCGTTTTCGTCTACGAGAAGACGGACGACCCCAAGGGACGCACGGGAAGGTTGGACATGAAGCACACCATCTTTGTCGAGGAGAGTCGCACTGCCGACTTTCAAATGACGAAAGGAATCCTCCAAATTCTAGATGACGACGGCAATGCCGAGGACGTAGTGGCATTCATGCAAGACAAGAACCTGCCCGTTGATGACGTTGAAGCACATGCAATAGCTGAGGAGGTGCTTAAGACACGACCGATCCAAGGCTACCTGACAATCTCCAATGCGCTGCAATGGAGACTTCAATACGGCCGAGTGATTCAAGAGGCTGGCAGTACGCAAGGTATCCACAAGGTTAGGTAACGCGGTCGTCATGTCTCTACGCACTCAGAGCAAGATGGAATACGGTGATTTTCAAACACCATCCAGTCTCGCTGAAGCTTCCATTCGCGCACTACGTCGCGTACTCGTTCAACGACCAGTCACTGTCATGGAGCCGACGTGTGGAACGGGAACCTTTCTTGCTGAGGCACTGAAAGGGTTTCCGGCAGCATCGATACTTATTGGCGTCGAAATCAACAAACAGTACCTTGATATTGCTACAACGCGACTAAACGCTCTAGCGGCCAATCACGATGTTCGTTTAACTAACGCAGACTTTTTCGCGTTTGATTGGCCTTCGCTTCTTCGTTCCATCGGTGAGCCGCTCTTCATCGTCGGCAATCCGCCTTGGGTAACAAGCTCTGCGCTTGGAACGCTGCAGAGCAAGAATCTTCCGGAGAAGTCCAACTTCCAAGGGAGACGTGGATACGACGCGATCACGGGAAAAAGCAACTTCGACATCTCTGAATGGATGCTGTTGCGGTATTTAGACTGGCTTCAGGATCGACGCGGCGTGATCGCCGTGCTTTGCAAGACGGCTATTGCGCGAAAGATCCTACTCCAGGCATGGCAAAGGACATTGCCCGTGGCCGGCGCACATTTGTTCTTAATTGACGCGCAGTCTCATTTTGACGCCGCCGTGGATGCATGCTTTCTGATTGTCGACTTGTTGGGCGCCGGGCGGTCCACGGAATGCCTGATATACAAAGATATCGAGGCCGCCTCTCACGTTCGGACGTTCGGTTATCACGATGGACTTCTCGTCTCAGACGTCGAACTCTTTATCAAGTGGAAACACCTCCGTGGGACCGATGCGGCGTATGTGTGGCGGTCAGGTGTTAAGCATGACTGCTCGAAGGTAATGGAGCTCGAAGCCTTTGGGGATGGCTATATAAATGGCTTGGGAGAGAACATCGATCTTGAGGAGAAGTATTTGTACCCAATGCTCAAGAGTTCTGACATTGGCAATGGAGAGGTGCGCTATGGCCGCAAGTACATGCTCGTCACCCAGCAGTTTGTTGGAGATGACACTAGTGCTATCGAACGCATAGCTCCCCGCACTTGGCGCTATCTCCGTAGTCACGAAAAAAATCTGTCTGCGCGCGCAAGCCCGATCTACAAGAATCGCCCCCCATTTTCGGTGTTCGGAGTCGGTGAGTACTCATTTGCGCCTTGGAAAGTCGCAATATCCGGCTTCTACAAGACTCTTGGATTCAAGGTACTCCACGAGTACGAAGGAAGAACGGTGGTGGTGGACGACACCGTGAATTTTCTTCCTTGCTGGTCCGAGGAGGAAGCGCGCTTTGTGCACGAACTGCTGATTTCTGAACCGGCCCAGCAGTTCTATGAGTCGCTTGTTTATTGGCCCGACAAGCGGCCAATCACGATTGATATCCTTCGCAAACTTGATCTGCATTTGCTCAGCAAGACTCTAGATCGTGAGGCCGAGTATTTTTGGTTCGCAAGGCGGCGCAGTGACTTCGAGCAAGAACATAGTCGCGGCCAACTGTCTTTGGGAATTTCAGAGAAGCGACCATCGAAGTATGGCAAGCATGCCGCCCGACAACGCGCTGCAGCGGACGAATGGAAAATAGGGTCAGAGTAATTTGCTCAGCAAAAAAAGGGGGGGCGGTCCCAATGCCGTTAAGTTAAGCCCGAAGCCCCCGAGTGTGTTAGAATATCTCCCATAATGTTGTTATTAATCAATAGGATATGTCAAAAATGATGTTGCAACTTCCATGCCAGTTTATTCGCTGAAACAGCAGCAATGCTGGAATCCGATGAGTTCATTGCAACCCATCGAACCAATCCAACCGATTTCACCCGTCGCCGCACATTGACACTCTCCATGCTGGTGATCTGTCTTGCCCAAGGCTTCATCAAAGGCCTGCAAAGCGAACTGGACGACTTCTTCGGTCGCCTGGGCGACCAGGCTGCCTTTGTCCGGGCGGTCACCAAGAGCGCCTTTTCTCAAGCCCGCAAGAAGCTCAAGCCATCGGCTTTCAAAGCCCTCAACAGTTTGCTGCTCGATCGCTGGTATCAATCGGTCGAAGTGCCGCGCTGGCACGGTTTCCGTTTGTTGGCGGCCGATTCCACGACTTTGCGCGTGCCCGGACTTCCGGAAACCATTGATGAATTCGGTCTGCATGGTGGTGGAAAAGGGGCGCCTGTCCCGATGGCGATGGCCTTCGGCCTCTACGAGGTGTTCAGCGGTTTGATGCTGCATGCCGACCTGCATGAAGGCAGCGCACGGGACCGTGACCTCATGGCCGGCAGCCTGTCCCATGTGCGTGCGGATGACTTGCTGCTGCTTGACCGGGGCTTCCCATCCTATTGGCTGATTGCCTGGTTGTTGCAGCATCAACGGCACTTCTGCATGCGTGTGGATGCCATGGCTTTCAAGGACTTTGAAGCATTTCTCCATCAGTCCACCGAGATCGAGAAGATCGTCACCATCACGATGCCGGCTCCTGCCGTGCGCAAAGCGATGAGTAGTGGCTATGCCCTGGAGCAGACTACTTTTACAGTGCGACTGATCCGTGTGCCCTTGCCGGGTGGGAAGAGCGAAATCCTGGTCACCTCCTTGCTGGATTCCACCGTATATCCTGCAAGCGAGTTCGGTGCGTTGTATCACCAGCGCTGGCGCATTGAGGAGTGTTTCAAACTGCTGAAATGCAGACTGGCTGTAGAGCATTTCTCGGGCGAGTTGCCTGATTCCGTGCGTCAGGATTTCCTGGCCAAGGTTTGGCTGGGTAATCTGACAGCAACCTTTGCTTATCTTGCCCGAGGCAGCCTTCCTGACGAAAAACAGGCGCATTTCCTTCCCAATCTGACCTACGCAGTAGCGGCGCTGCGCGCTTCTTTGCCCAGGCTAATGACGAAGGTGCGCAACCGAGTGCGTATGATCAAAGACCTCATCGAACTGGTCGCCAATACCCTGGAATGGCTGCGGCCAGATCGCCACTTTCCACGGGCTCGACAAGCCGTCAAACCCATTCGGTATCGCGCTTACAAGGCTGTTCGATGACATATCCTGGGCTTAACTTAACGGCATTGGGGGCAGACCACGGTTTGCCTGTTCCGACACCTTCTGTAGCCCAACCCCCAATCTGTCGCGGTCGACCTCCAAGAACAGCCCAAATTCGCTGGCCGGAGACGGTGAGCTTCAGCCTTTCAGCTTCAGCGGCAACCCCGCCGCGACCAGTGTCACCTGATCGCAAACGGCGGCGACGCGCTGGTTGAGGCGCCCCTGTTCGTCGGCGAATATCCGCGACACCGGATGCATCGGCACGATGCCCCAGCCGACTTCGTTGGACACGAGAACGATGTGGCCGGGCAGGGATGGGAGCAATTCGATCAGGGCGGCGGTCTCGCCTTGCAGCAGCGGGCAGTCGATCGCCGCGCCGGCTTCGGCCTGCGCCGCCGCCTGGCCGGCGAAGAGCAGGTTGGACAGCCATAGCGTCAGGCAATCGACCAGAACGCAGGTATCCGGCGCCGCCAGTTCGCGCAGTTTGGCGGCCAGTTGCAGCTTTTCCTCGGCGCAGCCCCAATGGCTCGGGCGGCGTTCGCGGTGATGGGCGATGCGGCGCGCCATTTCGCCGTCGCAGGCTTCGGCGGTGGCCAGGTAGACGACGCGCAGGCCGGATTCCGTCGCCCGCTTTTCGGCCAGCAGGCTCTTGCCCGACCGGGCGCCGCCAAGGATCAGTTCTTTCATGGCACGCACTGTAGGTGATTGCGCGCCTGCCCGGCAAGCCGGATAATCCGCTCCGATTCGCTGAACGGAACCCGGTGCCGAGTTCTCTCCATTCCGGGGCGGGCCCGCCGCTGTAATCGGGGACGGTTGTCGCAGGATGCCACTGGTAACGGGACAAACACGGGCCGGGAAGGCGCGGCAAACCGGACGATCCGAAAGTCAGAAGACGTAGCGAATCGGGTTCAGGGAGCCTGTGGACAGGGCTTCGCGGTTACGTTCCATGAGCGCCGCCGCGAGGCCCTTTTGCGTTTTTGACAGGAAGAATCGGATGCATTCCAAATTCAACATCACCGCCCCCGACCAGGGGCTGGCCGCTGCACTGCAGGACAAGATCGACCGGAAGACCAAGCCGCTCGGCGCGCTCGGTCAGCTCGAAACGATCGCCAGGAAGGTTGGCCTGATCCAGCAGCGTCTCGATCCCAAGTTTGACCAGCCGCATCTGCTGGTCTTCGCCGGCGATCATGGCGCCGCGAAGGCGGGCGTTTCGGCCTATCCGCAGGAAGTGACCTGGCAGATGGTCGAGAACTTTCTCGACGGCGGCGCCGCGATCAACGTATTCGCGCGGCACAACGGGATCTTTCTGGCGATCATCGATGCCGGCGTGGCGCATGATTTCGGCAAGCGCAACCGGCTGATCCACGCCAAGGTGGCGCCCGGCACCGCCAACTACATCGAACGACCGGCGATGACGATGGAGCAATGCGCGCGTGCCATCGAGCGCGGGGCGGAGATCAGCCGCAATCTTGCTGCCAACAACTGCAATCTTGTCGGTTTCGGCGAAATGGGCATCGGCAACACGGCGTCGGCCGCGCTGCTCACCCATTGCCTGACCGGCACGCCGCTCGTCGATTGCATCGGGCGCGGCGCCGGGCTGGACGATGCCGGGCTGGCGCGCAAGCGGGCGCTGCTTGAACAGGCGCTGACGCGCTACCGCGGCACGGGCGGCAACGACGATCCGTTGAAGGTGCTGGCCGAATTCGGCGGCTTCGAGATCGCCATGATGGTCGGCGCCATGCTCGGCGCGGCGGAGGCGAGGATGACCCTGCTGATCGATGGCTTCATCGTCGGCTCGGCGGCCCTGATCGCGGCGCGAATGGCCCCGGCGCTGCTCGACTACTGCATCTTCTGCCACCGCTCGGCCGAGCCGGGCCACGCGGCGCAGTTGCAGGCGCTGGGCGTCGAACCGCTGCTCGACCTTGGGTTACGTCTTGGCGAAGGCACCGGCGCCGCGCTGGCCTGGCCGCTGGTGCGGGCGGCGGCGGGCTTTCTCAATGAGATGGCCAGCTTCGCGTCG
>JAFLDQ010000156.1 GCA_017302355.1 Dechloromonas sp.
ACGGAACTCCATTTCACGGGAACCCTGTGGCCGGAATTCGACCGTGCCCGGTTCGACCAGGCGATTGCCTCCTACCAGAAGCGCGAGCGGCGTTTCGGGCGGACCAGCGCGCAGCTTGTCGGCGACGAGTCCGGTGCTTAGGACCCGCGTCATCACGGCGCTGGTCCTGGTCGCCTTGCTGCTGCCTGGCCTGTTCCTGCTGCCGCAGGCGTACTGGGCGCTGCTGGCGGCGGCGTTCATCGGTGTCGCCGGCTGGGAATGGGGCGGCCTGCTCGGTCTGGGCGATCGGCGACGGCTCCTCCTCGGGGCGGCGCTCGCGGCTTTCTGCGCGGCAGTCCTGCTGCTGGCCCCGGCGGCAATGGGAGCCGGCGGGTCGGCGGAAGAGGTGTCATCGGCATGGGTGATCGCGGTCTACCTGGTGGCGGCGGGTTTCTGGGGCGTGCTCGTACCGTGCTGGTTGCGGGCGAAATGGCGCCTGCCGGACGGCTTGCCGGGCGTTCTGACGGGCTTCGTGGTCCTTTTCCCGGCCTGGCTCGCTCTGGTCCAGCTCAGGATTCCGGGTCCGGGCGCCCTGCTGGCTGTCCTTGCCGTCGTCTGGATGGCCGACATCGCGGCCTATTTCTCGGGAAGGGCCTTCGGCAAGCGCAAGCTGGCCCCGTCGATCAGTCCGGGGAAGACCTGGGAAGGGGCCATCGGCGCCGCCGTTGGCGTCGTCCTCTACGGCATCGCCCTGCGCCTCGCCTTTGCCTTTGCGCCCGTCGGTCTCCCGTTGTGGGTGCTGTGCCTGCTCGGCGTCACGGCGGTCAGCGTCGCCGGCGACCTGTTCGAGTCGATGCTCAAGCGGCAGGCCGGAATCAAGGACAGCAGCAACGTGCTGCCCGGGCACGGCGGCGTGCTCGACCGCATCGACAGCCTGACCTCGACGCTGCCCGTGGTGGCGCTTCTCTGGCTTCTGCTACGGGGTCAGGGGTGAATCGCCAGAGCGTCACGGTTCTCGGCGCGACCGGTTCGATCGGGGTCAATACGCTGGACGTGATCCGTCGTCACCGCGAGCGTTTCGCGGTCTTCGCGCTGTGCGCGAACAGCCAGGTCGACAGGCTTTTCGGGCAGATTCGCGAGTTTGCCCCGAAGTTCGCCGTCGTGCGCGATGCGGCGCTGGCGGACGAGCTCGCGCTGCGCTGCCGCCATGCCGACCTGGCGACCACGGTGCGCCACGGGGTCGACGCGCTGTGCGAGATGGCGGCCCATCCCGAGGTCGATACGGTGATGGCGGCCATTGTCGGCGCTGCGGGACTCGAACCGGCGCTGGCCGCAGTGCGGGCGGGCAAGAAGATCCTGCTGGCCAACAAGGAAGTGCTGGTCATGGCCGGCGAGCTGTTCATGCGGGCGGTACGCCAACATCGTGCGCTTCTGCTTCCGGTCGACAGTGAACATAATGCGATTTTTCAATCACTTCCATCCGATATTTCACGTGGAATCTCGGCTTGTGGCGTGCGCCGGATACTGCTGACGGCGTCGGGCGGGCCGTTTCGCACCCTGGCGAGCGCCGGTCTCGGCGAGGTGACGCCGGAGGCGGCATGCGCCCATCCGAACTGGGTGATGGGGCGGAAGATCTCGGTGGACTCGGCGACGATGATGAACAAGGGTCTCGAGGTGATCGAGGCGCACTGGCTGTTCGGCTGCCCTCCCGAGCAGATCCAGGTGGTCGTCCATCCGCAGAGCGTGATCCACTCGCTGGTGGAATACGTCGATGGCTCGGTCCTTGCCCAGTTGGGGAATCCCGACATGCGCACGCCGATCGCCTGCGCGCTGGCCTATCCCGAGCGCATCGACGCCGGCGTGCCGGCGCTCGACCTGCTCGCGGTGGCAAGGCTGGACTTCGAAGCCCCCGATCCCGACCGCTTCCCCTGCCTGCCGCTGGCCTACGCGGCGCTGCGCGCGGGCGGAACGGCTCCGGCCATCCTCAATGCCGCTAACGAGGTGGCGGTTGCCTCCTTTCTCGACCGGCGCCTGCCGTTTCCCGGCATTCCCCGGTTGATCGAGGAGACGCTGGCGGCCGTGCCCGCGGGTCCCGAGGGCAGCCTGGCCGACGTGCTGGCGGCGGATGCCGAAGCGCGCCGGATTGCCGCGAGCCTGGTCATGGAAGCCGCCGCCACGTGAGCGAAATTCCGTTCTATCTGCTGGCTTTCATCGTCGTCCTCGGCGTGCTGATCGTCGTGCACGAGTTCGGCCACTACATGGTGGCACGCTGGTGCGGCGTCCGGGTGCTGCGCTTCTCCGTCGGTTTCGGTCATCCGCTGTGGCAGCGCCGTCTCGGGAAGGACGGCACCGAGTGGGCGATCGGCAGCTTTCCGCTGGGTGGCTATGTCAAGATGCTTGACGAGCGCGAGGGCGAGGTTGCCCCCGAGGAACGCGAGCGCGCCTTCAATCGTCAGTCGGTGGCCAAGCGCAGCCTGATCGTCGCTGCGGGACCGGCCGCCAATTTCCTTCTGGCCATCGTCCTGTACTGGGCAGTCTTCATGCACGGCAGCGAGGAACTGTTGCCGATCCTCGGGACGCCGCCGGCAGCGTCGCCGGCCGCCATCGCCGGCGTCGTCAATGGCGAACAGGTGCGGGCGATCGATGGACACGCGGTGGCTACCTGGAATGACCTGCGCTGGACCTTGCTGCAGAAGGCGACCAGTCAGGAAAGCGCCGATCTGGAGGTGATCAACGAGCAGCGCGAGATCGCGATCCGCCGCCTGCCGTTGCAGGCCGCGGGCGACGAGGGATGGGAAGGCGACGCGCTGGAGCGTCTGGGGATCAGGTTCTTCCGCCCGAACCTGCCGCCGGTTGTCGGCAAGGTGATGCCCGGCAGCCCGGGCGAGGCCGCCGGGATCCGCAGCGGCGACACGATACTCGCCGTGGACGGAGTGGAGGTGGGCAACTGGCACGATTTCGTGCTGCAGGTGCGCGGCTCCGCCGAACGCCCGGTGCGCATCGACCTGGCGCGGAACGGGGCGGCTGTTGCGGTCGACGTCGTCCCGCAGGCCATTTCCGAGCGTGGCAAACGGATCGGCCGGATTGGCGTCGCGGTGGCCGGGAGTCCGGATGCCAGCCGCGAAGTCAGGACATTCGTGCGTTACGGATTCCTGGCGGCGGGCGGCAAGGCGGTTGCGGAAACCTGGGACAAGTCGCTGTTCAGCCTGGTGATGCTCGGCAAGATGGTCACCGGCGAGGTCTCGTGGCGCAATCTCTCGGGGCCGGTGACGATCGCCGACTACGCGGGCCAGTCGGCGCGCCTGGGCGTGGACCATTACCTGAAGTTCATGGCCCTGATCAGCCTCAGCCTCGGGGTTCTCAACCTGCTCCCGATCCCGGTTCTGGACGGCGGGCATTTGATGTATCATATGATCGAAGTCGTCAGACGCAGGCCCCTTTCCGAGCGGGCCATGGAGATCGCCCAGCAGATCGGGCTTTCCATTCTTTTCGTCGTGATGGCTTTCGCCTTTTTCAACGACCTGAACCGTCTGTTTTCCGGCTGAATGATGAAGAAATCCCTGCTCTCCCTTCTGGTTGCCGGCCTGTTCGCGCTGCCTGCCACGGCATTCGAGTCGTTCACCGTGCAGGACATTCGCGTCGAGGGGATCCAGCGCACCGAAGCGGGAACGATCTTCAGCTACCTTCCGCTCAAGGTCGGCGACACGCTGACCGAGGAAAAGGCCGCCCAGGCGATCAAGGCATTGTATGCGACGGGGTTCTTCAAGGATGTCCGCATCGAGGCCGAAGGCAACGTCATGGTCGTCGTCGTCCAGGAGCGCCCGGCGATCGCGCAGATCGATTTCGTCGGGCTGAAGGAATTCGACAAGGATGCCATTCTCAAGGCGCTCAAGGAGATCGGCATCGCCGACGGGCGGATCTTCGATCGCGCGCAGCTGGACAAGGCCGAACAGGAGTTGAAGCGCCAGTACCTGACCCGCGGCAAGTACGCGGTGAACATCACGACGACGGTGACGCCGCTCGAGCGCAACCGGGTCGGGATCAACTTCAATGTCGAGGAGGGCGCTTCCGCCAAGATCAGGCAGATCAACATCGTCGGCGCCAAGGAGTTCAGCGAGAAGGAACTGGTCAGCCAGTTCACGCTGACGACGCCCGGCTGGATCACCTGGTACACGAAGAACGACCAGTATTCCCGGCAGAAGCTGGGGGCCGACCTCGAGAAGCTGAAGTCGTTCTACATGAATCGCGGCTTCCTCGAGTTTGCGGTCGATTCGACGCAGGTTTCGATATCGCCCGAAAAGACCGACGTCTTCATCACGATCAACGTCAGCGAAGGGGCGCGCTACCAGGTTTCCTCGGTCAAGCTGGCCGGCGATTTCGCGATCAGCGAAGAGGAACTCGACAAACTGGTCTTCATCAAGGCGGGCGACGCCTTCTCCCGCGAGCGCCTCAACGACACGACCAAGGCCATCGGCGAGCGGCTTGGCAAAGAGGGTTATGCCTTCGCCAACGTCAACGCGGCTCCCGAGATCGACAAGGAAAAGCACCAGGTCGCGTTCACCATCTTCATCGATCCGGGCAAGCGGGTCTATGTCCGGCGGATCAACGTCACCGGCAATACCAGGACGCGGGACGAGGTCATCCGCCGTGAACTGCGCCAGATGGAAGGCGGCTGGTACGACGCCGAGCGGGTCACCGTCTCGAAAACCCGTCTCGACCGGCTTGGCTATTTCGAATCGACGACGACCGAAACGCCGGCGGTGCCGGGAACCGCGGATCAGGTCGATGTCAATGTCAATGTCGTCGAGAAGCCGACCGGCAACCTGATGGCGGGCGCCGGCTATTCCAGCACGGAAAAGCTGGTCCTGTCCGCCTCGGTATCCCAGAACAACTTCCTCGGCAGCGGCAACAACGTCGCCTTTGCCGTCAATACCGGCAAGATCAACACCGTCTATTCGTTCTCCTATACCAACCCGTATTTCACGGTGGACGGGATCAGCCAGGGCTTCGACGTCTATTACCGCAAGGTGGATTCGACTTCGACGTCGGTCACCCCGTACAAGTCCACGTCGTACGGCGGGGCGGTGCGCTTTGGTTTTCCGATCGGCGAGAAGCAGGCCCTGAGTTTCGGATTCGGCGTCGACAACACGGAAATCACCGCCTTCTACACGAGTTCTCCCCAGATCATTGAATTCGTCGAGCAATCCGGCGGCACCCCCGCCAACCCGACCGCGAGCAACTGGACCATTCCGGTAACGGCAGCCTGGGTGAGCGACGGCAAGGACAGCATGCTCTTCCCGACAACCGGCTGGTATCAGAAGGCGGCTCTGGAAGTGGCGGTTCCCGGTGGCGACCTGACCTTCTACCGGGCTTCGTACCAGCTGCAGCGCTACATCGCGCTGTCCAAGTCGTTCACGCTGATGCTGAATGGCGAGGTCGGCTATGCCGACAGCTACGGCAGCACGACAAACCTGCCCTTCTACAAGAACTTCTATGCCGGCGGCGTCAATTCGGTGCGCGGTTTCAAGGCCGGCAGCCTCGGGCCGCAGACCTGGAATCCCGCGGTCAGCACCGATACCTACGCGATTGGCGGCAAGGAGCGGGTGATCGGCCAGGCCGAGCTGCTGTGGGGCGTTCCGGGCATGGAAAAGAGCGTCCGGCTGGGATGGTTCTTCGATGTCGGCCAGGTCTATGCCAGCGGAGACGGGGATGGGACTTCGCTTCCCGGCCTGGATCTCGGCCTGCGCTATTCCACCGGCCTTTCCTTCGCCTGGATCTCGCCGATGGGACCGCTCAAGTTCAGCTACGCCCTCCCGTTCAACGAAGGGCCGTACGACAAGATCGAGCGCTTCCAGTTCCAGTTGGGTACAAACTTTTGATTCAGGAGTGTCATGTTGAAAGCCAAGTCGCTAGTATTCGCATCCTTCTTTGCTGCCGTGTTCTTTGCCGGCGAGGCTGTCGCCGAACTGAAGATTGGCTACGTCAATACGCAGCGCATCTTCCGTGACGCCCCGGCGGCGCAGAAGGCGGGCAAGAAGCTCGAAGGAGAGTTCGGCAAGCGCGATCAGGATCTGCAGCGCATGGCCAAGCAGCTCAAGGATCTGCAGGAAGGCCTGGAGAAGAACGCCGTCACGATGAGCGAATCGGAACGCCGGGCAAAGGAGAAGGAGTTCGCCGACCTTTCCCGCGAGTTCCAGCGCCGCCAGCGCGAATTCCGCGAAGACCTGAACCTGCGCCAGAACGAGGAAAACGCGGCGGTGATCGAGAAGGCCAACAAGGCGATCAAGCAGATCGCCGACGCGGAAAAGTTCGATCTGATCCTTCAGGACGTGGTCTGGGTGAGTCCGCGACTCGACATCACCGAACGCGTGATCAAGGCGCTGGCCGAAGGCAAGTGATGACCCGGCAGGGCGGGGTCATTCTGAAACTCTCCGACATCGCCGCCCAACTGGGCGGCGATGTGCTTGGGGACGGGCAAACCGCGATTCTCCGTGTTGCCACCCTGGCTTCCGCGGAGGCCGGGGATATCGCCTTCCTGTCCAACCGCAAATACCGGAACCAGTTGCAGATGACCAAGGCGGCCGCGGTCATCGTCGCCCCCGCCTTCGCCGATGATTTTGCCGGGCCGCGCATCGTCACCGGCAACCCCTACGCCTACTACGCGCGCGTCGCCGGCCTGCTCAACCCGGAGCGGGCCGGGTTCGCCGGCGTCCATCCCTCGGCCGCGAGCGGTTCGCCGCTGCCGGCGAGCGCGGCGGTCGGTCCGCACGTGAGCATCGGCCGCGGCGTGACGCTCGGTGAGAACGTGGTGATCCACGCCGGGTGCGTGATCGGCGACGGGGTCGGCATCGGCGATGGCGGTCTGCTCTATCCGAATGTCACCATCTACCACGGGTGCCGCATCGGCAAGCGCGCCATCCTGCATTCCGGCGCGGTGATCGGCGCCGACGGCTTCGGGTTCGCGCCGGAGGGCGGGCAGTGGATCAAGATTCCGCAGCTCGGTGGCGTCGCCATCGGCGACGATGTCGAAATCGGCGCCAATACGACGGTCGACCGCGGCGCCCTCGACGACACGGTGATCGGCGACGGCTGCAAGATCGATAACTTGGTCCAGGTCGCGCACAACTGCAACATTGGCGCCTGCAGCGTGCTCGCCGGGTGCACCGGGATCGCCGGCAGCGTGACCCTCGGCGAACGCTGCATCGTCGGCGGCGCCGGGATGATCTCGGGCCACGTCACGCTGGCGCCGGGAACGACTATTTCCGGTGGCTCGCTGGTGATGAAGAACATCACCCGGCCGGGCCTCTATACCAGCGTCTTCCCGATCGACAGCCACGACCAATGGGTGCGCAACGCCGCCCATATCCGTCGCCTGTCGCACCTCGCGGAGCGTGTTTCAGAACTTGAGAAAAAACTGAAAGAGATGAACGCAAATGATTGATTCAATGGAAATCAAAGAGATCATGGAACACCTGCCGCACCGTTACCCGTTCCTGCTGGTGGACCGGGTGGTGTCGCTGGAACCGGGCAAGCGCATCCATGCCTACAAGAATGTCACCTTCAACGAGCCGCATTTCACCGGGCATTTTCCGCATCATCCGGTGATGCCCGGCGTGCTGATCATGGAAGCCCTTGCCCAGGCGGCGGGCATCCTTGCCTTCAAGACGGCCGGAGAAAAGCCGACGCCGGGTTCGCTCTTCATGTTCGCCGGGATTGACGAAGCACGCTTCAAACGCCAGGTGATGCCAGGCGACCAGCTCCACCTGCACGTCGAGATCGAGCGCTGGCTGCGCAACGTGCTCAAGCTCAAGGCCGAGGCGCGCGTCGATGGCGAGCTGGCGGCGGAGGCCCGCCTGATCTGCGCCAAGAAGGATGTCTGAGATGATCCACGCCACGGCGATCGTCGATCCGGGCGCCCGGATCGGCGCCAACGTGCGGGTCGGCCCCTATTCGATCATCGGTCCGCATGTCGAGATCGGCGACCACACCATCGTCGGTCCGCATGTCGTCATCAAGGGCCACACCCGCATCGGGCGCGACAACCACATCTTCCAGTTCTGCTCGCTGGGCGAGGTGCCGCAGGACAAGAAATATGCCGGCGAGCCGACGCGGCTGGAAATCGGCGACCGCAACACCATCCGCGAGTTCTGCACCTTCAATGCGGGCACCGTACAGGGCGGCGGGGTGACCCGCGTCGGCGACGACAACTGGATCATGGCCTACGTGCACATCGCGCACGACTGCCACGTCGCCAACAAGAC
>JAFLDQ010000157.1 GCA_017302355.1 Dechloromonas sp.
CCTTGGCGGACGGGAAGATCAGTCCCTTGGGCGGGTCCTTTTCGCATTCGTCGAGGATCAGGTTGAGTTCCTCCATCACCGCCGCGCCCAGGGTGTTGGTCGACGAATCGGCGGTATCGAGGATGGCCCAGGCCACGCCCGCATTTGGGTCACCTGTCTCGCGTTCGAGTTTCCAGTGTCTGTAAGTCATCACACAGCCTCCACCAGCACGGCGCCGCCCTGACCGCCACCGATGCAAATGGTGGCGATGCCGCGCTGTTTGTTTTCGCGACGCAGGATGTGCAGCAGGTGCAACACGATGCGCGCGCCGGAGGCGCCGACCGGATGGCCGAGCGCGATCGCCCCGCCGTCGACGTTGAGCTTCTCCGTGTCGAGCGTCCCCATGGCGCCCTCCAGCCCGAGTTCGGTGCGGCAATAGTCGTCGCTCTCCCAGGCACGCAGGCACGCGATCACCTGCGCGGCGAACGCCTCGTTGATCTCCCAGGCGTCCAGGTCGTTCAGTCCGAGTCCGTGGCGTTGCAGGATCGGTGTCGCCGCGTGCACCGGTCCCAGGCCCATCTGCGCCGGGTCGAGGCCCGCCCACTGGCTGTCGACGATGCGCCCGCGCGGGACGAGCTTGTGCTTCTCGACCGCGCGCTCCGAAGCGACGACGACCCAGGCGGCGCCGTCGGTGACCTGCGAGCTGTTGCCGGCGGTCACGTTGCCGTACTTCCGGTCGAAGAACGGCCTGAGCTTCGCCAGATTCTCCGGTGTCGAGTCCTCACGTACCCCGTCGTCGGCCGCATGGAGCCTGCCCGCCGGGTCGTAGAGCGGTACCACCTCGCGCGCGAATCGCCCCTGCCGCTGAGCCGCCAGGACGCGCGCATGGCTCTGCGCGGCGTACGCGTCCATCTGCGCGCGCGTGATCCCGAACCGGTACGCGAGGTTCTCGGCGGTCTGCCCCATCAGCAGACCCACGATCGGATCGGTGAGTCCCTTCATCAGCCCGATCACCGGCGCGAGGTAGGCGGGCCGGAACGTCGCCAGCAACGCCGCGCGCTGGCCGACCGACTTGGCGGCGTACCAGTTGGCGAGCCACAGCACCATCGCGTCGCCGAACAGCAGCGGCGCTCGGGACAGCGCATCGACGCCGCCGGCGAGCACCAGGTCCGAGCGACCGGTGCGGATCTGCGCGATCGCCGAGTCGATCGCCTGCATGCCGGACGCGCAGTTGCGCATCACCGTCCAGCCCGGCACCTTCTTGCCGCAACCAAGACGCAGCGCGACCATGCGGCCGATGTTGGTTTCGTCCGGCGACGGCGCAGCGCAGCCGAGGATAACCTCGTCGAGGTCAGTCGGCGCAAAGGGCTGGCGCAGCAGCAAGGCTCGACCGGCCTGGGTGGCCAGATCGGAGGCCGCAAACGGCCCCGGCCCTTTCTGTGCTTTCAAGAACGGCGTGCGTGCGCCGTCGACTACATAAATCGTTTTCATCGTTTTTTTACCGTTCACCGCAGATCGTTCGAGACCGTCATGCCCGCTGGCGCAGGCACGACGAATTTCGTGAATCAGCCTTGCCTCAAGCCGCCATCCGGCATTCGGCAGGTTTGTTGGCGGTGGCGACGTTATAGTCGAACGGGAAGTCATCGACACGCACCACGATGTCGCGCAAATGATTGCGACGACGCATGGTCTCGGCTTCGGCCGCGGTAATCACCCCCAGTTCGGCGGCAACGGTGGCGATATCGCGAACATTGGCCTGCGGGTTGTTCTCGAAACGCCCCTCCTTCTCGGCAGCGCGGATCTTCGCCTCGATCGCCTCGGCTTCCAGAGTCGCCTGCAGCGCCAGCTCGATGGCGCCGACCGGTTCGCTTTCGGTCATCGGCACGAAGCACTCGGCCGTCAGGCGGTCGCGGGTTGCCGATGGTGCGATCAGCAGCTTGGCCACCTGATGACCGACCTCGTCGGATGGCACGACATACGGATGGCCCCACGGGAAGATCGAGCGATGCAGGAAAGCGGCAATGAAGCGCACCGGGAAATTGGCAATGACGCCGTCGAATGCCTGCTGGGCCTTGTACATCGCATCCCAGATCGCCCAGTGGGCGAGCGGCGCGTCCGCCTCGCGCCGGCCTTCGGCCTCGTAGCGCTTGAGGGTGCAGGAGATCAGGTACATCTGGGCGAGGATGTCGCCGAGACGTGCCGAGAGCTTTTCGCGGCGTTTGACGCTGCCGCCGAGTACCAGCAGCGAGATATCGGCCATGAAGGCAAAGGCAGCCGAGAAGCGCGTCAGTTGCTGGTAGTAACGGCGCATTTCCGGTGCGGTATCGACATTGACCGACGCGAAGTGCGAGCCGGTCATACCCAGCCACAGGGCGCGGAAGCCGTTCTTGATGGTGAAGCCGACGTGGCCGAACAGCGCCTTGTCAAAATCGACCAGGCCTTTGCGGGTATCCGGGTTCTGCGCCGCCTGCATTTCCGGCAACAGGAAGGGATGGCAGCGGATGGCGCCCTGCCCGAAGATGATCAGCGAGCGGGTGAGGATGTTTGCGCCTTCGACGGTGATGCCGATCGGCACCTGCTGGTAAGCGCGGCCCATGAAGTTCGACGGGCCAAGACAGATGCCCTTGCCGCCGATGACGTCCATGCCGTCGTTGACCACCTGACGCGCGCGCTCGGTGACGTGGTACTTGGCGATGGCGGAGACTACCGATGGCTTTTCGCCAAGATCGACGGCCCCGGCGGTCATCGTCCGCACGGCATCCATCATGTAGGTGTAGGCACCGATGCGGGTCAGTGCTTCCTCAACGCCCTCGAACTTGCCGACGGCCATCTTGAACTGCGAACGGACACGGGCATAACCGCCGACGGCACGCGCCGTCATCTGCGCCATGCCGGTATTCGACGAGGGCAGCGAGATCGAACGGCCGGCAGCCAGACACTCCATCAGCATGCGCCAGCCCTGACCGGCCATCTTCGGCCCGCCGATGATGAAATCGAGCGGCATGAAGACATCTGTGCCACGCACCGGCCCGTTCATGAACATGGCGTTGAGCGGGAAATGGCGGCGGCCGGTATCGACGCCGGGGTGGTCATAGGGCACCAATGCACAGGTGATACCGACATGCTTCTTGTCGCCGAGCAGGCCATCCGGATCGTAGAGATGGAAGGCCAGGCCGAAAACGGTGCACACCGGCGCCAGCGTGATGTAACGCTTGTCGAACGAAACCCGGACACCCAGCACTTCCTTGCCCTGATACATGCCCTTGCAGACGACGCCGGCATCCGGAATCGAGGCGGCATCGGAACCCGCCCACGGGCTGGTCAAGGCAAAGGCGGGAATCTCGATGCCCTTGGCCAGGCGTGGCAGGTAGTGATTTTTCTGCGCCTCCGTGCCGTAATGCAGCAGCAGTTCGGCCGGGCCGAGCGAGTTGGGCACCATGACCGACACCGACAGCGCGGAGGAGCGCGTCGACAGCTTGGTCACCACCTGCGAATGGGCGTAGGCGGAAAACTCCAGGCCGCCGTACTTCTTCGGAATGATCATGCCGAGGAAGCCCTTGTCCTTGATGTAGCGCCAGGCTTCATTGGGCAGGTCGTAGAGTTCGTGGGTCACCTTCCAGTCGTCCACCAGACGGCAGGCTGCCTCGACCTCGTTGTCCATGAACGACTGCTCGGCCGCGGTCAGCGCCGGTTTCGGATAGGCGTGCAGCTTCTTCCAGTCGGGCTTGCCGCGGAACAGCTCGCCTTCCCACCAGACGGTGCCGGCTTCGAGCGCATCGCGCTCGGTTTCCGACATCTGCGGCAGAACCTTGCGATAGGTCGCAAAGAGCGGACGGCTGATGACGGCGCGCCGCAGCGGACGGACCAGGATCAGGGCGGCCACGGCCGCAAGCGCCAGCGCCCCCAGCAAGAGAAAGATCGAATATGACATGCTGTTGCCTCCTATGAAACTGAAAAGATTCTTATGCTGCCCTCGAGTCCGCATCGCCGGCCGCCGCCTCGAACCGGGGCAACGGAGCGCGCAGACCGCCCAGCAGGAACGACATCAAGCGGGGAACCAGGCGGTCGTTGCGGTCGACCGTATCCGCATCCTCGATTTTCCAATCGGCGACCAGGCGCAGCGCATCGGTGCCGGCAATCGCGTAGGACGTTGCGCCGAGCATGAAGTGGAAGCGCCAGACGATCTCTGCCCGCGGCACACCCGGCAATGCCCGGAACAGGGCCTGTTGGTAGCGCTCCATGACCGCGGCGTACTCGTCGGCGATGAAGGTGCGGATGAATTCCGACGGCTCGGCGTGTGTGCGCCCGAGGAGGCGCAGGAAGACGATGCCGCCGCGCCGGTCGTCGTCGGCCAGGCGCAGCAACGTCCCGAAGAAGCCGTCGACGATCTGCGAGGGCTTCAGCGGCTTGCCCGCCGCCGCCCCCTCCATCTCGTCGAGAACGCGCAGCCGCTCGTCGTTGAGCCAGTCCAGGCGGCGCCGGAACACCTCCTGCATCAGCGACTCCTTGGACCCGAAGTGGTAATTGACGGCAGCCAGATTCACCGCCGCGTCGCCGGTGATCTGGCGCATCGACGTTCCCTCGTAACCGTACGCCATGAACAGGCGCTCGGCCGCATCGAGAATGCGCTCGCGGGTATCGATATTGCGGACTTCTGGCATCGGCCCTGCCTGCTTCGCGAAAGGTTAATTCATACGTTCGTTTTAATGATAGACGAAATCACTCAGGGCTGCAAGCCAACATTTAGGTGAAATCACCAAGAATTGAACCAGCAAGCATGACCCCCAGCCTTGTTCATTCCCGTCGACACACCGCTGTTCCGCTTCGCTGCGGGCGAAGCGGGGATCCACCCGCCGCCTCGGTCCCGCGTTCGCCGGGACGGCGATCCGGATTGCCGGGCCAGTCAGCAGAACAGTCTCCGTCCCGACTGGGGCGTCATCCTGCCGAACGCGCCGCCTTGTTCGCCGTGGCCGTGCGAACATCCTCCATTTTTAACAGCGGCTTCGCCTTGCCGTCGGCGTCAGTGTCAAAACCATGACCGCGCATCTGCTCGACGGCATCCGTCTGTTGCGACTGCCCGTTCGACCCGGACGCAGCGAACCCCATGCCATCAAACGACGACCGAGAAACCACCCGTTGCTGGCCCTTCCTCGCACCCTGGCCTGCGAAAAAATCCGCCGAGCACCAGAGAAAATGGCCAAAGGCAGCGCCTTTCAGGCATCGAGCATGGCAGGACAGCGAATGTTGCAGGACCCAAGGAACGATTGCACGCAAGTTCGCGGCTGACGGCGTGGCGCAGGTCCGAAGAGGCTTCGCGGATTGCGATTGAATTTCCTATCCTCGACCGGACCACCGAACGGGCTCAGGCCGAGTCGCAGGAACGTCGGAAACACGGCCCAAGGGCTGCGGTCAGTGCGGGGCGCGGTTCACCCGCCTGCCTCCTGGTTGCGGCACGCTGCACGGCGCGCGGCGACTTGCGGGGCTGCAAGACGCGACATCGTCAGTCCTCGGCGGCGCGCGCCTCACGAACGCTCTGGCGATTGCCGACCCGGTCCAGGAAAGCGGTGAGCACCGGCCAGCGGCCGAGATCGAGGTCGGCTGCGTCGCTCCAGGCGAGTACGGCAAACAGGTAGGCATCGGCCACCGTGAACCGCTCGCCGACCAGGTAATCGCGCTCCCCGAGCGATGCGGCGACATAGCCGAGCCGGGCGGCGAGATCGTCCCTGATCCGATGAGCATAGGAGTCGGGCGTTTCGGGGGAGAGCAGCGGAATGAAGCGCTTGTGCAGTTCCGAACTGGTGAAGGCGAGCCACTCCTGGAGGCGGTAACGCTCGCGAGTGAACGGCTGTGGCGCGAGCCCGCTCTCGGGCACCCGGTCGGCGATGTACTGGACGATCGCCGGGACTTCGGTGAGCACGCTGCCGTCTTCGAGTTCGAGCGCAGGCACGTAGCCTTTCGGGTTGATCGCCCGGAAGTCGCTCCCGTCGGCAAGGCGGTTTTCACGGAGGTCGACGCGGATGAGGTCGAAATCGAGGCCGGCCTCGCGCAGCGCGATGTGCGTGGCCAGCGAACTGGTCCCCGGAGCGAAGTAGAGCTTCACTTCGAAGCTCCCGGGAACCGCGTCCGACGCCGCAGCCGACCATTGTTCCACTCCTGGAGACAATGGCAGCCGGGTCACCGCAACGTTCAGGAAGCCCCGGTGGTCCGCGTAGGCGAACGCCGAGTCGTTGGCGAAGAAATACAGGAAACCCGGCTCGATGATCTCGATTTCGCAGCCGTCAGGGGTGGCGATCAGGCTACTCTCGTCGTCGATCCGTGCGACCCCGCTGATCGCGCTCTCGACCAGGCCCGTGAGCATGTTTTCCGAAGCGGGATTGCTGGCTTCGAGATCGGGCAGCGGATGGACGGCGGCGACCAGCGACAACCACGGTCGCCCTTCGAGCCTCCTGCTTCCCTCGGTCAGGTGCTGAAGCCAGCCATCCGATTCGTAGCCGTCGGCACTTGCCGGAACGTCCCGGTCGAGCCACGTCCCGCTGGCCGCGATGCGATACCTTTCGCCGGCGTCCACTTCGATTCCCGAAGCGTTCCACCATTTGTCGGCATGGACCGGGAATCTCGTCGTGCCGTCGACCGGCAGCTTGCGGAACGGCAGTTCCTCGCGCTCTGGTTGCAGTTGCTCGTCGAACTGGAGATTGTTCTCCTGAAAGAAGTCGGCGCAGGCCGGAAGGCGCTCGAGCGCTTTCGGCCGATAGTCGGGGCGTTCGCGCAGCCGATGGAGGACGCTTTCGTGCAACTCTGCTTCCTCGGGGATGCGGCGTTCCTTCTTCGGGCGCGATCTCCAGATCGGTCCGCGTGTTTCCTCGTGGCGGTCCGCGAAGCGGTCGGGTTCGAGCGGTGCGTCGATCTGGTCCGGCATCAGCCTGAGCCCGGCGTCGAGGGCGTTCACCTCGCCGATCATCCATTCGAGCGCGACGTCCGAGAGACCCCCGCGCTCGTATCCGCCGCCGATGTCGGCATGAGCCCCCGCGAACCACACCTGCCGGACGCCTTTGCGTCCGGCCCACAGGGCCGGGACGAAATCGGCGCGTTCCTCGTCGATCGCCAGTGCCTGGCGTCCGTGCTCGACTCGTGGACTGAGTTCGCGGTCGCTGAACCGCATCAGCCCCAGCTCCTCCCGGTCGACGAGGCGAAGCCCGTTGAATTCGGGTACCCCGTTCTCCCCGACGGTGTCCCAGACGCCGATCAGGCGGATCGGCGACTCGTCGTGGTACCGCCAGAAGCGAGGGCCGCGCTTGAGTCCGTGGCCTTCCTTGTACTTAAGCCAGATTCTCTCGGCGTTGTCGGCCGAGTCGTCGTCGTCTGCCTCGGGAGCGGGTATCAGGCCAGAGCGCGCGATGAAGGCGCCAAGCGTTCGCGCCGCCCAGGCCCCGCGCGAGAAGCCGAAGATCCAGATCTTGTCGCCGCGCCGGTAGACCTGGGAAACCAGCAGATAGGCGTCGATCACGCGGTCGTGCAGAGTAATCCCGTGCGTGCGTCCGAGCAGGCCGTGCAGACGGCCGCCCCTGCCGATCCCCTGCAGATAATAGCCGAGCACCTCGTCGCTGCGGCGGACGAGATACGAGCGGATCGGTCCGCTTTCCTCGACCCGCTGCTCTTCGCCAGGCAACAGTCCGAACAGCCGGTAGACGTTGGTCTGCTCGCCCGGGTTGTTCCATGTGCCGTCCAGGCACACGACAATCTGTCTGCTCATCTCTTCTCCTGGCCTCCTCGACTGCGGCTCCCGCTCCGTTGCCGCAACCACTCCGCGTCCCGGACGCAAAGTGCGAAGCATACCGCGCTCGCTCCGGCGTGACCATCCATCGCTGCGCTCAGCGCCTTTGGCAACCACCCCCGGCACTGCAAGTCAATTACCACGACCTCTGGTTAACGGAATGATCCGCGGCTCGTACGCAGGCAAATCAGCCTGCCGATTTCGACAATATGTGCTCGTTAATTATTAACTTGAACAATATGCCGAATACAGCTATGCTGGGCCAATGGCATCTACCGATGGCGATATTGAGCAGCGGTACCGACTTTTGTCGAGCCGGCTGGATGAACGTCAGCGTC